>NZ_JBHVSI010000001.1:0-471022 GCF_042885335.1 Neobacillus sp. NPDC058068 | reverse complement strand
GGGATATTGAGCTCTTGGCAAATATCAACTATCTTTCGGCCATCCAGAACTACTAGCTTGGTAACATATTCTTTAAATTCTTTTGGATAAGTGGTTTTTTTCGCCATGTTAAACACGTCCTTTTTCGTCTTGATATGATTTAAACATGACGCCAAAGCCGGTGTCTATTTTTTATACTAACCTCCAATCTACACCATTTATCAGCGAAAAATGAGTTTTTTCAGCGAATTGAAAAATTGACCTCGTCTGTGAGGTCAATTTTGGTTTAACAGAATGGAGAATCATCATTTCCCCAGAAAGAAGGTCTTAACTTCATTGCCTGGATCCTAAAATTTCCTGCATTTTACGCGACACAAGGGGATAAAAATGATTTCTTGCACTAGTTGTGGAATTGCCCCCGAAAAAGCCAGTGCCGGGGCATGTTTTAACATTATATTCAGGAGCGTTATCTAACACTCTTTCGCCCGTTTTCAAATCCCACCAATGATGATACGTGATACTATCAATGGAAGGAGTTAACCCGAATTTTATACAAAGCAAAGCCGTGATATACACTATCGTTTCTTTTTGTTCTTCGGTCATGACGTCATGACCGATATCAAAGTTGCCAACATTTTCGATGGCGATCCCTGGAGTGTTAGCCTTTGAACCAATTGAACCTTCGGGAGCGCTGT
Organism: Neobacillus sp. NPDC058068; assembly: GCF_042885335.1. Lineage (NCBI taxonomy): Bacteria > Bacillati > Bacillota > Bacilli > Caryophanales > Bacillaceae > Neobacillus > Neobacillus sp. NPDC058068. The sequence continues at coordinate 470,348 of NZ_JBHVSI010000001.1, read as the reverse complement.
TAAATGGCCTGGACACTGCTACTTTGCCATCCGGAAAGGTAGTGATATTTTGTGCGATATTCTTCCATTTCCTCTCTCTAATGTGGAAATTCTCCATGCTTTTCAACAATTTAAAATGATTGGAGCCATAAAACTGCTTATAGGACGGTGACCACGTGTGATGATGTTGGATTATAGTTATTTTTCGATTAAATTGATTGTGAAATAACCAATCCCTAAATTCCTCCTTGGTCAAAAGAATATACTGTCCTTGGATGGTCATTCTTTTAGGAGGAATCATTAATTGCTGCCCTAAATAGAGTTGATCTGATGATAGTCCATTTGTTGTTTTAATGATCTGAGCTGAAGAAGTATAGGCTTCTGAAATCGTTTCTAGTGTATCTCCGGCAGCAACTTCATAAATAATCGGAACAAATAATTTCTGATTAACTAGTAATGTATCGGATAGCAATCCATTAGCACCTTTTAAATTTTCTACAGATGTACCGTATTTCATTGCAATTGCCGGTAAAGTATCTCCAGATTTGACTGTATAAATATTGCTGGGGTTATTTCCGATTGCATTAGCAGGAGAGATCATTATAAGCATATGTAATATCACACTAAATACTAGTGCAAATGTTTTTTTCATTTGATTACCTCCTTTTATTATGACATTACATTGTTTGCAGAAAACACACTGTTTTATTTTTCTAAAACGGAAATGAAATTATTCAAGGACATGGGAACATCCTCCTTTTCCCATGATTGGTTGTTAAAGGAGGGCGTCGGTGATGAAGTTGTCATGAAGGTAATGCTCTAAAATTATGATATTATAAAAAATTATGAGAAAAAAAGTACTTGATGGAGGGATATGCTTGAAGAGGATTTATTTAATAAGGCATTGTGAGGCCGAGGGACAGCCATTCGAAGCACAGCTATCTGAACGAGGTTTTAGACAAGCGGTTGAATTAACTGAGTTTTTTTCCACTTTCAAAATTGATCGGATTATTTCTAGCCCATTTATGCGCGCGATTCAATCGATTCAGCCGCTTGCTATGCTATTACAGGTTCCGATAGAGGAGGAGCCGCGATTAACAGAACGTGTACTTTCCAATAATAATCTTCCTGATTGGCTTGAAAAACTGAGCGCAACGTTAGATGACCTTGATCTGAAATTTGAAGGGGGAGAGTCCAGCCGGGAAGCAATGCAAAGAATTGTTGGAGTGGTAGAGGAAGTTTTTGTCGGTGAAACTGAAAATACGATTATTGTATCACACGGAAACTTACTGTCTCTGCTATTAAAGTATTTTAATAAAGATTTTGGGTTTGATGAATGGCGGAATCTTAGTAACCCCGATGTATTTATTTTAAAAAGTGAAAATAAAACAGTGTCCATTGAGAGAGTGTGGAAATAAATATAGAGTAAAGTAAAGGGGGGCTACTTACCCAGGAATTAGCACTTATTGCCTACCTAGCATCTGATATAGTGTTTGGGTAGTATTAATGATTATTTCTTGCTTCTTCGACATTATTCTGCATAATACCACCTATCTTTATAGGAAAAATGTTAGCGGAAACGTAGATTTTTCATGCTTTTTGTAAAACTAATAAAGTTTACTAATCTATTAATATCAATGATAATCTACCGGAAACGCTTACATATTTTTAGAAATAGGAGGGTACAAATGAAAAAGAAAAAAGTGATGTCAGTATTATTAACCGCAGGGCTAGTTTTAAGCGTCAATGGAGTATACGCACAAGGAAATGGAGGAGCACCAAACTCAAATGCAGCCTCTGCCTTTGACAACAAGATCATCAAGAAAATTAGTGCCGACAACATGTATAACACGATTGCCTTATTATCGGAGGAACCTCGGACGGCCGGGACTCCTGGAGAGCTAAAGGGAGCACAGTACATAAAAAGCCAGTTTGAGAAGTATGGGTATGAGACGGAGCTACAATCATTTCCAATCTATGATGTTGTAAGAAATAATGTAAAAGGAATTGTAGAAATTGGCGGACAGAATCTAAATCCATACGTTTTTTCTGGCTCGTTTAGTGGTGAGGTAACCGCAGAAGTGGTGAATGTTGGTAAAGCAATTGCCGGCACGGTACCGGATTCTGTAAAAGGGAAGATTGCCTTGATTGAACGCGGTGATAACACCTTTGTTGAAAAAATCCAAAACGTGTTGGATAAAGGTGCGGTTGGTGTCATTATGTACAACAACACCGGGACATCCAATGCGTTTGGCCAAGCAAGTTATGGTCAGAATATTCCGGCTGTAGGCATTACCAGAGCCCAAGGTTTGGCTTTAGTAGATCAAATTAAAGCGGGTCCTATCACTGCTCAATTAAAAGTATCCGGTTCGGGTCTTGTAGAAAAAACGTCCTACAACGTTGTTGCCAAAATGAAACCACATAAAAACAAGGATACCGGCCAGATTGTCATGATTGGAGCACACCATGATTCTGTACCAGGCGGCCCTGGGGCAAACGATGATGCTTCAGGTGTATCGGCCGTACTAGAGCTTGCCAGAGTCATGTCCAACATGCCAATTGATACAGAACTTCGTTTCGTTACATTCGGCTCCGAGGAAAAAGGCCTGTTAGGATCCTATCATTATGCCAGCACATTAAGTGATGCCGAGGCGGATAAGATTGTAGCTCACTTCCAAATGGACATGATTGGCAGTAAGGATGCCGGCGGTGATCATGCTGCAAACGGATTAATCATGTATACCATTGATGGAAAGAAAAATTTAGTCACAGATCTTGCTGCGTCTGCAGGTGCAAGAACGGCATTGGGTGAAGTTGTTCCGTATGGTCAATTGGGACGCAGTGACCATCAGCCGTTCCATGAGCTAGGAATTCCGGCAGCCCTGTTCATTCACTCGCCACTTGAGCCATGGTATCATACTCCAGCAGATACCATCGATAAAATTGATAAAAACAAATTACAAGAAACGGCGGAAATTGTGGGAGCATCCGTTTATCAAATTGCACGGCCAGAAACGCCAGCCTTAGAACATTCCCGCGTTGCCCCTAAACCGGTTGATTATGACTTTGAAAATCGCCCTCCAGGAGCATAATAAATTTTAATAAAAGAATGGCGGAAGGAATTTGTCCGCCATTCTTTGGTTTTATTAACGTGATCATAGACCTTATCGAGAAAAAGTAAAACAAATATTAAGAAGTAAGAATCACAAAACGACTAGAATTACTTGCTTAGTCGTTTTTGTTTTATTTCCAATAATTTTTTAAATGATTACATTTTATGGGTATTATCTTATAAGATATAACTAATCAGCTGATAAGTAATGAAGGGATTAGCTAAAAATGGAAGCTGAAAGAAAATCGAATTTAATTGTTACCATCATTATTGAAGGATTAAGTGGCTAATAAAAGCAGCCACCTCTTTTTTGCTTATTACTTATCAACTGATAAGGAGGAGAGAGGGAGATGAAAAACCATGATCCGAATCTGGGCCAAACGGTATGGAGCATTTGTAAGTGGAAGGAAAGGACGATGGATCACTTTATTTACTTGGATTGTGCTGATTCTGGTGTTGAATGGATTATTGCCACAGGCAAATTCACAAAAAAATGAACGCGCTAACATTTTCGTGCAAGAAACAGATTCTTCCAAGGCTAATGAAATCATCGATAGGGAATTTAGTACAAACAAAGGGACCCCAGCCTTACTAACGTGGTACAAGGCAAGTCGTTTATCAGATGCTGATCTAGCTTCTATCCAAGGATTAACAAAAAAGCTTACGGATCAACCGATTAAAGGTACGATTGTTCCACCTTTTCATGACATTCCACTTCCAGTTTTAAAAAATCAAGCGTCAAAGGATGGAACAACCCTTGTTTTACCGATTGTTTTTGATAAAAACCTTGAAACAGCAGAGATATCAAATCGTCTGGGAGAGCTGAAGAAGACTGCAAAATCAATATTTCCAAAAGATCCTTTTACGAGTAGTCTGAAGGATGAGAAGAATGTACTCGTTAGGGTAACGGGTCCAGCTGGGGTAACAGTGGATGCCACCGAATTATTTAGTCGAGGAGATCTTTCATTATTATTCGGGACAGTGACGATTGTCCTTCTCTTTTTACTGATTATTTATCGCTCGCCTATTTTGGCGCTTATTCCACTTGTCGGCGTTGGAATGGCATATATGCTGATTAGTCCTATTCTTGGGTGGTTAGGCAGAGATGGAATCATTGAATTTGATGCGCAAGCAATTTCCATTATGACTGTTCTGTTATTTGGTGCCGGGACGGATTATTGCTTATTTATTATTGCGCAATTTCGTAAAAATTTACGGGAGGAGGAAGATAAATTTACAGCCATTCGACGCGCGTTCTCACTCTCCTCAGGGGCAATCTTTATGAGCGGGCTAACCGTTGTTGTCTCCTTGCTGGTATTATTGGTTGCAAATTATGGGTCTGTGCATCGGTTTGCCATTCCCTTTAGTTTAGCCATCTTGATTATGATGGCCGCGAGTTTGTCACTTATTCCAGCACTCTTAAGCATTCTAGGCAGAACGTCCTTTTATCCATTTGTTCCTCGGACAGACGAGATGGCTGTAAAATTGGCTGTAAAAAAAGGGAAAGAAGTAAAAACGCGAAAAAACAAAGCAAATTTAGGTGTATATGTTGGAAAACTTGTCAGCTTTAAACCTTGGAGAGTTATGCTTACAACCCTCGTAATATTAGGCCTATTTGCTCTATTTTCGACAAAGATTGAAACAACGTATGACACACTCTCATCCTTCCCAAAAGATATGCCGTCACGTGAAGGATTCGACATTTTGTCAAAGAAATTTAATCCTGGTGAATTGGCCCCGATTAGTGTCATTGTAAAAGGGAATGGTTCGGAAGCGAACTTGAAAGAGAAACTAGAGAACTTACCTTTTGTTGCTGAGGTTTCCAATGCGGTGAAAGGGGAGAAGGATCCTGCCTTCATCAAATATGAAATTGGATTGAAAATGAATCCGTATTCGAATGAGGCAATGGCCCATATACCGGAGCTTAAAAAAGAAATACAATTCTACATCAAGCAATCCGGTGGTGATGAACGCAATATATGGATTGGAGGAATGACGGCCGAACAATATGATATAAGTCAAACAACGAAAGTGGATTCAAGCCTAGTGATCCCACTTATTATTGGCCTGATAGCCATTTTACTTTTACTCTATTTGCGTTCAATCACAGCTACTGTTTATTTAATTGGGACTGTTCTCTTGTCTTATTTTAGTGCATTAGGCTTAGGGTGGATTATTTTACATTATGGCTTTGGCGTTGAAGCCATTCAAGGATTTATTCCCCTCTACGCGTTTGTTTTTATTGTAGCTCTCGGTGAAGATTATAATATTTTCATGATTTCGAGTATATGGAGAAAAAGTAAGGAAATGCCGCTGAAAAGAGCAATTAAAGAAGGTGTTTCGGAAACTGGCGGTGTTATTACCTCTGCTGGGATTATCTTGGCTGCAACGTTTACTGTTTTAACCACATTACCGATACAAATCCTTGTCCATTTTGGAACAATAACGGCAATTGGCATCCTATTGGATACATTTATCGTTAGACCGTTTTTAGTTCCTGCTCTAACCTCTATATTCGGGCAAGGTGCGTTTTGGCCTTCCAAGAAAAGAATGGAAGCAGTACGGATTTTTAAGGACAAAGAAGTAATTCGGAATGGATAAATGATGTGCAAGGGCAGTAGTCATTAAGGCGGACTGCCCTCTTTTTCGCATATTTTATTGCTTCAATTGATTTAATTCTTCGATACATTCTCGGACAAGAGTTACCGCCTGACTCATCGTTTATCAAAATAAAAAAGGGAATAAAAAATACTCAGGATGACATTAGTCTTCCTGAGTATTTTTATGTTTTCGGTTTCTAACTTCTTTTGTACAACTAAAACACTAAAATCAAAATTAGTAAAAAAAGTATGTAATGATTAACGGTTGTGTTGGTAAAACTACAATTGTGATAAGTGAAAATGCGAGGATAAGGGGAATACTGATGGATATTATTAATCCAATGGATATATTAAAACCAATCAATATAAGTACGAAGGAATTAGATGAAAATCAACCTTTAACAACTGTTGAAATGGGGAAACTTTGGGTTACTTATGTTGGAAACAGTATGTCTGGACAAATTATCAGTTATTTTCTTCAACATTGCGAGGATGAATCTATTCGGACACTATTGGAAAATGGTTTAGCTGCATCTAAGGACTTTATGCAGAGGATCGAAGGTTTTTATAAGAAAGGTAATTTTCCTATTCCTGCAGGATTTGGTGAAGATGATATAAATCTTGGTGCCCCGCGTTTATATGAAGATGCATTTTACGTGCATTATTTAAAATATGCTGCTAAGGCAGGTCTAAGCATTTACGCAATAGCGGTTCCATTAGCAATGAGGGAGGAAATAAGGGAGTTTTTTGTTTATTGCAATCAATGCACTAGCATCCTTTTGGGGCAGATAAACAATGTTCTAGTTGAAAAAAAATTAATTGCAAAACCTCCTATTATTCCAACACCTGATGGAGTTGATTTTATTAAAAATCAAAGTTACTTAAATGGTTTTGTTGGCGATGTTAGACCATTACATGCATTAGAAATTACCCATCTTTATGATAACATTGAGAATAACGCCACAAGTAAGGCATTATTACTGGGATTTTACCAGACTGTTAAAGATGAAAAGATAAAGGCTTTGTTTAAACGAGGTTTAAATATGACTGATAAATCAGTGAAGCAATACATGGAAAAACTTCAAATTGAACACCTGCAAACACCATCGTTTATAGACCATTTAGTCACAACATCTGCAAATCCTCCATTTTCGGATAAAATTATGTTATTTCATAAAGTGGACATGTTCTCCATGAAGATTAGGTCATTTGGGAACTCCCTTGCTGTAAACGGAAGAAGAGATTTAGGCATGTTATATGTAAAAACTCTGATAAACATTGGCTTATTTGTCGATGACGGAGCGAATATCTTGATTGAAAAAGGGTGGATGGAATCACCGCCAAAAGCATTTGACAGAGTTTAATTTTCATCCAATTCGTCTGTAATAAATGTTTTTACCTTTCTCCTATTTACTCTTACAAACTTGAAAAATATATAAGGGGAACAATGATGAAGATTCGTTTTGGATACGTCGCGACTGCATTAGGTTTATGGGATGCAAGCCCTTCAAAAACTTTAACTTTTACTCGGTATGCAGCTCTTCCTAAAAATGAACGTATGGAAAAACTCAAATTGGTAACGGCACAAAATTTACAACATACAAAAAGAATTTTGCATTATAATATCGCGCACGAAATCACATTATACCGTTTTTCAAGCTCATTAGTCCCCTTAGCAACCCATCCTGAAGTGATGTGGGATTTCATTACTCCTTTCAAATCGGATTGGGAAGAGCTTGGACAATTGATCCAACAATTTCAGCTTCGTCCGAGTTTTCATCCTAATCAATTTACCCTTTTCACGAGTCCGCGCACAGAAGTGACCATGAATGCTGTGAAGGATATGGACTTCCATTATAAGATGCTCGAGGCAATGAAGGCATTGAAGAGAGGGATTATCAATATTCATATTGGCGGCGCTTACGGTGATAAAGATACATCATTAGAACGTTTTCATCAAAATATAAAAAAATTACCAAACGAAATAAAAAAGCAAATGACGCTGGAAAATGATGACAAGACCTATAATGTTGAAGAAACTTTGGTTACTTGTGAAAAAGAAAAGATACCGATGATTCTTGATTATCACCACTTTATGGCGAATAAGGGGGGAGTTGACCTTTCGCTTTTTTTACCACGGATCTTTAACACATGGAATACGATTCCAAAGGTTCATATTTCCTCGCCCAAATCAGATCAAGCCTATCGTTCACATGCAGATTTTGTCTCTTTGGACTTCATCCTTCCTTTTTTGAAAATGGCAAAGGTACTTAATCGAGACTTTGACATTATGATTGAAGCGAAAAAGAAGAACCTTGCGATGTTGCAACTTATCGAAGAAATCGCATCGATTCGGGGAGTCAAACGTCTATCTGGCGGTGAGGTGGAATGGTGAACAAAAAGCTAGGGGAATGAGCTGAAACAATGACTATTGTTCGTTTAGGATATGTAGCCATGAGCATGGAATTAAAAAACGCTTCACCCTCGTTTGTTCTCGATTATCATCACCACCTTGTATGATTTAGAAAAAAAGAAAAGATGAAGCATTATTTCAGTTAATGGAAGAGATAAAAACGTGGGATGACGTGGAAATAATTGATGGCTCTTCGTTTCACTTAAGAGGAAATGAAGAGCCATCGATATTTTTTCCTTGAATAAAATTCTAAAGTGCTTTGCCGTGATTTTTTCAATAGCTGTGTTAAAGTACAATGTTAATTTTGAGCACAATGTTGATTGGAGTGGAAGGCGCGAGACTCCTGCGGGAGCAGCGGGACAGGTGAGACCCCGCAGGCGCTTTAGCGCCGAGGAGGCTCACCGCCCGCCCCGCGGAAAGCGAAGCGCCTGGAACGGAAATCAACATTCACTTTTAACACAGCCTTTTCAATAATTGTCATTATGAAACTAATAATCCATTGATCGAACTAAATACTTGTTGAATTGCCTCATTACCGGCTTTCTCCCATCTGCTTTTATCATAAATATAGCCGTCTGTATCCAATGGTGTTTGAAATTGCTCAAGCCCTGAGGTAGCAGTTACGAAGGAGTTTTCATCATGATCTAATCCAATATTAACGACATGCTTGATGACAAAAGGTGTTCCAAACTCAATCAACGCATTCGTATGATCTAAAGCACCATCTAAAACATATATAGGAACTCTTAGATAAATAGACTCTCCGCCATCACGATATAACAATGCATCAAATTTCCCTTGGTCATAATCAAAATTACTACAAAAACTACATCCCATTGAATAAAAGATATCCCGAACTGCCCCAAAATAAGCCCTTTTCCCCTCAATTTCCGTTTGCAACGTAATCATATTCAATTCACTCCTGTATTCAAAATATCTGTTACTATTCTTTACTAGATATTAAAAAAAATACTTATCTCCAATTTGGAATTGGAAAATGTTATTTTCTCTTTTTTTAAGGCTTCGAATAACTTATGGGATGTAACAAATCCTAATGAACAAAGGAGGTGCTAATATTGTCAAATCAGCAAAGTACAAACCGTGATAGGAAGGTGAAGGTATGGAAATAAATCAAGAGTATACCTCCTATAATCCAGGAGACGTTGTATACGTCTTTTACCGAAATCCTCATATACAAAATGTTGCAAATATACAGGAAGCCGCCGTTGTGAAAAATCCGGAGAATCCCAATGAATTGGCTATTTTTCTGTATGAAACTTATTATCCCTTAACAAACGAAATGGCTGTTTACACTAGCGAAGCCGATGCCTTAAACGCCTTTGAACAGTATTTCGGGTATGAATAGAATGGGGATAACTACATGAATAAACCATTTACGCCGCAGCTTGTTTTCTTTGAACCAAAGGCTTTGGACTATCCGCTCGGTCAGGAGCTAAAAGAAAAATTCGAGAAAATGGATGTGGAAATTCACTATACCACCTCACATAATCAAGTCAGAAATCTTCCTGGTGATACTGATTTTCAACGGTACAGGATCGCAAAGTCAACACTCGTAGTTGGCATCAGAAAAACACTTAAGTTCGATACATCGAAACCTTCTGCGGAATATGCGATCCCTTTTGCGACCGGCTGTATGGGGCATTGTCATTATTGTTATTTGCAGACAACGATGGGATCGAAGCCTTATATACGTACCTACGTCAATGTGGAGGAGATTTTGGAAGCGGCTGATCAGTATATGGAGGAACGTGCCCCTGAAATTACACGGTTTGAAGCATCATGTACTTCCGACATTGTTGGCCTCGATCATCTGACGCATACGTTAAAGCGGGCGATCGAACACTTTGGGAAAACGGATCTTGGCAGGCTGCGTTTTGTGACAAAATTTCATTATGTTGATCATTTACTGGATGCGAAACATAATGGAAAAACAAGATTTCGCTTTAGTGTCAATGCCGATTATGTGATTAAAAATTTTGAGCCAGGCACATCGCCTTTAGTGAAGCGAATTGAAGCAGCTGGTAAAGTAGCCAGAGCCGGCTATCCATTAGGGTTTATCGTGGCACCCATATACTTGCATGAAGGATGGGAGGATGGCTACTATCATATGTTTGATCGTCTCGATGCCGAGTTGCCGCTGGAAGCAAGGAAGGATATCACATTTGAGTTTATTCAACACAGGTTTACCAAACCTGCAAAGAGAGTGATTGAAAAAAATTACCCGATGACGAAATTAGAATTGGATGAGTCTGCTAGAAGATATAAATGGGGGAAATATGGTATCGGCAAATATATTTATCAAAAAGAGGAAGAAGAGGAGATAAAAAGTAAGCTTTATTCCTATATGGAAAAGTTTTTCCCGCATGCAAAACTGGAATACTTTACTTGAAAATTAAACCGGTCAACTTTTGAAACACACGCTATTTCATTCGAAAATCGTGTGTTTTTCATTTCCATATTATGGTCCTTATTAAGCGATAATCAAGTCCAAAATTGGTTTTTGGTTCATATATTTAAGCGTCTTACATACATATTAAGTAGAGTGTCCAATCAATGGGCCCTCTCTGTGAAATATCTGTACAAGCTGTAAGTTCACATTGGAAAATAAATAGCTGTTCATTTCCTTTTTAATCTCGTTTCCTTGGTTTAAAAGGGAAGTCTATAAACGGAAAGGGGAAACAGGCCGGTGGAACTCCTACATGAGATATTAAATAGTTATAGTACATTTTTTTCAATGGAGACCTTTGAGAAGGTTGTGTCGGATCCCGCCAGCTGGGGAATAATTGGTACCCTTATTATTCTGGAAGGATTATTATCTGCTGATAACGCCCTCGTCTTGGCGGTGATGGTGAAGCATCTTCCGACGGAACAACGTAAGAAAGCCCTATTCTATGGCATTTTTGGCGCCTATTTCTTCCGGGTTGTCGCTATAGGGTTAGGGGTATCCTTAATCAACATTCCTTGGATTAAAATTGTTTGCGGGCACTATCTTTTATGGATTGTCTTTCAAAACTTTTTTCAAAAAAAGGAAGAGGAAGATGGAGTTCAAAATAAAAAGATGGGATTCTGGAGAACCGTTTTAACCGTGGAGCTGATGGACATTGCTTTTAGTTTTGACAGTGTAATTGCGGCTTTTGGGGTTTCAAATCAGGTTTGGGTATTGTTTTTGGGAGGAGTTCTGGGTATCTTAATGATGCGCGGGGTAGCTCAGTTATTCCTGGTATTAATTGAAAGAGTTCCTGAATTTGAAACAACCGCGTTTATTCTAATTGCGATAATAGGAGTAAAAATGATCATTGCAGCATTTGGATTCTATATGAATGAAGTCGTTTTCTTTAGTATTTTAATCGCGGTATTCTTGGGTACATTCGTCGTTCATTTATTTAAGAATCATTCAGGAAATGAACCGACTATGTAAAATCTTTTTAAAGGGGAAGGACAAATCGTTCTTTCCTTTTAATTTTATCAATTGATAGGTCAAAAAAATATAAAAATAGGAATATTATCTAGGGGATTTAGCAGTATAAGGGGTGAGCTGCTGTTATGTTGGCTCTCAAATTAGATAGTATGTAATAAGCAATACCCACATCTCAGAAGAGAAGTTGAACAACAGTCGCTTTTTTTTTATGGCTGTTAAGGCCAAATTTTTCAATTGGTTAAATACATAAGAAGGAGGAAGAGAAATGACAAATCGTAATAACAATCGAAATCAGCCGCATACCGGGGGTAGTCAAGGAAAGGCAAGCGATACCGAATTTGGCGCAGAGTTAGGATTAAGCAAAAAAGCGAGAAAAAGAGCTGCCAGAGAAAGTAAAAAGAATCAATAGGCATATTGTGACTAAAGGAACTGATTGTCATCTCAGTTCCTTTTTAAATGGACTGAAAAGATTCTATCCGTGTTGCTGCACATTATGGTAAAATTGGATATTATGGATTTAAAAGGGGGAAACAATTGTGCTGCAAGAGGGCTTTATTGAAGTAACCGGAGGCAAGGTCGCTTATCAACTGTTTAATCGACAAGCAGCTGGAACACCTGTGATTATTTTACACGGGGGACCTGGTTCGTCTTGCTATTCGCTGCAAGGGTTAAAAGCGCTAGCGGAAGATCGTCCGGTTATTTTCTATGATCAATTGGGATGCGGAAAATCGGACAGGCCGACTGACACGTCGCTGTGGCGGCTTGATCGATTTGTGGAGGAATTAGCACAGGTTAGAAATGCATTGAATCTTGATGAAGTACATATTTTAGGGCATTCGTGGGGGACAACGCTTGCAGCTGCGTACTGTTTAACGAAACCAAGCGGCGTGAAAAGTGTTATTTTTTCTAGTCCATGCCTAAGCGCCCCATTATGGGAACAAGACCAAAAACGCAATCTAAAGAAGCTGCCAATCGAAATTCAAGAAACAATCAAACAATGTGAAGAAAATGGTACAACCGATTCTGAGGAATTTAAAGCGGCAATCGAGGTTTTTAACAATCATTTCGTTTGCAGAATCCCAAGACCGGAACATTTATCACAAGGGTCACACTATCGTAACCCTGAAATTTATAACATTATGTGGGGACCGTCTGAATTCACTGTGCTTGGCAATCTGAAAGAATTCGATTGTACTTCACGGTTAAAGGAAATCAACTGCCCAGCGCTATTCACATGCGGGCGTTTTGATGAGGCAACACCTGAAACTACCCAGTATTACAGCAGTTTAACACCTGATTCGAAATTCCACGTGTTTGAAAATAGCGCCCATTTACCGTATATCGAGGAACCGGAAGCGTTTCTGCAGGTGATAGGCAGCTTTTTAAAAACAATCGATTCCTAATAATCTCTGAACAAAAAGATAATCCACCCATGAGGTGGATTATTTCAGAAATTTTGACGTCCATCCGCTAATTAGCAGCAAGGGTGATACATTGGAAAACAGCATGGGTTGAAAGCGGGCGGGCAGCATGGATTGTACATCGGCGGTGGACAACACGGATTCATTGGCGGTAGACAACACGGATGTATAGGCGGCGGACAACATGGATTCATCGGCGGCAGACAGCACGGATCATACATTGGATAACAACAAGGTTCTTGAACCGGATAATAACTTGGCTGCTGATAAACTTGTGGTGCGATATAAGGGATATTTGGGACATTAGCTGGGGAAACAGGTTGGTTTGGCATAATATTTGGACTCACAAACGGCAAGTTGGGCATGTTATTTGCAATTGGTTGGTTTGCCATGATATTGGAACTTACCATTGGCTTATTTGGCATAGTATTAGGACTTACATAGTGCTTTTTTTCCATTATTGATCTCTCCTCATCCATTTTTCATACAAGATAGTCTATGTGTCTATATGCAGGAGTGTATAGACAAATCCCCAATCAAACATCTCCATTACCTCTGTTCTATTTTTCATAAAATTTCATTTTAAAATAAATTAGTGAAGGAATGAAGTAGGATTTTGTCGAATTAATATAAGTAAATATGTCTATTACGAGGACAAAGAAATGAATAAATTCGGACAAGCTTTTCTCGTGTTAATTTCCATCTTATTTACCAGCTATCAGCACTTCATCCATAATGAGCCATTTTTTACTTTAGACTTTGTTATTTTTACCGTAATTGCTTGGTTTGTTGGCTGGCAATATGATAAGGCACGATTCTATGAAAAAAATGCACGTGCAAGTGAGGACAGCTATAAGCAATTGATCGATTCATTGCCTGAACCCGTTTATGTAACATGCGAGCATCGGCTGCTTTTTGCTAATCATGCGGCAGTATCCATGATTGGTGCGACAAATAAAGAGGAGGTAATCGGTAAATTTATTACTGATTTCATTGTACCTGAGTATGAGAACCGTTTAATGGAACGATTTAAGCAGATTAAGAAAGCGAAACAGCCAGTAAACACCATTGAATACAAAGCGAAGCGTTTGGATGGAACGGTGTTTTTCTTCGAAGTTTCTTCGTTGTCCATTGTTTTTGGCGGAAAAGCGGCGATACTATCAATTGGAAAAGATGTTACTGAAAGAAAAGAACAAACGAGCCAACTGTTGCAAAAGTCTGAAAAGCTGGCCTTGCTCGGTCAAATGGCAGCCGGCATTGCCCATGAAATAAGGAATCCCCTTACTTCGATAAAAGGATTTATTCAGTTGTTCAAGTTCGACCATCTTCAAGATGAATACTATGATATTGTGTTAGCTGAACTTGATCGAATCAACGAAATTGTCGGTGAATTCCTGGTTCTCGCCAAACCGTCGGCAGCTGTATTAGTCGAAAAAGATGTAAAGGTATTAATAAAAGATGTAGTAACCTTATTTAATAGTCAATCCATTTTGAAAAACGTCCAGATTTTTGTCGAATATGAAAGTGATTTGCCAATGATCAGCTGCGAGGAAAATCAGTTAAAGCAGGTTTTTCTCAATCTGCTTAAGAATGCTGTGGAAGCCATGCCGGCCGGTGGAAATATTGAGGTTAAAGTAATGGCAAAAGGCGATGGTCATGTTGCTATTCAGATTGTCGATCAAGGTGTTGGGATACCGGAGGAACGGATTCCAACACTTGGAGAGCCTTTTTATACCACTAAGGAAAAGGGAACCGGTCTTGGCCTGATGACCTGCTTTAAAATTATCGAAAGTCATCACGGTAAGCTTACCATTCAAAGTAAGGAAAAAGTGGGAACCACCGTAGAAATCATCTTACCGACGATTAAACAGCAGTTATTGAGACAGGAAATGAGTTATCAGCATTAAACTTAGTCGATAAAAATTATAGCCTCAGTCGTTAATATAAAGGCTGGCGAAATAAGGCTTGAGGGCATTTTCCTCAAGTTTTTTAATTGGAAAAAATAATCCATTGTCCGTTTCTAAACTATTACTATATGATTATCCTGAACAACGGATACGATTAATAGTTTTGGAGGGGAAACTTAGATTGAGAAAAATCCTGCTTACAGTCGTAGCTTTTGCCTTACTTATTTCTTTTCTTCCTGCTGGACGTGGTTTTGCACTGCAGCCAGAACCGCTCGTAAAAGTGAAGTTGATCAATTTTTTGGGAAACAAAACGGAAATCAGCTTAGAACCAAATGGTGATTATCTTACAAATGACCCGAATGTTAACTTACAATCAGGGAGCACCTATCTATTAAGACAAGTAAATGGAAAACTATCACTATATAAGGATGGAAGCTTTCTAAATTCATTTGAAACCTTTTCTGTCCAGCCTCAAAAGCCTAATTCCCAACTATCAATTAATAATCGTTTGTACCTTGGCAGCTTTGATTTTTTCATCGAAAACAAGCAATTTGTCCGACCGGTCAATTCTGTTTTAATGGAAGATTATTTAAAAGGTGTTGTTCCGATTGAAATGTATCCTTCCTGGAATATTGAAGCCTTAAAAACTCAAGCCGTGGCTGCAAGGACATACGCGTTGAGTTATCTAAATCGCGATGTAATTGAGGATACGATTTCTTATCAGGTATACGGCGGCTATAATTGGACAACAAATACGACAAAAGCGGTTGATGAAACGAAAGGTCAGGCTGCCCAATTTAATGGGCGCCTCATTGATGCTGTTTATTCGGCCAGCAATGGCGGGATGACCGAAAGTAATACCAATGCTTGGGGATCTCAAGCCGTTCCTTATTTATCGGTAAAAAAAGATAGCTATGATTCAAAGACAGTTTGGGACTTTTCCTTCCGTAAAACCCAAATTGACCTTACCTCAAAGGATTTATCAAATTCGGCCGCATGGTGGTCCACAACCAATGAAGCCGATGTGACGATTTCCACTAATATTAAATTGTGGTTAAGCAACAATGGTTATACAAGCAAAGACATTAAAATTGTTTCCATTTCTGATTTTTCACTTCATAGTCCAGGTTCTGGCGGTCGGGTCAGTAAAGGAAGCATTACGATAGACTATTTAGCTAAAGATAAAGTAGACGAAGCCGGGAAATTGATACTGCAGCGTGTTGTTTTTTCAAATGTGAATGCATCAACCATAAGAGCAATGATTGGAAACCGGGTGATGTTAAGCTATTTAATTAATAAAATAGATACGAATGCAACTGTTGTTACTGTTAGGGGTTCTGGTGATGGTCATGGTGTCGGCATGAGTCAATGGGGTGCTAAATACATGGCTGATGCAGGGAAGTCGTATGAAGAAATTTTGAAGTTTTATTTTACAGGGATTACGCTTGTCAACATGTATGAAGCTACATCCCATAGTGGAAGTGAGCCAACTACTGCGCCAACTTCTCAAAGTGAAAGTCCCGTAACTGTAGTAAAAACCGGCTGGGTAAAAGAGAACGGAAAGTGGTTCTACCTCAAATCAGGCGGTGTTAAGACGACTGGTTGGCTGAAAGATGCCAACAAATGGTATTATTTAAACAAAAATGGTGAAATGCTTACTGGCTGGCAAAAGGTCAGTGGCAAGTGGTATTATTTAGAGCCAAGCGGTGCAATGGCAACGGGTTGGTTGAAGGATAAAGAAGTATGGTACTATCTAACTTCTTCCGGTGCGATGGCAACTGGCTGGATTACGGTAAATGGTAAACGGTACTTTTTGACCGCCAATGGCGCAATGGTGACAAACAAGCAATGGATAAGTGGAAAATGGTATCTATTTCATGCTAGTGGTTATTTCATAAAATAAGAAAAGGTTCTTTATAGAAAACCATGTTTACCTGTTCGAGGGCTCCGACTTTATAGTTGGGCCTATTCTTTTGCTAAAAAATAGTTAGGTTAATAAGTTGCATTTTGTTATAATAGTAGAAGTGAATTAAAAAAATGTAAAAAAGAGGAAATGTTTTTCTGTGGCATTTGGGAGGTATTTATGGGAAAAAATAGATTTGTATTTTGGGCTTTAGTAATAACAACCCTTATTTCGGCGTTGGATGCTAATATTATGCAGACGGCAAGTCCGACGATTGTCAAGCAGCTTGGCGGCATGGAGCTGTTTGCCTGGATATTTGTTGTTTATATGTTAGCAAGTACGGTTACGGTCCCGCTTTACGGGAAATTATCGGATATGTACGGAAGAAAAAGATTACTAATTATCGCCGTGGGGATCTTTACAATCGGTTCGGTTCTTTGCGGAATGGCGAATTCGATGGTCATGCTCGTGGTTTATCGGGGTGTTCAAGGTCTAGGGGCTGGCGGTATGATTCCGCTTTCGATGATCATCGTCGGTGACTTGTTTACGATTGAAAAGCGGGGCAGGATTCAAGCGGTTTTCAGCACCATTTGGGCGCTATCTTCGATTGTTGGTCCTGTTTTAGGCTCGTTTTTCGTCGAAGCACTGACGTGGAGATGGATATTCTTTATCAATATTCCAATCGGCATTGCCACTGTGCTATGCTTGCTTCCTTATAAGGAACAAATTGAATTTAAGAAGACCCATATCGACTTTAAAGGATTCTTCCTTTTCGGAGCATCGATTACGCTGTTATTGTTAGCGACAAATATGAGTAATCCGCTCTGGTACGCTATTATTGGAGTTATTGGTTTGATTATATTTGTCATAGTGGAACGGAAAGAAGCACATCCCTTTCTACCTGTTGCTTTATTTAAGAACAAAGGGTTATTTTCGACAAACCTGTTCATGCTAGTGTACTGCTTATCTTTCTTCGGGACATCGAACTTTATTCCATTGTTTCTGCAGGAAGGTGCGCATATGAGTATTTATAAAAGCGGTCTAATCCTGTTAAGTATTGCGGTAGGCTGGATGTTTGGCAGTACTCCTGCTGGAAATTGGATTATCCGCTTCGGCTATAAGCCTTTATTTATTACTGGAAGTTTTATTACCGCCCTATCAGGATTGGCACTATTTTTATTTATTAAAGATTTATCTTATACGAATTTGTTTATCATTCTGACCATCCAGGGATTTTCCTTTGGTTTATTGTTTGCGATTGGAACGATTGCTTCTCAAGAATTTGCCGATTCTTCAATCAAAGGAGTGTCGACGTCACTGCAAATGTTCTTGCGAAATATTGGGACATCCATCGGCGTTACAGTGATGGGGCTGTTCATTAACCATGCAGCAAACATAATCGTTGGAATGCAAAACGTATTTCTTTATGCCTTTTGCTTAAGTTTAATTACCGTCGTTTTGAGCTTCCTCATCCCATCAAAAACGGGGGCATTGAGTGAGAATCAATCGTAATCCTCGATAATCTAGAAAAGAGACCGCACATTAATGTCCGGTCTCTTTTCTTTGGTGTTTAAAAAAGCCGCAAAGGATTAGAGCAATTGGAGAATACTATTGATAAATCAAATGTTTTCCAAGAAAGCGGGTTGCGTAGTGGCAAAGATGAGAAATTGGTCAACATTCGGAACGATAACAAAACAGGCATTTGAAATTAAAAAGAATCCTTTTCCATGGAAAAAAGCTATTTGTGCTGGTTTTTGTGCGGCAATCCCGGCCCTCATTGGATTGCTCAGCGGAAATTTAGCCTATGGAATGCAGGCAGGGATTGGGGGTTTTACCTTTCTTTATGTATTTAATGAACCCTATGCACAGAGGGCAAAAAAATTATTTTGGGTGATGATTGGGCTCAGCCTATCAGTTGGTTTAGGAACGATGCTTGCACCGTATCCATGGTTATTCGCATTAATGGTCGGAGTTATTGGTGCAGTAGGGACATTTATTTTTGGTGCCTTGCAAATTCCAGGGCCAGCAGCGGTGTTTTTTGTTTTATGTTTTTCGATGACGTCTGGAATGCCGATTGATCCTGCCCTTGCTCCATTGAGAGCCAGTCTTGTTTTATTGGGTGGGCTGCTTTCATGGGTAATTGGAATGGCTGGTTGGCTTTATCAACCACATGCTCCTGAAATGAGGGCGGTAAAAAAAGTATATTCCGAACTGGCATGCTTTTTAGATTCAATCGGTACAGCAGACTATAATCAGGCAAGGCACAGAACCGTGATGCAGATGAGGGCTACGGATGATATTCTGTTGGCGGGTTACATTTCATGGCGAAGTACGGATTTATTCAACCGGTTAATTTTGTTAAATAATCATGCAAACGAAATATTTATCCATGTCATGGAACGTTTTTCCGAACAAAGCGGCAAACTGCCGCATGAATTAGCAGCAGCTGTCAGGGGGATTGTCCATTCAATCGATCATAAAATGGACACGCGATTTACTTTTCGCCAGCCTGATGAAATGGATGAAGGCATCGACCGATTGTTTCGCAAAATATTTGATGCCGATGCCATTTTGAATGAGCCTGTTTCGAAAATCAATCAAGACATAAAAATCTTTAAGCGTTCATTACCGACAGTATTCGGCGGGGCTTTTGACAAGAACTCGGTTGTGTTTCTTTCTGCCGTTCGCTATGGAGCAATCCTTACGATTGCGGCGATTGTTGCATATTCTTTTGATTTTTACCGATCCTATTGGATTCCATTATCCTGTGCGGCTGTGATGCTTGGTTCTACCATAATATCTACCTTTCATCGGGCTATTCAGAGAACTTTAGGTACTATTATTGGAATACTGGCGGCGAGTATCGTTCTTTCAGCAAACCCCCAAGGAATTTTTATTATCTTAATTATTTTTTCACTGACAACCTTGACAGAGCTTTATATTGTTAGGAATTACGCACTTGCTGCGATGTTTATCACTCCCAATGCCTTATTAATTGCCGAAAGCTCGACACATTTACATAAGCTGTCTATTTTTGCCACTGCAAGAATCACAGATGTGTTAATTGGGTGCTTCATTGGGTTGATCGGTACTTATTTGACAGGAAGAAGATCAGCCTCAAGCAGGCTGCCACATGCCATCGCTAAAACAATTAGAAGCCAGATGCAGTATTTCCAGGTGTTATTTTCAGCGCAAAGCAAAGGCTATTCTTTTGGTAAAATCCAGGCACAAAGCAAAATGCACACGAATTTTGATAATTTAAAAATTATCTATACAACAGCGTTAGGGGAAATCCCAAACAATAAAACTGCTTTAGCGGAACTTTGGCCCGCTATTTTTTCAATGGAACAGCTGCGGTTTCATCTCAATGCTTGTTTAAAAATAAAGGACCGGCCAATCCTTCCAGATGAAAGCCTTGCCCAAATATTATTCGTTTTTGAATCAATGGCAAGCGCAGTTGAACATAAACAATCTGTAGTGAGAAAGAGGATACCAAAAATAACGGGATTCTCAAAAATTCAAAAAGAAATCGCAGACCTGCAAAACGCTTTGGGGGAAAAACAATTCAATTAATAGTAAAATAAGTACTGTTTCCATGACCTTATGGATGTGGAATGAGGACTGAGGACTGAGGTGAATGGGTTGGAGGAACAAGGATTAGATTTTTTTCTTGAGCTTAAAAGGATTGAATATGCAGCGCCAAAGGTAAATAGAGGTGTTCAAATTGTATTTGTTATTAATGGCGTACTAACAGTAGAAACGAATAGCCGCTTTTATTCATTAGCTGAAAATGATTTACTTCTTCTTAATCGAAATCAGCTTTATCAATTGCATGGCTCGAATGATAATTGTGTGTTGCTGTTGACGATTACGGACCCCTTTATCGATCGCTATTATCCAGACTATCACAGGCGTCGGTTTCAATGCTTTTCACGAGAAGTCGAAATGGGCCGTGAGTTAAAGATTGACAAAATCAGACGATTGCTTGCGGAAATGATGATTACCTATTTAAGAAGGGATGAAAGCTATAAGCTTGAAATTCAAGGAACCATCTGTCAAATACTGTTGATCCTAATTCGTAATTTTAGTGGGGAAGGTACCGCTTTCGAAAAAATCGATACAGATGATCAGCGGTTAACGCAAATCATTGACTATATGGAAAGAAACTATGAACAACAAATTACCCTGGAAGAAATGGCACAAAAGAGCTTTCTTTCAACAGGCTATTTATCGCGCTATTTTAAACAAAAGATGGGAATGGGTTTCAGCCGATTTTTAATGAATATTAGGTTAAAACATGGGGTAAAGGACTTGCTTTATACAACGGATTCGATTTCGCAAATTACGATGAAAAACGGATTTCCAAATACAAAATCGTTTACAAACCTGTTTAAAGAAGTATATAGTGTAACGCCGCATGAATATCGAGAAACTCATTCCCCCGAACAACAAGTGGATTCCATTCACAGCTATCATTTGCACGATTCAGAAACACTGATGAAGTCTCCAGAGGTTTTGACTAAATTAGGGATGATCTTAACTGCTAGTGACAAAATGTATGTTAATACAGAAACACGTTATGAAGAATTGGCGATTGAACTTTTGCATGAGAAAAGGGTGGTTGTCAACCTTCCTGAAAACATCCTCATCATTGGGGAATTAAAGGAATTATTAAAAGAAGATGTGCGCTCGCAAGTGTTGATGGTGAAAGAAGAATTGGGATTACGCTTTATTGGAATCCGCCATTTGGTTAGCGGGGCGACCATTCTTCCTACTGTAGAAACTGATGAACGGTTTGCCACGACCTCACCTTACTTTAACACGGATGGTGCGTTAAATTTTATGAAAAAAAATGATCTCTCCTTGTTTGTACGGGTAGATTATAAAGAAATTTCCATTGACGAAGAACAGTACTTCAGTAAACTAACGAAGTTTTTAAAGCATTGTTTGCAGGTTTATGGAGAAATTTACTTAAATACATGGCATTTCATGTTTAATGAGCCCTATTATACAGCTGTGAAGGCTAAGGACTTACATCGGGTCTATCTAAAACTATATCATCTCCTTAAACAGCATGTGCCGGGAATTCAGGTCGGTGTATTTCTGCCATTTTCTTTTCATGACGAAAAAATTCCGAAAGAGCATGAATGGCAGTTAGAAGAAAGGGACCGGATTGATTTTTTTGGCTATCATGCAAACCAAAATGAAGTGATTGATTTTAACGAAATGGGCGATGACCGCTTTTCATTAGCAAAGGATTACATAATGGAAAAAACAAACAAGATAAAAGGATTTTTAAAGCAGCATCAGATCAATAAACCGTTTTTTCTTGTATCGTGGAATACACTTTCCGGAAATACCCGGTACACAAACGGCACGTTTTTCCGGGGTGCCTTAGTTTTAAAAGATGCTTTAGATTTAGCCAATGAAATCGATTCACTCGCCTTTTGGATTAATACTGAATTACATGAAGAGGATAAAATGAACCTACGAATTCGTCTTGAAGGGTTAGAATTATTTCATTATTTCAATGGAAAGCGACCTGCCTTTTATTCGATGTTATTTGCGAACAAGCTTCAAGGAGAAGTCGTTGCAAAGGGACCGGATTATTACATGACACAAACGGACCGAGGTTACCAGCTAGTCCTCATGAATTGCAATTACGTTAATCCCTATTTTTCAATTGAGGAAGCGTTTCTTCAAAAACTAAATAAAGATATTCGTGTGAAAATTTCCGGCATGCAGCAAGGCGAGTATCAGGTTCGTAAGTACATTTTTGACAAGGACAATGGGGCGTTATATACGAATTGGTGGAAATTGGGTAGTAAACATGGAATGGATGCCGAGATTATTGATTATATTACCCGTTCCAGTCTTCCATCATTAGAAATATTTGATGAGTCAATTGATGAAGAATGGGTGTTTTATTCCTATATGACCACAAACGCCATCCATTTTTTCGATATTCGTAAAGTAATTGAATAATCAGGTTAGCCATTGATATGAATCAATGGCTTTTTTTTGAATAAATCAAACCGAATGTCAAAAATCGACGGCTATTTTTCACTGTTAAGGAAGGGCGTTTAAAAAAATGACCAAGAATACAACAAAACAAAACAATAAAAGACTCAGTTTCATTGGCTGTTTTTTCTATAATAGGGACATAAACAAGATATGAGTTAACCGTTATGAACTACAAGAAGATAAATCATGCCTTGTGAATCAAGGTAATTTTTATATCAAATACTATGCTGTAGGAATGATAATTTTTCGAAATAGATAACGGTTAGCAAAAAGATAAATAGGGGGTTCAACCATGGAAACAGGTTACAAAGGTACAAATAAAATGATCACAGGAATTGTGTTTGGTGTTCTTACATTCTGGCTATTTGCACAAGCATTGCTAAATGTGGTTCCTTCTGTTCAAAAAGATTTGGGCGTTTCACTTGGAACAGTGAACATTGCCATTAGTTTAACATCCTTGTTCTCAGGATTGTTTATCGTTGCTTTTGGTGGACTTGCAGATATAGTTGGTCGTAAAAAAATGGCTAATATTGGTTTTGTTTTAAGTATCATTGGTTCACTTTGTCTAGTTTTCGCTAACGGAGCCGTATTACTTATTATTGGGCGTATCTTAACAGGATTTTCGGGTGCAGCTATTATGCCATCAACCATCGCCTTAATGAAAGCTTATTTTGAGGGAGCAGATCGCCAACGTGCTCTAAGTTTCTGGTCTATCGGTTCTTGGGGAGGAACAGGGATTGCCTCATTTTTAGGCGGTGCCATTGCCTCATCTTTGGGATGGAGATGGATTTTCATCATTTCTATCATCGTTGCCATTCTTGGTATGCTTCTATTGAAAGCTACACCAGAAAGTAAACAAGAATCTTCAGGTGGTTTTAAATTCGATTACACTGGTTTAGTCATTTTTATCATCACCATGTGTGCTCTGAATGTATTTATTAATTTCGGACCGACTCTTGGATGGACAAGCCTGACTTCCATTGCTCTTATCATTATCACAATCATAGGTTTGATTGTTTTCATTAAAGTTGAAAGTGGTAAAAAGATTGCACTGATTGACTTTGATGTATTTAAAAATAAGGCATATACTGGTGCGACGATTTCCAATTTCTTGTTAAATGCAACTGCTGGTGCGATAGTTGTAGCTAATACGTATGTACAAGTAGGTCGTGGAATGAGTTCATTCCAAGCAGGTTTGTTATCACTAGGTTATCTAGTAGCTGTGCTTGTGATGATTCGTGTCGGAGAGAAAATATTACAAAAAGTAGGCGCAAAATCACCAATGATTTGGGGTTCCATCATTACGACAATTGGTTGTGCATTGATGGGCTTAACTTTCTTACCAGGTGTTGGTTATATAATTTCTGAATTCATTGGATTTACACTATTTGGTCTCGGACTTGGATTCTATGCGACTCCATCAACGGATACATCTGTATCGAATGCTCCTGCTGGCAAAGTAGGGCAAGCAGCTGGAGTTTATAAAATGGCAAGCTCACTTGGTGGTGCATTCGGCGTTGCAATTTCCGCAGCTACTTATGGTGCAATCGCAGCAAGTGGAAATCTTGAATCAGCCGGTGCAATTGGTATGGCCGTAAATGTTATATTTGGCATAATTGCAATACTATCTGTTATCTTTTTGGTGCCAGGAGATGCTGGAAAAACTTCAACTGCACCTAAAAAAACAAAGGCTATCAGCCAACGTCCTATTACAGAATAATTAGCAATTGGAAATGTTTAACGCGCCACTTTTAGTGGCGTGTTCGTAAATAATAAAAAGGTGGTTAGATTGTGAAGAGTAAATTAATGGAAATGTTAGAAGCACGTAAAGATGAAATGATTGAAATTCGCCGACATCTACACGAAAATCCTGAGCTTTCTTTTAAAGAAGAAAAAACAGCTCAATATATTATTGATTTTTATAAAGGTAAGGACGTAGAAGTTCAAACGAATGTTGGTAATGGACACGGAGTTATCGTAACCATTAAAGGCGGAAAGCCTGGGAAAAATATTGGTTTGCGCGCTGATTTTGATGCACTCCCAATCATCGAAGAAACAGATTTACCATTTAAATCAAAAAATGAAGGCGTTTTTCATGGGTGTGGGCATGATGGACATACAGCCTATTTGTTAATCTTAGCGGATTGCCTCATTCAATTAAAGGATGAAATTCCCGGCACCATCAAAATTATTCACCAACATGCAGAAGAAGTTCCGCCAGGCGGGGCAAAAAGTATTGTCGAATCTGGCATTCTTGACGACTTAGACAATATATTTGGTATCCATTTGCTGCCAATGGACAAAGCTGGAGTGGTTGGTTATCATGCTGGATTTTCCTTTAACGGCAGGGCATATATGAAATTAAAAATTCAAGGTAGAGGTGGCCATGGTTCTTCACCACATTTAGCGAATGATGCCATTGTGGCTGGTGCTCATTTTGTTACAGCCGTTCAAACGATTATTAGCCGTCGCTTAAGTCCTTTTGATATTGGTGTAATTACGATTGGTTCTTTTGATGGGAAAGGAACATTTAATGTCATTAAAGACAGCGTAGAGCTTGAAGGCGATATTCGTTATATGACGGTTGAAACAAAAGCAACCATTGAAAAAGAAATGAAACGTATCGTAAAAGGGCTGGAAGAAGAATTTGGTGTAACATGTGATCTAACTTACGAAAATGATTATCCACCACTTTATAACAACCCAGAATTAACAGAGAAAGTTGCTCAATTCTTAAAGAGTGCAAATGATAAAGATATTACAAAAGTAGAAGAGTGGCCAGCAATGCCGCCATCCGAAGACTTTGCTTATTATGCTGAAAAATTCCCTTCATGCTTCTTCTATATCGGTTGTACACCTAAGGGCGTGGAAAAACCATATTTTAATCATAATCCTAAATTTGATATCGATGAAGATTCACTTCTCGTAGCAGCAAAAGCAGTAGGATATGTGGTTTGTGGTTATTATGAGTTAGATTAGCAAAAAGCGTTTCTGCAAAATATCTGGTGTCAGGCACCAACCCATTACCATTGTTCATCTTATTTCCCGGCCAAAGCAGTGGTAATGATTGAGTGCTTGAATTGAATGGAAAATAATAATATTATGTAAACTTATAATAAGGCCATGGTTACTAATGGCCTTTTTGCTGTGATTTCATTTCATGAACAGTGATCATTTCATATAATAATTGAAATGTAATTAGAGGTGAGAAAATGGCTTTAAAAATTGAAAAGACAAAAATGACCGAGGCAGCAGCGCTGTTATCGATTCAGAAAGAGGCGTTCCAAGCCGACTTGAAAAAGTATCGGGACTATGATTCGAGTCCAGCTGCGGAAACATTGGATTTTTTTAAGTATAAAATCAATAACTCCTTCCATTATACGATTTTCTTTGACGGGAAAATAGCAGGCGGCATCTGCGTTGTGAAAGTGTCAGATACCCATTACCGTTTGTTTCGGATATTCCTTCATCCCAGCTGTCAAGATAGAGGGCTAGGCGGTAAGCTTGTTTCAAGCATCGAAAAAAAGTTTCCTAAAGTGAAAACGTGGAGCCTTGACACACCAAAGGATAATCGTCGAAATCGCTATTTTTACGAAAAACTGGGCTATCAAAAACAGGGGGAATATAAAGTAAATGACCGATTAACACTAATTGAATATCAAAAAACAGTAAAATGAACAACGAAAGCTTAAGTTCTGGCTATTTTTAAAAATAAAAGTACAATATAATAATGGATGATAAAAAAACTCGCCGATTGGCAAGCCGTTAGACGGTTCATGAGGCGTTGTTTGCCCTTATGCTTGATAGGAAAGTTATACTTTCCTATCGGCTAAAAAATATATGAGTGGAGAAAAATAATGATTGCAAAAACAGAAGCAGATTTTAATGGTTTAAAGGAAATAGGTAAAATTGTTGCCTCCATTAGAGATGAATTGGTACAAAGAGCAGTACCTGGCGTCACGACGAAGGAACTTGATGACTTGGCAGGAGAGCTATTTGAACAGGCTGGAGCTATTTCCGCTCCAAAAGGGGAATACGATTTTCCCGGTTACACATGTATAAGTGTAAATGAGGAGGTAGCCCATGGTATTCCAGGTCCTCGGGTTATCGCGGAAGGGGACCTTGTTAATATTGATGTTTCCGGATCAAAGAACGGCTATTTCGCTGATACCGGCATCTCGATTGTTGTCGGAAAAGGGGATGAAATATTAACTAAAATTTGTGAGGTTGCGAAGCTTGCCTTTGAAGCGGGGCTTAAGAAATGCAAGCCGGGAGCGAAGAAAAGCGGCATTGGCAAGGTCGTGCACAAAACAGCGCAGCAGCATGGATTAACCGTCATCAAAAATCTCACCGGACATGGGATTGGCCGCTCCATCCACGAATCACCTGATTATGTCTATAATTATTATGAGCCGTGGGACGATGAATTGCTCAAGGAAGGGATGGTTATTGCATTTGAACCGTTTATTTCTACCCTGGAAGAGGAAGTAATTCAACTTGATGACGAATGGACCTATGCAACAGAAAAAAGCTTTGTCGCTCAGTATGAGCATACAATGATCTTGACTAAAGATGGTCCGATTATTGTGACACTTTAATATTAGTGAAGTTTTCAATTTAGAATTGGCTGTTTTCATATGAAGACAGCTTTTTTTCATTTACAGCTGTTTAATGTAAGCGCTTTATAATTGACAAAATAGTTAAAATAGTCAAAAAACATTGACGGACTTCTTTTCCCGTGTTACCCTTATTTTTATAATTAAACATGAATCGAAGACGAGAAGAGTAGGATAGGTACTTGTACTAAAGAGAGTCGACATTTGGTGGGAGTCGATGGCAGGACTATTTGAAGATCATCTCCGAGATGCGTAGCTGAAGAGACTAAGTAAGCTAGGCCGGCCAAGTCCGCCGTTACAATGGAACACGTACAAATCAAGCGTACGTCAATCGAGAGCCGCAGTCATTTAGGTGCTGCGGAAGTAGGGTGGTATCGCGAGTAAACTCGTCCCTATACACTGGGGCGGGTTTTTTGTTGTTTAAAAAATGCTATTCGTAATAGGAGGAAAAAGAAAATGAATCAAAAAGTTGAGAAAAAAGTGTTTAATGTGGAGGATATTATCATTGCCAGTCATACAATTAAGGACGAGATTTCACCCACTCCCTTGCAATATAATCACTTACTATCCGAACGCTACGACTGCAATGTGTATTTGAAGCGCGAGGATCTGCAAAGCGTCCGTTCGTTCAAAATTCGCGGTGCCTATAATCGAATTAAAAAACTAAGCCCTGGAGAATTAGAAAACGGAATTATCTGCGCAAGCGCGGGTAATCATGCTCAAGGAGTCGCATATTCCTGCCACCTGTTACAAATTAATGGAAAAATCTTTATGCCAACCACCACTCCAAAGCAAAAGGTGAACCAAGTTAAATTTTGGGGTAAGGGCAGTGTTGAGATTGTCTTAGCAGGCGATACCTTTGATGATGCTTCTGAACAAGCAATGGCTTGCAGTCAAGAGGAAAAGCGGACATTTATCCACCCATTTGATGACTATGATGTGATTGCCGGCCAAGGAACAGTTGCCGTAGAGATACTTAATGATTGTCCTGTAAAAATGGATTATTTATTTGGAGCAATCGGCGGCGGCGGTCTTATGGCTGGAGTTGGAACGTATTTAAAGCACTTTTCACCGCAAACGCGATTAATTGGGGTCGAGCCTGAAGGTGCGCCTGGGATGAAAGAGTCGTTTTTAAAGGGGGAAGTAACCACACTTAAAACCATTGACCCATTTGTTGACGGCGCTGCAGTAAAAACGGTCGGAACAAAGACCTTCAGCATTTGTAAGGAAATCGTAGATGATATTATCGTCATACCAGAGGGCAAAGTATGTACCACGCTTTTATCACTTTACAATGAAAATGCCATTGTTGTCGAACCGACCGGAGCCTTATCCATTGCTGCTTTGGATACATACGCGGAGGAAATTAAGGGTAAAACGGTGGTCTGTATTGTTAGCGGCGGTAACAATGATATCGGCCGAATGCAGGAGATCAAGGAGCGTTCGAAGCTTTATGAGGGCCTGCAGCATTATTTTATCGTCCAGTTCCCGCAACGTCCAGGAGCCTTACGTGAATTTTTGTTTGATGTTCTTGGACCGAATGATGATATCAGTCATTTTGAATACACGAAAAAGAACAATCGCGAAACGGGACCTGCACTGGTTGGAATCGAACTAAAGGATAAGCACGACTATTTCCCTCTTATTGAACGGATTAAAACGAAGGGATTTTTATATCGCGAAGTGAATAAAGACAGCACCTTGTTTCAGATGCTGGTGTAAGGGGAATCAATTTTAACTGAATCACCATGTAAAAGAAACCGCCGAAATCAAAATACCTTTTTATGTCTTGAACATTTTAAGACTATGTTTCATATTTTATCATAGTGAAGGAAATTAAAAAAAAGACCGTAGGGCAGTGCCACGGCCAATGAACATTTTCCAAGTAAAGGATCATCCATCTTTGTACGCCAATACAGGATGGATTATTTTTTTTGTTTCGATTTTTTAAAATCATTATGATTACCCTCCAATTTTCCTATTTGTGTTACGGTAAATGGATGGTTTTGACGTGCTCTAGATTTCGAAACACTTTTTCCCTTTCGGCTGTAATGAGAGTCAATTTCTTATTACGCACCTTCTCAAGGAAGCCTATTTTTTCGCTGCTGTCACCGCCATCGATCACCACCAGCTGATTTTCTAATTTTTTGCATTGTTCTTCAAAGCTCCTGGCTAATGGAATGTTCGTGGGATTAACCGGGAGTGACTCATTGCTAAGTGAGTATGGTGTGGCATTTTCCGGATACGGAATCAGCCATTTTACATGGTTCATCGATATAAACAGAGTTTTATAGATTGGAGAGTAAAAGACAAAGTGATCGTTCATAATACTTGTTAAATAGCCATGAACCGATTTATTCCCGGTTACATACACTTCGACAAACCTGCCTCTGGCGTTGTTTAAAATTCCGCGAAAGGACACCACGGGTGAATTTGTTTCAAGTGGCTTTAATGAGGGAGGATCATAATAGATTGTATTTTCCTCTTGTTTTGCCTCTTTCATTTGCTGAATATGAACAACAGGAATGTAGAGGAAGGATCCTGTTCTACCCACGAACAAAACAATGATGTCTAACCCACTATCAACTAATATTCCTGAGTAAAAATTCTTTCCGGAAATCTCAATTTCGATATTTTTTCCCAATAATTCTTTAAAATCATTCATGTTATTTCTCCTTTTTCTAGAAGCTTTTGATTACTGAAGTGCTCCGCCAAAGATCCATGTAACCCAATGAGATAGAACAATCAATGTAAACAAAACAGCTGGAGGGATGACGACTGCGGTTATTTTTACATACTCAAACCAAGTGATTCTGACTTTACCTTTCCTGACAATGTGCATCCACATCAATGTTGCCAGCGTTCCCATTGGTAGAAGCAACGACCCCATGTCACTGCCAATAACGTTGGCAAGATAGGAAACTTTCAAGGTGAGCGTGTCTAGGCCCATATGTGTTAATGTGAGAGTTCCGACCATGAGTGCAGGGTGATTATTAAAGATATTGGAAAGAACGGATAGGAGAACGCCCATCATGATACTCGCATGATGCAGACTGCCGGAAACCATCGGTCGCATGAAAGCAATCAGCCAATCGGTCAAACCAATATTATTCAGACCGTAAATAATGACATACATGCTGAAAGCAAAGATTAGAATATACCAAGGTGTCTTTTTCAGCATATCGTATGGAGGTATTTTTAAATAAGCCCATCTCCAGCCTAAAAGGATAAGTGATCCGATGACGGCCATAACTGAGACAGGAATGGCAAAATACGATGCAACAAAGAGACTGACACGGACAGCAAAGACAAACAGCAGAACATTTCGCATAAATTTCGACCGGGCTTTATCCGATGCATAAATCGGTTCTTTCTTAAGTGGGTGGTAGGTTGGCAGTGTAAGACCGCTTACTTTTGTAGGAACGGTTTTTGGGAGGACTTTGTAAAATCTTAGAAACAAGAGTCCAACTAATAACAGAAGACCAAGGGTTGCTGGTACAAACATCATCGCTGTGTGCATATACAAGCTCATATCGACGATTTTTAGGGCAATCAGATTGACAATATTACTGACGCCAATTGGAGCACTTGAAGCGGTAGCGATTAAGCCGCCTGATAATAGGTAAGGAATTTTTTGATGGTTTTTTAAACCCATATTGTTTAGCAGCATGACAAGAATAGGTGTTGTGATTAAGATACTCCCATCATTATTGAAAAACAGTGTCATCATAAAACATAACAGATTGACGTACCAGAATAAGCGAATTCCAGACCCGTTAGCTTTGGCAGCGAGCTTCTCTGCCACCCAGTGGAAAAATCCAAAACTTTCGAGGACGATTGCCATTACAATCGTTGCAATAATGGTAATCGCTGCGCCGCTGATTGTTTCAGTGATGATCCCGAGGTCAGATAGGGAAACACTTCCGCTGATTAATACAAAAATCGCACCGATTGTGGCCGGTATCGCTTCGTTAATTCCCCGCGGCCTCCAAAGAATTAAGATAAGTGTAACGACAAATGATAATATGGTAATCCAGATCATTGGTTGAAGAAACATGGTTTTCCCCTTTCATATTTGCAAGTGATTCATGATGTTTCATGAGAAGCAACTGCCTCCTCAAGTCCTCAGTAAGGTCCGCTTCTGTCCCCCCCTTCCATCTATCCCTCTTGTCAGGTTGTACTACATTTATATGTATCACTATAAAGACGAGCTCTAGGTTTGTACCCGATTTTCACTAATTCCACGAAAATCTATGTATGCGATATTTTCCTCGATAGTGGTAACATAAAGGGGATCCGTAAAATCAATTGTTGAACAATGGGGAAACGTTATGGAAAATGGATTGT
Organism: Neobacillus sp. NPDC058068; assembly: GCF_042885335.1. Taxonomy (NCBI): domain Bacteria; kingdom Bacillati; phylum Bacillota; class Bacilli; order Caryophanales; family Bacillaceae; genus Neobacillus; species Neobacillus sp. NPDC058068. The sequence goes on along the minus strand of NZ_JBHVSI010000001.1, from coordinate 438,587 downwards.
TTAATCCAGCTGCCGCAGAAAAATACGGGGATAACGATAGACGAAGTCAATTCAGACTTAACAAATGCGTAAATTAAGGTATAATATTATTGTAAAAAAGATAGTACCGTGTGATTAATAGTATTGAAGCAAAGAACGGTTGTTTGTTATTTTGAAAAAGTATTGAAATGATGACTTTTTCTATTATAATTATTTTGTGTAGTTTAAAGCGGAAAGAGAGTGTTCATAATGGGACGTAAATGGAATAATATTAAAGAAAAGAAAGCGTCAAAAGATGCCAATACGAGTCGTATCTATGCCAAGTTTGGCGTTGAAATTTATGTAGCCGCAAGACAGGGTGATCCCAATCCAGAATCAAATCAGGCATTAAAATTTGTTCTAGAACGTGCAAAAACCTACAATGTCCCGAGACATATTATTGACCGAGCGATTGAAAAAGCTAAAGGCGGTTCAGAAGAAAGCTATACTGAACTTCGTTATGAAGGTTTCGGACCTAACGGATCCATGGTGATTGTCGATGCATTAACAAACAACGTTAACCGTACAGCTTCAGACGTTCGTGCAGCCTTTGGTAAAAACGGCGGGAACATGGGAGTGAGCGGATCGGTAGCTTATATGTTTGATGCAACTGCCGTCATCGGTGTCGAAGGGAAAACTGCCGATGATGTACTTGAACTATTAATGGAAGCTGATGTGGATGTCCGCGACATTTTAGAGGAAGACGATTCGGTTATCGTTTATGCCGAGCCAGACCAGTTCCATGCCGTACAAGAGGCATTTAAGACCGCTGGCATTTCGGAATTTACCGTTGCCGAACTAACCATGCTAGCACAAAACGAAATCACACTGCCAGAGGACGGACTAGCCAAGTTTGAAAAAATGATTGATGTATTAGAAGACTTAGAAGACGTGCAGCAAGTGTACCACAACGTCGATTTAGGTGAATAATCTATAGAAGAAAGCAGACCCTTGATTAAAATAAAAGGTCTGTTTTTTTTGTTTAGAAACTAATTCAATGTAGTGAATTGCCCGAATACAGAAAAAGGAGGTTTTTGGGTAAAAGGAGAGGGGCTGCATTGCCCGAAAACAGCAAAAATTTCAATTTGGGTAAAAGGAGCGGGGCTGCATTACCCGAAAACAGCAAAAATTTCAATTTGGGTAAAAGGAGCGGGGCTGCATTACCCGAAAACAGCAAAAATTTCAATTTGGGTAAAAGGAGTGGGGCTGCATTACCCCAAAACAGCAAAAATTTCAATTTGAGTAAAAGGAGAGACGCTGCATTGCCCGAAAACAGTAAAAAATAACATTTTGGGAAGATTGGTTTTAATTTGTTATTTTTAAACAAAGGAATATGCAAAAGAAAAAGAGAATAAAGAACATAAAGTGTATTCAAGAGAGGAGTTGAAAATCAATGACTTTTAAAAAAGATAATCATGAAAATTGGATGGATCAAGTTTCGAAAGACTATAATTTGGATGAGGAAATGAAGAAACACCCGGGATTCGGAAAACCACTTCCATCTCGATTATTTTCAGGAGATATCTATTCAAATTTTGTCAATACTGCGAAAGAGGCGGGGTACCTGCCGCCATTTGTCGCCTTGCAAAAGGAAATAAGGCAAGAGATCGCTAAGGCGCTAAAATTAAAGGAAGAAAATGCAAAGGATTCTGAACTAAGCAATTTAATCGCTCAAATTAATGAGAAAATAAAAAAGTATAACTCCAGCTGTCCACCAAGCATGCAGCGGGGAAGGATTGGTTTAGATAATATTGAAAATCAATATAAAATTTGGGAATAAGATGCCCGCTATTATAAGGATAGAGCGATTAGTTAGCATTAATATCAGGCAGCTAGCAGATTGCTAGTTAACTGATTTATGTTTGCTAACAAGAGATACGTAGTTATTTTAAAGAAGAGGATTGAAAATAATATGTGGAAGAACTATATTTCTAAAATATCACCAGAATACCATTTTAAAACACCGGCTACAAAGTATGAACAAGATGAAATCAACGCAAAACTTAATGTGGAGCTGCCAACTGAATTAAAAAACCTTTTCAGTGAAACAAACGGAGTATTCGATGAATTTAATTGTCCATTAATTTGGTCGACTAAACAAATCATCGAGGAAAACCTGTCATTAAGAAATGATGAGGAATTTAAGGATTTGTTTATGCCCTTTGATCATTTGTTATTTTTTTCAGATGCTGGAAACGGTGATTTATTTGGCTATGCGATTTTAAATGGAGAAATTCAAAAAGATGATGTGTATGTTTGGAGTCATGAGTGTGACAGTCGGACATGGATTGCCTCATCACTGGAAGATTTTATTGAAGGCTGGGCAACCGGTAGAATAGGTGTTTAATAGAAATGAAAACGCTTGGCAAGAAACAAACGGGTTCGGTTTTGTATTCGAAAACCGAACCCGTTGCGAGGGGACACCAAGCGTTTTCAGTTCGTCAACATTTGAATAGGATTATCTTGGCGTGATTGGTTTTACCATGATTGCTGGTGAGTAGGTCGTTAAGATACAGCCCTCCATATGAGTTGGACTTAGTAATCCTAAATTAAGCGCAGAATTAATTTTTACAGGATCCGGTTTTTTAACGACTTGAATCAGGTCATTCATCTGTAATTCTTCTAATCTTTTAATCGTTTCGTCTTCATCATACTTTTCCGTTTTTCGAATCTGCCTTTGGAGCTTGTAGCCGCTGATGGTGATTTCCCCTTTATGCTCGGGGCCAACCAAGTTATTAAAATAAGTTTGAAAAGCTTCCTTTAATTCATTCATTTTAAGTTCAATTTCCTTCTTCTGTTTATTCAGTTCGTAATACTTGACCAACATCTCTCCTGTAATGAAGGATTCATTGTTTTTAACCAAAATCCTCGCCTCCCTACGAACGTATATTCTATAATATGATGATTTTGGAAAAATAGTACCTTTTTTCGTAAAAATGGATGATTTCAATTTTTAAAATAGTATGATTTTCAATGCCATATCAGGAGTTACCTTCGTCGCAGAGCTGCCAAGAACAGCAACTGGAAAAATTCAAATAGTACATCTACGTGATGAGTATTGGAGTGCACAGGGGATGACCGGGCACTTTGTTAATTAAGGTTTTTTGTGGAATCAAATGTATCAAAAACAACTGCTAGGATGTCATCTTAGCGGTTGTTTGATTTTTTTCGCAGAGTCTAAAGGTATTTGAACATGGGTAGTGGAATATAATGAATGTGCTTTTCCAGAAGCTATAATTTTGTCTTTTGGGGATTGAAGGGAGTGGAGCTTTTTTGTTTATAAAAATGAACAAACAGGAGTTTGATACGCTGGAGGATGAAGCACTTGTAGCAATATGCTTCGAGCCATTTATTTCTAAAATCCGAGGAAAAAGTAACACAGTTAAGCAAGAAGTTTACAAGCAACTGAATACTGGGCAAAAGGCGTTGTTTATGTTTAGTGTTTATTTCAACCATGCAAGAAATTCTCTCGCTGAGTTCTACTGGTGGAGCGCCTATTACCTGGCACAACCGAATGCTTGGTCAGAAATTAAGTCAGCATTACGTTACTTTAAAGCCGAAGAAATGCAAAGACTTGTGGAGGAAATTGAAAGGGTTCTTGTCACAAGGGACTTTCCAAGCAATTTGGAGGAGTTCAATGTTTCCTATAATGACCTTGAAAACGATCCGCAGCTCTTGGCAACTATTGGACCTCTAAACACAATATTCACCGGAATTTCTCCTGCTACCTTGAAAATTATTGGTGAATATATTAGAAATAACCCGCTGGAGTTCATTTGTATAGAGGATTAGGAAATTTAGTGACTTTGAACAGGAAAAATTTACAAATTGGTGTCAGGCACCATAGGAAGAAAAAACATTTGCTTTCTGTCTTATTTACTGGCAAGCTTAAGAAGGTAAAAAATCTTCTTATGAAAGAATTTATAGGTGATTAATATGATTGAGATTAAAACTTCGACGCTTAGTGATGGGGATTTAAATAGAGGGGTATTTGCAACACGTGATATAACAAAAGGGGAGCTGATTCATCAAGCACCGGTTATTCCTTATCCTAATGAGGAGCATGTTCACATAGAAAAAACCTTACTTGCCGATTACGCATTTGAATATGGTCTTAACCACACCGCGTTCGTTTTAGGATATGGCATGTTGTTTAACCATTCGTATGAGCCGAATGCCACATATGAAATTAATTTTCCAAATCACTCGTTTGACTTCTATGCTTACAAGGATATAAAAGCAGGGGAAGAGATCCTCATCAATTATAACGGCGATGAAGATGACAATGAACCGCTTTGGTTTAATAAGGATCAAGATAGCACTAACGAAAATGATTAAATCGAAAAGGATAGATGAAAGCAGTTATTTCTGCTTTATCTATCCTTTTTTCATGGAAAACGAAGCTATATAACTCATGAAAAATGGAGGGACGATGAGAAAAAATAAAAAAACACTTGCAAATAGTAATGGTTACGATTTATTATGTATAGGTGGATGAAAGAAGGAATCGTCTACTGCAATATTTTTTTAAGGTTTAAATCGTAATGATTATGATTTAACCGCGATATATTAAGAGTGATTCGCATTTGATAACAAACGAAGGAGAGATGTACAGTTGAGAAGAAACAAAATCCCAGTGACAGTATTAAGCGGCTACCTTGGTTCAGGTAAAACTACTTTGCTTAATCACATTTTGGAGAACCGTGAGGATAAAAAGGTTGCGGTAATCGTAAATGATATGAGTGAAGTAAATATTGATGCCATGCTCGTTAAAAAAGGTGGTTTTTCACGAACAGATGAAAAATTGGTAGAGCTGCAGAATGGCTGCATTTGCTGCACGCTAAGGGAAGATTTAATTATCGAAGTGGAAAAACTAGCTTCAACAGGTGATATTGATTACATCGTAATTGAATCAACTGGGATCAGTGAACCAGTTCCAGTTGCGCAAACTTTTACATACGTGGATGAAAATTTAGGGATTGATTTGTCAAAATTCTGTCGTTTGGATACGATGGTCACTGTTGTCGATGCCAATCGGTTTTGGCATGATTTTTCATCAGGTGAAAGCTTAATTGATCGAAAACAGGCAACCGATTTAAATGATACAAGAGAAGTGGTGGATTTACTGATTGATCAAATCGAGTTTGCGAATGTCATCCTGTTAAATAAAATTGACCTCGTGGACAATGAGGAAATAAGTGAATTAAAGGCAGTTATGCAAAAGTTAAATCCAGATGCTCGAATCTTAGAAACCGACCATTCCATTATTCCATTACATGAGGTTTTGGATACGAACTTGTTTGACTTTGAAAAAGCGAGTCAAGGTGCAGGATGGATAAAGGAATTGAATGAAGAACACATTCCGGAAACAGAGGAATATGGTATTTCTTCGTTTGTTTACAAAAGAAAAAAGCCATTTCACCCAGAACGCATCATGAATTGGTTAGAAAATTGGCCTGTTGAAGTAGTTCGGGCTAAGGGATTTATTTGGCTGGCATCACGAAACAATATCGCTTGCCTACTTTCACAAGCGGGTCCATCGATCACCTTCCAGGGAGCCGGAGAATGGATTGCATCCTATTCAAAGGAAGAGCAAGAGGAAATATTGAAAGAAGAACCGGAATTGTTAGCGCGCTGGGATAATATTTATGGAGACCGGATAACTGAACTCGTTTTGATCGGAATTGAGATGAATCAAAAGGAAATGGAGTGTTCGCTTGATCAATGTTTACTGACCGATGATGAGTTATCACAGGACTGGTCTTTGTTCAATGATCCACTGCCGGTGTTTACAGAGGCAGCTATAAATTAATTTCAGGAGGATGAAAAAATGAGAGTAACGATCACATTAGCTTGTACAGAAACAGGAGACCGAAATTATATTACAACCAAAAATAAACGAACTAACCCTGAGCGCCTCGAATTGAAAAAGTATTGCCCGCGGTTAAAGCGACACACGTTGCATAGAGAAACAAAGTAACGGAATTAGTGAAAAGAGCGGTTTACTTTGAGTTTTAAATCGTAATCATTTCGACTTGAATTTAATGAGGGAGAGAGAAATTTGGAAAAAAATCAACTAACGAAAATGATAAAGACTGGCATTGTAACGCTGGCTTGTTTGACTTTCATTTCCGGATGCAGTTCTAAAGAAACAACTAATGAAAAAAGTAGCGTTGATGGAGATAAAAAACTTCATATCGTTACCACTTTTTATCCAATGTATGAGTTTACGAAAAACATTGCAGGCGATCAAGCAACAGTGGATCTGTTAATTCCTGCAAGTTCGGAGCCCCATGGGTGGGAACCATCTCCAAAGGATATGGCTAACATTCAGAAGGCTGATCTTCTTGTATACAACAGTCCTTTTTTTGAGACTTGGGTTCCAAAGGTGGAGGACTCCCTCGATAAAAATAAAAAACCATTGTTTATTGAAGCCAGTGAGGGGATTACTTTAATGGAAGGGACTGCTGATGAAGAGGATGTAGATGTAGATGAACATGACCACGATCATGGGCATGTCATGGATCCTCATGTATGGCTCAGCCCGGCGCTTGCACAAAAAGAAGTAGAGACGATTACAGCAGCACTTGTGAAAAAAGATCCGGAAAATAAAGAAGTCTATGAGAAAAATAGTCAAGAATACATCCAACAACTTAAAAGTCTTGATCAAAGCTATCGGGATAGCTTAAAAGAGTATGCTGGAAAAGAAATTATTACCCAACACGCTGCCTTTGGTTATTTAACGAAGGAATATGGTCTTAAGCAGGTCCCAATTGCAGGGCTATCTCCTGACGCAGAACCAAGTCCGGCGAGATTAGCGGAGCTTAAAACATTTGCGCAAGAACATCATCTGCACACGATTTATTTTGAAGAGTTGGCTTCCCCAAAAGTTGCTGAAACACTAGCAAGCGAAATAGGAGCAAAAACGAAGGTTCTCAATACGCTTGAAGGATTAAGCAAACCGGATCAGGAAAGGGGATTAAATTACATTGAAGTCATGAAAAATAACTTAAAGTCCCTTGTGGAAACACTCTCGCAAAAATAGGGAATTCATGTTAACGAAAAAGTGTATTACACTTTTTCGGCCGAAAGGAAAGGATTACTTTCCTTTCAGGCATTAGGGAAACTATGCCTTTGTCGTCGCCTAACGGCTCGCCAATCGGCGAGTTTTCTTTATTTTTGCATTAAGTTAGACATTAGCAAAGAGAGGTGTTAAATAATGATTCTTGCTTCCGTGCAAAATATTGTGTTTGGTTATCACCATTTACCAAGCCTCAATGGTGTTTCATTTGAAATTGAAAGTGGCGAATTTGTCGGGATAACTGGACAAAATGGCGCGTCCAAAACCACAATGATTAAGTTGCTGCTTGGATTGCTTAAACCATGGGAAGGCAACATATCTGTTACCAAGACTAACCTGAAAGGTGAAACTCTTACAATTGGGTATGTGCCCCAGCAAATTGCTTCATTTAATGCGGGATTTCCCAGTACCGTGTTGGAGCTTGTTCGTTCGGGACGATTTAAAAAAGGAAAATGGTTCAAGCGCTTAAACAGTCTCGATGTAAAAATTGTAGAAAATGCGTTAAAGATGGTAGGTATGTGGGAGTTTCGTCATCATAAAATAGGATCACTATCAGGAGGGCAAAAACAAAAGATCTGTATTGCCCGGACATTAGCATCAGAACCTGACCTACTCGTGTTAGATGAACCTACGACAGGAATGGATGCAAGCAGTAGAAAAGCGTTCTACGAATTTTTATCTCATCAAGTAAAAGCACATGGAAGAACAGTCATTATGGTGACTCATAACCAGGACGAGGTAGATCCTTTTCTTACAAAAACACTACAGTTGGAAAGGGGGGAACATGGGGGATGGAAATGCTTAGTCTTGAATTCATGCAGCGGGCTTTATGGGCTGGAGGAGTAATTGCCATCATTGCACCCTTATTAGGTGTGTTCTTGATATTAAGGCGTCAGGCATTAATGGCCGATACACTTTCCCATATCTCACTTTCAGGAGTTGCGATTGGTTTTTTTATTCATATCAATATTACATTTTCTAGTATTTTAATCGTCGTCATCGGTGCAATTGGAATTGAATATATGCGCCGTGCCTACAGAACTTATTCTGAAGTATCGATTGCCATCCTGATGGCTGCAGGACTGTCGTTTGCCTTATTTCTGATGAGTATCAGTAGTGGCGGGACGTCGACTTCAATCGATCAATACTTATTTGGCTCGATTGTGACGATTAGTCCATTACAAGTAATAGTACTAACCGTGGTTGCAGCTTGCATCCTCCTATATTTTATTGTGCTTAAAAGACCTTTATATTTGATGACTTTTGACGAAGACACCGCCTTCACTAGTGGAGTTAATACGAATTTGCTTTCGCTCTCCTTTAGTATTGTCACGGGACTGGCAATTTCGGTGATTATTCCAACCATTGGTGTATTACTGGTTTCTGCGCTGCTTGTCCTGCCGGCGGCTTTTGCTATTCGCTTGGCAAAGGGATTTGCCATGGTGATTCTAGTTGCTGAACTTACATCGATTGTAAGTATTTATACAGGTCTCGTTTCTTCATATGAATTAGGAACACCTCCTGGGGCTACGATTACACTCATCTTAATCCTGATTTTATTAGTAGGTTTTATTGTACAGAAGGTGGTTCTTCATTTCTCAAGGGTTTTGAAAACGAGAAGCAGAAAAATCATTCAAGTTCCGCAAACAAGATCATTTGACAAAAGAGCTTAGAAAATTTAAGCACTTTTGTCAATGCTTGTTGTTTTTTTGTAATAGGAGACATCTTCCTCCGGTAAAGGTGATGCTTCCGCCAGTAAAACCCTGCAACCACTTTATATCAGTTTATTCTATCCTCTCCCCAGCATCATAAACGTACGGCTGTTTAGGGATAGGAATCATTTTATAATCTTGAATATTGATAATGGGAATGGAAGCTCCATCGAATATCGTTTGATCGATTGTACCTGTCACTTGTATCCATTTATCATTTGGCAGGCTGGCTACTTTTCCTTTTGCCATGATTCCGTATACTGAGGCATCTGCTACACAGCAAGTGATTCCATAGCGGGCAATGACGATTTGATCTTGGAAGAAATTTTTTTCCCGATAGATAAATCCCTTAATCGTAATCGTTTTGCCTACCATTTTCTCCAAGTTTTCTTGAATAATATTCACCATCGGAACGTATGTGTCATCCGTAACATTAATACTTGGAGAGAGTATTAGGTTGCTAGTTAATGAGGTATATTCAGTTTGTGTTAATGGTTCCGGCATTCCCGCGGATGAAGAGCTGGTGGTGGAATCAGGACGACCTTGGTCAGATGATTCCCCATTCTTTTTTGCTGGGTGAATGTTTACCAAATCCTGCGTATCTGCGCCAAGTTTGAGGGTTCGATTCTTGGCTACAGAGCTTCCGAGGACATGATCGGCAAAAAGGAGCCCGGTGGTAATCGGAATAATGAAGATTGAATAAAGGAACAAGCTCTTTATTTTCGATGTTGGATAGTAATGTTCTCCCTGACAATCACAATCGTAGTGTGCATTTTCTTCAGAGGTCCCTCGAAATATTAATAGAACCCCTACTAGGAGAAAAATAAACAATGTAACGTAAATAAAACCGTTCATCTTCGGTGCGATAAAAAGGGTGATATTATTTGTAAGGAGTAGTTTCAAAAGCAGGAGCATAAATCCGATCAGAATAATGCCCCTAATTAGATGGTGATAGGTTTTTTTTTCGCTATTCATTCTTTTCATTATGCAAACCTCCTACCAAACTGTTAATTGAAAAATATAAATAGTTACATAAACGACAATGGGGACCACAACCATCAGGAATAAGACGAATCTCTTTTTAAAATAAGCAAATAACATGAACGTATTTTTGATGTCCAGCATCGGACCAAATACAAGAAAAGCAAGCAGTGAACCCTTTGTAAAAGTGGAACTAAATGACGAAGCAATAAAGGCATCGGCCGCAGAACAGACTGACAAAACATAGGACAAGCCCATCATTACTCCTGGTGCGCCGGCTGTGCTTGTTCCAAGTGATAACAACAAATTTCGATCGAAAAAGACCTGAAACAAACTTGCCAAGAAAGCACCGATAAATAAAAATTTGCCCATATCAAATAGTTCATCACTGGCATGATAAAATGTTGCCAATAGTTTGTTTTTCTGCAGATGATGATGCTCATGGTGGTGAACGTGTTTCTTCGTCCTTAAGACATCAGCTTTCCTGAAATACCGATAAATAATCAATCCAATGATGATCGTACAGATAAAACTAACAAACATTCTTGCATTTGCCATATAAGGCGTACTTTTAAAAGCAAAATAAGTGGATGCATAGACAACAGGGTTAATAATGGGTGCGCTAAGCATAATGACAACCCCTACATGTGCAGGCATTCCTTTCTTAATCAATCTGCGAACAACTGGAATAACCGCACATTCACAAATAGGAAAGATGATGCCAATTAAGGCAGCAGGAATAACGGCCAAATAAGCATTACGAGGCATTACCTTCTGAATCATATTTTCTGAGACAAAGGATTGAATAATCGCTGATACAAAGACACCCAACAAGATAAACGGAATCGCTTCTAAGATGATGCTAAGGAAAATCGTGTTGACATTGAAAAAAGAACCAGGGAATTTATCGAAAATAGCCAGATTATTTACTTGCTCCGCAAAAAGAAATAGAAAAATAAAGAGACAAAATAATAGAAGGCTTAAACTACCTTTTATGAACCTAGTTAAGTAGACCAAAATAATAGATACCCCCCTTAGCTCTATCAGTTCCTAACATTATAGTATGTTCTTCTAATTAGATAATGACCTTTATAAAAATATTAAGAAGATAGTAATCCCTCTATGAAACTATCTTATTTCTATAAATCGTAATTATTACTATTTATTTTTAGGAGGATATTAATGAATCACAAAAGACTTGATTTTCGCTCCGCCACCCACTATCCAATTACTTTCCTGAAAAATAGGACATTTGCCTATGCCTTTTCGTGATTTCGACATAGTCTAGACTGTAACCTAAATAAAGGAGAGATGCTCGAATGATTGATACGAGACAATTTATGGGCGGTTTTGGAGGCATGGGAGGATTTCCGGGTGTTGGTGGCTATAGCGGCATGGGCGGTTACCCAGGAATGGGAGGATACGGCACTGTAGGAGGCTATGGTGGATTTCCAGGAATGAGCAGCTATGGAGGATATGGAGGATATCCAGGTATGGGTGTATACCCAGGCTATGGTGGCATGGGCGGTTACCCAGGTCATGGCTGGCATGGAGGCTGGGACGGATATCACGGTCACGGTGGACATGGAGGCTGGGATGGATATCACGGTCACTGTGGACATGGAGGCTGGGATGGATATCACGGCCATGCAGGCATGGGAGGATTTCCCGGCCAAAGTTGATAGAAACATTGAACACAACAGTTAATATGAATAGTTTGTAAACAAAAATGCGCAGCGACTGTATGAAAAAGTTGGCTTTAAAAAAGAATCCAATTACTATTATTTTTCGATTTAAATAAGGGGATGCCAGCAGCGCATCCCCTTATTTAATCGTATTTGTGTTTAGTTGGTCGAGGGTCTCTTTATCACAAATTACGAAAAGCTGGGCATCCTCAGGAATTTTATCATCAAGTTTTTGGTTAATATGCAGGTCACGGCGATCGGCAACAAGTGTCGCCCCTTTGCTGAGAAGATCAAAAAAGGCATCACGATATGTCTGCCATTCAGGTTGTTTAGGAATCTCGTACATGGCTTCCCCATATTTTGTGCTCAACATTTCAGAAAACAAATGAGTAGCACCATGAGAAAACAACGATCTTACTGCTGCATGAGAAATCATTTCTTGGGTCGGAATAAACTCATCGACTTTCGCATGCTTAAATAAGGGAATATGATTTTGATGAATGACCTCAGCAGTAACGTGGACGGACTTATGATATTTTTCCTCAATGGTTGTGATGGCGGTTGCGATTAATAGCGTTTTGCCGTCAACGAGAAGCGGGTCTTTTCTTGCATAGTTGTCTTGGGTAATTTGGTTAGCAAAAATGATGACTCCAGTTGCTTTCGGTAAATTTGCATCTAATAGTGTTTTCTCATTGGTCGCATTCCCGCGAACATAAAACAGCCGCTCCGCCATTATTGGAGCCTTTTCCAAATCATCAATGATGACTATATCGATTTTTTTATCAGATTTGAATATTTCTTCGATTGCTAATTTTGATTTTGCACTCCAGCCAATCAGGATAATATGATTTTTGCCTGTGTATTTCATTTTCCCTCCTATTTTAAGTTTATCGATTAGATAAATGGAATTAATCACTTTTCCAATAAAAACACCGACAAGCCCAATTCCTGTGATATAAAGGAAAATGGTATATGCCTTGCCAGCATCGGTTACTGGAGTATAGTCGCCAAAACCGACAGTAGCAAGAGCTGTCAAAACCCAATAAATAGATGTTAAATAAGATTCAAATCTTTTTGGCTCAATTAAATAAATACCTAACGCGGCCATTAAGATGTACAAAATGGCAAACGGTATAAAGATTTTATCACGAAGCTTAATCAGATAATAGAGCCATTTTTTTAGCATCATTCCCACTAGCTATCGTTCCTGCCTTCCAAACTGTCGAATATGCTTATATTTCCCAAAGTTTGCAGATTAATCAACAGTTGTGAAAGAAAGCATGATAACAGATAAATTACCCCCTATCCAAACCGAATAGGGGGGTAATTGTTTTTAAACGATGCTATTTTTGGTGATCCAGGCATCGCTAATGTCTGAATCTAAGATATAGGAGATAGGGATGATCATGGAAACCAAATCTCCATTTTGCTCACCGTAACCTTGGTTTCGTTTGTATGAAACGAAATGGTCAATAAACTGGTTAGGTCCAAAATTGAGGACCGATGCGTGGTCGATTGAATTGACTTTTACACCCCCGAGATTCACAACCATCGGTGCGAATACCAAAATATCACCCCTTGTTATTAAAACAAAACCCGTTAAATAATGCTGTTCTTTACGGAATTGGTATCATTTACATCTGGGTCAACCACCCATGAAATGGGGATATTTACAGGCGAAATGTCACCATTCTGTTCGCCAACCCCCTGATTTCTTTTGTAAGAAACAAACTGATCGACAAATTGGTTAGGTCCCAAATTAACAAATGCTGAATTATCGACTGAATTTACCTTAAATCCTAAAAAATTGATGGCCATTGGTGCGATATTCATATTATTCACTCCTATGCCTTAATTGTTTTTAACCAATTGGAGATAAAGCTAATGGCTATTCTTTATCACTGGCTTATCGATGAATTCGTCATCGAAGGTAATATGAATGGGGCAAAAATCAACAGTTAAATCGCCATGCTGCTGGCCAAATCCTTGATTTTTTTTCGCGAACGTATTATTTCCTTTTAGAAAATTTTCTCCAAAGGATACGGCACTTTTATGTTCGGCACTGTTTATTTTAATACCGCCAATATTGACTTTTGTTGGAATAAAAAACATCGTATTCTCCTTTCTTTGTCTCTATTCAGAAAAAGGACGGAATGAAATCATGGGTATTTTTAAACTATATTCACTGAAAATGATAATAAGACCGTTATATTGTTTTGGCTGCATTGGACATCAAAAAAAAAGCGGCCGGAGCCGCTTTGTAAGAAGGAAAATCTTTATGGGTTAGTACATCATATGAATTAGCTTGTACGTGCTTGTAGTGAACATGTCCATTTTTAAAAAATATTTTTTAACAAATTTTTTGAATCAGGTTAATCGAGTTATTTTTCGGTGAGTTCACGAGCGGAGATACCTCGTATGTCTCCATTAAATTTTCATCGAAGGGAACTAGTAATGAATGGAGCTGTTTGGAATCTGAAATGGAAGGATTCAGCCAAGTTTTTTCATTTTCCGGCAGTAAAATAACAGGCATCCGGTCATGAATATCCTTCATTAATTCATTGGGTCCTGTTGTGATCACCGAGCAGGTGTAAAGTGTTTTTCCATCCGGCGATTTCCAGCCTTCCCAAATACCGGCCATAGCAAACAAATCATTCGACTTTAGTTTAATGCGCATCGGTGTTTTCGTTTTATCATCGTGGCGTTTCCATTCATAAAAGCTATCGGCAATGACTAAACAGCGTTTCTTTTTGAAAGCGGCGCGAAAGCTTGGTTTTTCAGCAATTGTTTCAGCCCGGGCATTGATCATTTTATTACCAATGGATCCATCCTTTGCCCAGGGCGGGACGAGACCCCATTTTAAAAAGCCCATTCGGTTCGTTTTCCCGTCATTGATTACAGCTAGGACTGCCTGGGAGGGGGCAATATTATAGCTTGGCGAATAAAGCTCTTCCTCCATGAAGGATTGAATATCAAAGCGATCAATGATTTCTTCGAAAGTTGCCGTTAATGTGAAGCGGCCGCACATGCACATCACCTCAGTAATTTATAACCCCATTGTAGCAAAATTCATGGAGAAAATCTTTCAGCGTAGTTCAACAAACGGGAAATAGAAAAGACCTGCTATCAACCAACTAGCAGGTCTCATCTCTATTATTGTCTTGTTCTCCGGGCAAAGTCAACAAAGCGGAATTTGTCAGGACGATGCCTGGATTCTGTGTATTGGAAAAGGGTGGCATCATCTAGATAAACATAGTTTTTAATGACGACCACATTGTGAAAGCCTTCTAGGTCCATTAGTGCACGGTCTTCTTCATTCGGCTCTTCGACAACAATTTCCTTTTTTGCAAAACTAATCGAGAGTCCCAATTCGTCTTCAAGATACTGATAAATCGAATCGGCACAAATATCTTCCGTTAAGTGTGGCACAAATTTTTTAGTTAAGTAATCTTTATCTAAAATAATTTTTTCCCCGCCCATTTCTCTAGTGCGGACAACCTTCCAAACGAGATCTTTACTTGAAAGCTGAAGTTGTTTTCTGATAAGACTATCAGGCTTATCTAACTCGAGCTCGTGGACAATGGTTTTGGGCTTGCTACCCATTTTTTTCGATAATTCCTTAAAGCTGACTAGTCCGGAAACGGGGAAATCAAATTTACTGATGTCGATGACAATCGAACCTTTTCCTCTAACTTTTTGGATATAGCCATTTTGCGAGAGCAGGTTTAACGCTTTTCGAATCGTTTCCCTCGAGGTATCGAATTGATCCTTTAAGTCATTTTCAGAGGGGAGAAGCGTCTGCGCCGGAATTTCTCCGCTTTTTATTTGCCGAGCAATGTGGTTATAGATGGTTTGGTACTTATTTGTCATCACGACAGCTCCGTTCATTTTTTCAGGTGGTACACAATTGATTCATACTGCCGCAAGGGAATAACTTGTCCAAGCGGGGCAGAATCCTCATAGTTAGAGATTAGCACCTTACTATCATAATCATCAAGCTTTAAATGAGCAGGGAGGACAAATTCAATTTCATTGGCGTAAAAATGATTGATGACGAGCAGTTTTTCCGTTCCGCTTGTTCGTACATAGGCAAAAATTTCGTCATCATTTTCTAAAATAAGCTCGAAATCACCTTCAGATATCACTTCAAAGTCTTTTCTTAATTGAATTAGCTTTTGATAGTGATAAAAAATCGAGTCTGTATCGTTAACGGCTTTTTCAGCATTAATGTCTTGATAATTCGCCGCTGTCGTAATCCAAGGGGTTCCTGTCGTGAAGCCCGCGTGTTCACTACCATTCCATTGTACGGGCGTCCGCGAATTGTCCCGTGATTTTTGCTTGAGGATTTCCATAATCTCTTCCTCATCCAAGCCTTCCTGTTTCTTGAGGTTAAACATATTTAAAGTCTCGACATCGCGATAGTCTTCAATCGACTCGAATTTCGGATTGGTCATCCCGATTTCTTCGCCTTGATAAATATAGGGTGTTCCCTGCATCATATGCAGCGCTGTTGCCAGCATTTTAGCAGACTCCTTGTGATATTTTCCGTCATCGCCGAAACGCGAGACGACACGAGGCTGATCATGATTACACCAGAAAAGGGCATTCCAGCCGCCGCCGTGATTCATTTCAACCTGCCACTCTGAGAGGATATTTTTCAAAGACTGAAAATCGAAATCTGCCTTCGTCCATTTATCGCCATTTAGATAATCGACTTTCAAATGATGGAAGCTAAACGTCATATTTAGCTCTTCTTGGTCAGGGTTGGTGTACTTGATACAATTATCAATCGAAGTAGACGACATTTCCCCAACAGTCATGATATCGTATTTTGAAAAAACCTGTTCGTTCATCTCATGGAGAAACTCATGGATGCGCGGTCCATCTGTATAAAATTTACGTCCGTCACTGTTATCTTGAGGGAACTGCTGATTTTTTGATATGAGATTAATCACATCAAGACGGAATCCGTCAACCCCTTTTTTCAGCCAAAAATGCATCATTTCATATAAAGCTTCGCGGACCTTTTCATTTTCCCAGTTTAAATCCGCTTGCCTGACATCGAACAAATGTAGGTAATACTGTTCCGTTTCTTCATCATATTCCCATGCAGGGCCGCCAAATTTGGACTCCCAGTTTGTGGGCGGCATGCAGTCCTTACCATCCTTCCAGATATAGAAGTCACGATATGGATTATCTTTAGAAGATCTAGCTTGCTTAAACCACTCATGTTCGGTGGACGTATGGTTGATAACAATGTCCATGATGATTTTTAATCCGCGTTTGTGGGCTTCATCCAGCAGCAAGTTGAAATCTTCCATTGTTCCATATTCTTCGTGAATGGAATAATAATCACTAATATCATACCCATTATCACATTGAGGGGATTGGTAAATCGGTGTGAGCCAGAGGACATCGACTCCTAGTTCTTTTAAATAGTCTAGTTTTTCAATAATGCCCTGAAGGTCTCCGATGCCATTTCCCGTTGTGTCATTAAAGCTTTTTGGATAGATTTGATAGACGACTGCTTTTTTCCACCATTCTTGTTGCACAATAAACACCTGCCTGTTTTTTTTGAAAAATAATTAGAAAAAGGAGGGAGGCATCTCCCTCCATTACTGGAGTTTTATTTATTTTTTGAAAGAAAATTTATTCATCCTTGTTTTGGCGAAGACAATGGTCAAAATGAATGGTATGACAATTGCTACGACCATGGAAAGGGCGAACATACCCATATGCTGCGGCTGAATCGATAAGAATCCAGGAATACCGCCAACACCGATCGAGTTGGCCATGACATTACTGCTTACGGAAATGACTGCCGCAGCCATTGATCCCAGCATCGCAGCTAAGAATGGGAAGCCATATTTCAAGTTAATCCCAAACATCGCTGGCTCGGTTACACCTAAGTAACAAGAGATGGCTGCTGGAATCGATACTTGTTTTTCTTCTTCATTTTTCCAATTGATGAAAATCATGGCAAGGACAGCAGAGCCTTGAGCAATATTAGATAGAGCGATCATTGGCCATAAGTTTGTGCCCTTAAACTGATCCATCAATTGAAGGTCGATCGCATTTGTCATATGGTGCAAACCAGTGATAACAAGCGGTGCATAAGCAAAACCAAAGATTGCGGCAAATACCCAGCCAAAAGCGGATGTTAAACTAGAATATACCACATGTGAAATTCCAGAACCGATGCTCCAGCCGATCGGGCCTAATACTGTATGTGCGATTAAAACCGTTGGAATTAACGCAAAGAACGGAACGACAATCATTGAAATCGAATTTGGTACAATTTTTCTAAGTCTTGTTTCTAAGAAAGCAAGTAATAAGCCGGCTAAAATAGCAGGAATGACTTGTGCTTGGTAACCAATCATCTTAATTTGCGTAAAGCCGAAATCCCATATCGGAATATCCTTTGCACCCGATACGCCATAGGCATTAAGCAATTGTGGAGAAACGAGTGTAATCCCAAGGACAATACCAAGTATTTGCGAACCGCCCATTTTCTTCGTAACGGACCAGGTTATCCCGACTGGTAGGAAGTGGAAGACCGCTTCGCCAATCAGCCAGAGGAATGCATGGACGCCTGCCCAGAACTGGGATACTTCAACAATGGTTTTGGTGCCATCTTCAAGTAATTTGATATCGCCAATCACGTTCCTGAAGCCGAGGATCAAACCTCCGACAACAAGGGCAGGGATTAATGGAGTGAAAATTTCAGCTAGATGCCCCATCATCCGCTGTAGCCAATTCTGATTTTGTTTGGCTGCAACTTTTGCTTCATCTTTAGATGACCCATCTACACCAGCAATTTTGATAAAGTCGTTGTAAAAGCTTGAGACTTCATTTCCGATGATAACTTGGAATTGACCTGCTTGGGTAAAGGTACCTTTTACAAGTTTAATTGATTCAATTTCTTTAATATTTGCTTTCGCTGGGTCGTTTAAAACAAACCGCATTCTTGTTACACAATGGGTAACGGCTGCAATGTTTTCTTTACCGCCAATTTGTTCCAGTAGTTCTTTAGATGGCTCAGTGTACTTACTCATTAGTCTTTCCCCCTGTTTAAATGGAATATAAACCCCAATTATATCTCTATCCTTTTTATATACAGGCATGTGTACGTTTTCATCCAATTGCTTAGCTTGTATATACAGGTTTTGATTACGTTTTCATTTTAACTTGTATATACATGTATGTCAACAAGGATTTTTTAATAGTTTTTTTATGTTGATTAGATTTGAATTGAAAAGCGGGGGAGTATATTTGGGATTACCGTCTTATGGTCTGACCATATTGTTTAGTCATGCTTATGGCAAGGGGTGAGGGGAAAAGTTAAGTGATGATTTAGATAGACAAATGATGTTTATGAAGTAATCCAAATGGCATGTACCATTGCATGCCATTTGGATTACTTTCACTCTTTACAGCTTTAAAACATTGAAAGAATATTTCGAAAATGGTAAGATAATGATGTTAAAATTCTTCTGAGTTTTGACCTCCTAATGAAGAACTTAGTCTAGACCACTAAGTTCTTATTTGAACCTTTGACTTTAGATCAGGGGTTCTTTTTTCTGATAGAGGGAACCATTTCAGACCAGTAAAAAATAGTGACACTTTTATAGAAATGGAATAGAAAAAAGAGGAAGGATTCATACGCGAATCCTTCTCTCTAAGTGCAGCTTAGTTTATGATAAAATTCTTTCGACGGTATATACTCAGTGCTATTCCGATCACTATGCTATTGATTAGGATTGGAACGGTGCCGTAGCTTATAAAGGGAAGCGACATGCCGATGATTGGCAGGAGGCCGAATATCATTCCAATGTTATAAAGTAATTGGACGGAGTAGATGGTTAAGCCGCCAATGATCAGTAATTTTCCAAACTCGTCTTTGATTTTTACCGCCATAAGCATCATTTTAACAATGATTACTGATAACATCGCTAACAGGAAAAGCGAGAACCCCCAGCCTAATGAATAAGTTAGTGTCAAGTAAACAAAATCCGTATGAGATTCAGGAATAAAAAAGCCGTTTTTCGGGATTGACTGAAAGCCCCATTTCACTTCCTTAAGAATTTTCTCCGACTGAATTGCTATGTAACCCTCGGATGATGGGAACTTGTGAGGGTCTAAAAATGCATAGATTCGGGTTTTTCGGAATGGGACCATTTGGTTCCATAAAACAACTGCCGCAAGCACAGCAGAGGTGGCAGTCAGCAAGGTTGTTTTGACGATCTGTTTCCTGCCGCTGAACCAATACATAAACATTACCATCGTGAAATAAACACAACAACTCGCAAAATTTAAGGTGTTAAATAATAATGTAAGCGAGATGACAAATAAAATTCCTAGCAGCCAAGTTTTCATTTTGGGATTCTTGAAAAATGAAGCCCAGGCGATTAGGTAAAAGGGAAGAACGATACTTGTATCAGTAGAAAATCGACCAATTGAGAAATATGGCCGTCCATTTATGTGCCTTAATAAAGGTAAATCCATTCCATTAGCAGCAATCAAAAGGAGAACGGTGCCAATTATGAAAAAGGTCCAGCCTTTTCTTTCCCAGCTTTTATAATTAAGAAACAATAATCCGCTTACGATGAGAATTCCTAGCGAAATGCCAAAAGCTTTTGACAACCAGCTTAAAGGTAAATCTGTATTTTTTAAAACAATCAGGGGTAAAGTTCCCAGCCCTAAAACGGTTAGAAATAAAAGGATTAACGTCCAGTCAAGCTTGGGCTTATAGATTTTATTAAATTTAGTCCCGATGGCGAGGGGACTGCCCATTTGCTCAACAGCTTTTTGTTCCGCCTCTTCAGAGGAATATCCTTCTTTTAGATAATGATCGATATTTGCTTTAATATGCTGCTCAAGCTCTTTGGTCACGATTTTCTTAGCATCTTTTGATCGAACGTGAGTCATGACCGAAGCGAGAAATTCCTGTTTCATCATGAGCTTTCACCTTCAATCAGCTTTTTTAGAAGTGGCATTTCTGTACTGCGTTTTTCTTCAAGTTTTTTCAACCATTTCCTGCCCTTTTGAGTTAAGACGTAATACTTAAATTGGTCATCCCAACGGCTTGTTAACAGGGCATCCTGTTCTAATTGGTGGAGCATGGTGTAGATCAAACCTTCTTGTTCTTCAAACCTTTTAATATTTCTTGCCCTTAAAAGCTGGACCAATTCTATTCCGTTTTTTTCCGTACTGAGGAGCTGAAGGCTGGCTTCGATAACATTTTCCTGCTTTGTTCTGCGATTAATCGCTTCTTGGTGCTTTTCGGTAAACACTAATTCTTTAAAAATGGAGTTCTTCATTGATTGCTTTAGATTTCTTAGTTTATTGTCCATCCTCAAACCCCTCCAGTTCTTCTCTTAAGAGAACCTTTGCACGTTTCAATCTTGATTTAACCGTGTTTTGATTTACTCCCAAGACGGATTCAATTTCTTTCAACGACATGTCTTCAAAATAGAAGAGGTAGATGACTTCACGATATTTCATCGGCAGCTTTAATACGGCATTCGCAAGTGTTTGTTCCTCTTCTTGTTCTAGGACAGCTTGTTCAACATTTTCGCTCGATGAACCCGTCATTTCTGCCATTTTTTCAGATACCATCACTTTTCGGAAATACCAGCTCCGTAAATAATCCTTGCAATGGTTGGCGGCGATTTTGTAAAGCCAGGTTTTTAGCTTAGCGTTTTGCTTGTATGTATGAAGCGCTTTGTAGCATTTCACAAAAATATCCTGCGTCAAATCTTCTGCTAATTGTTTGTTTCGAACATATGAATAGACAAGTTGCAATATATCTTGACCGTATCTGGTCATGATTTCATTAAATAGTAATTCGTCATCTTCTGATTTGATTAAGTCGGCAACAAACTCTTCCAGGATGAACATCTCCTTTCTCTGTCTTAATAATAGACGGAGCACCATAGGTAAAAGTTTATTTTTTCTCTAATATTGTCGCATTTTGCGGTGAAGAGGGGAAGGGGTGACACCATCAAACATATAAAAGATAACTTTACGATAACCGAAATGGTTTTAGACAGTTGTTCTTTCTCAGTTAACACAACTTATGATAAACTAAGGATATCTGAATTTTCTGAATAACTGAACATTCATTGTTCCGTTAAAGGGATTAAATTGGAGGGAATAGAAAATGGATGTAAAGACACTTTTGTTATAACAATAGGCAAGCTGCTTAGATGAAGAAGACTGGTTTCCACCACTTGAAAAAGTGCTAGAGGATATTACTTTTGAACAGGCAATTTGGAAACCAGCTGATGGGGCAATGAATTCAATTTGGGAATTAGTTTGTCATTTACTTTTCTATGAAAAGAGATTTCTGATGCGATTTCTTGGTGAAACAGCGAATGAACCACAGGCAGAAAATAATGAATCTACATTTCGATTACCAACTGAGACGTTAGAAAATTGGAAGGAAACAAAACAAGAATACTTTTATGTTCATCGTGAACTTGAAAAAATACTAGCAAAATCAGAACATGAAGATTTGTATAGACAGATCCCAGGAGAAGATAATTCATTAGTGCTTGAACTGAAAAGTTTAGCAATGCACGACGCATATCATATTGGGCAAATTGTATTCCTTAGTAAAATGCAAGGAGCTTGGGCAGGGAAACGCAGCTTATAAAAAAGCTTCAATAGCTTTACAGTTATTCCATTATAGGCCCTTTAATGGAATAAGAACGGGAACGTCCAAATCGGACGTTCCCATAATTTATACCTGAAAAACTACAATACTACTTAACAAAGCATAAAAAAAAGAATAGGAAAAAGGAGGTCGGTGAATTTTTTCGACCCCCTGTTTACATATAAAGCCCCGCCAAGAAAATTCCGAGTGATTTCTGGTAAATTTCATCGAACTGCGATATTGGAAGGGGATTTATGCCATGTCCAAGTTCAACCGTGAAACCGGGCCGCCGCCAATCCTGAATAAACCAGTCTTTGTAACCAGCGTAGCTTTCAATCGTTTTGACAGGCACATAACCGCTGACCCGGCTAAATTCTTTCACAATGTCCTCGGACTGTGGCGGTTCGAGATTGTCAAACCCCCAATAAATCTCTTCACATTGCGTATGAAAGGCTAGTACGCGGGCAAATTCCCGCTTTTTGGTCAGCCCGGCCATTGCGATTGCTTCTGGCTCTGATAAGGGTTTTTCTCCTCCATAATCTCGTGGTCCAGGCTGATTAGGATTTCTTGCCTTCTCTTCCTCCCATTTTGCCGGAAATTGATCATTTAAATCTACACCGCTCATATTTGCTTTCCACCCCGAGAAGTCAGTCTTGCCTTTATTTAAACACAATACTCTTTTCTTCAAGTTTTCATTTGCAGGTGGTCCGTGCAAAACGAGATCAACGCCGTCAGGGTTCACCATAGGGACAATTGATAGGGTGGTTTGTTCGTAGAAAGGAAATGTTGATAAACCGCGAATGTTATTTTGATTTGTCAACGATAATAAATAATCATTTAAAAAGGTCATGATGACTGGTGTGGTAATCCATTCATTGGCATGAAAGGAACCGTTATAATGAATTCTTTTTCTACCGTTACCAATGAGAATTTCCGGAATGTTTTTTCCAAGAACGGTATTTCCAATTGAAGGAATTTGTAGAAACGGGTATATCTCGTGTAATCTCTCGATATCCTTCATCAATTTTTCGTAATCATATGACTGCCTGCCGTTCACTAATCTCCACGTAATTCGCAGTGGAACTTTTATAACTTGAGTTTCCTTAAGATTTTTCGGGTTTATTCCTGGATTAACTAGGTAAACGACTTCAAGAGGGAGATTCCGACTTTGGGCAATGCTTGTTAAAGAGTCCCCATAGCGAATTTGATATTCTTGGGCGACGAAGCCCGGAATTTGAATTCGTTGACCAACCGAAAGGCTGTTTGGCTGAATAATCTGATTGGAATCATTAATCAATTGCAAATTAATCTTAAACAACTGGCTGTAGTGCGATAAAGAATCGCCCTGCCTAACAACAATCTCCATTTGGAACCTCCTGCTGAAAAAACAGTCTTAATAAAATGTATGCCAAATGGAAATAAATATTTGATTGTTTTAGGGGTGTCAGGCACCGTACCAGTCGTCACTTAAATTAAGTCTTTTAAGGCTGTTTCTAAATTATGATATTTAAAGGTAAATCCATGATGTTGCAATTTCTTTGGCAGGCAATTCCTGCCGGTTAACGCTAAGCTTGGTTCTGTTTTCATGAAAAGATAGGCACCTAGCCAAACAAGTGGCGTCGGGGCAGGGGGTGTCCACCCTTTATTTAGCACTTTTCTTAAGGCAGCCATAAATTCTTTATTGGTAACAGGATTCGGGCCAGTTGCGTTATAAACGCCTTCATATGTATCGTTTTCGATTGCCTGCAGGAACATTTCATTTAAATCATCGATATGGAGCCAGCTGATATATTGTTTGCCGGACCCGACTGTCCCGCCGAGGTTGAGTTTAGCCAATTTTGTTAACGGCTCAAGTGCACCGCCATCACGCCCTAAGGCAAAACCAATTCTTAACAGAACTTGACGTGTAGCAGGCAGGGATTCCTTGAAAAATTCTTCCTCCCATTGCTGGCAAACTTCTACAGAGAACCCTGTCCCGTGCGGCGCCGTTTCGTCACAAACTGCTGTCGTATCACCAAAAATAGCTAAAGAGCCTGCTTGGACAAATACATGCGGCGGCGTTGTACATTCATTAATTGCTTCTCGTAAAACTTTAACTGAATCGAGTCGGGAGGAGATAATTTCTTCGCGATTCGCCTTTGTATAAATACAATTTACGCTTTTTCCGGTAAAATTTACGAGTGCAAAACAGCCATCAATTTCTTTTGCCCATTCCCCTAAATGAATTCCATCCCATTGGACGTACTTCATTTCACCCTCAACTTTTGAATTACCCCTTGTTAGAATGGTAACTTGATAGCCCTTATTGACGAGAAAGCGGGCTAATGAGTTCCCTAAGAATCCAGTTCCAGCTGCTAAAATAATTTTTTTATCCATCATAAGCCTATCTCCTTTAATCTAAAAATCTACTTTTCCATTCAGGTTTAGGGAGCATGCAACTGTCTTTTTTTCCAAACCACCGATACCTGTTTTTGGCGATTATACCGTAAAACAAATCTCTGATGGAACGGGGGATGATGAGGAAGACTGCAAGCAATCTCCAAGCCCCGGTTAATTTTCTGCAGATTCTTAGTGCTGCGGTTGATTTAAGGTGAATTTCCCCATTTTCTAATAGAACAAAACTGTTGATGTTTGTATTTAGGCCATACTTTTTAAGCAGCGATTGTCCCGCTTCACCTTGGAGGGAGGCAAACTTAAACGTCCCATTAGGGTCACGTTTTAAAATAAATTGCACGCTGCTGTTACAAAGATTGCACACACCATCAAATAAGATGATTCGTTCCATTCAGTTCACCCACTTTAAGTTTTCACTATTATCATGTGATTTAAGCATAGCATATTTTCGGTCTTTGTACTTTTATACGCTTCCATTAATGTTATTTTATTATAAATATTTCTTGTCGAATAGAATTTCTATCGGTATATTTGAATTATGATGAACATCCTTAAATGGAAAGTGAAATCATGGAAATTAGAGTCATTCTTGAAGGTTTTTTTTAATTTAGCTTAAACCGATTAGAATGATTAGCCTTATATATATTCGAACTTATTTTTCATAAGTGATCAAAGGGGGTTACATGATGGATTTTGACCAAGGATTTGATATGTTTTCTGTTATGCAAACCATTTTCCCGATTTTTTTTATTTTGGTGGTTGGGTTCATACTTTTTGCTATTTTCAGAGGGATTAAAGAATGGAGCAATAATAATCATCAACCACGCTTAAACGTTGATGCGGTAGTGGTCTCGAAGAGGACTTCAGTAAGTGGTGGTGGACATGACTCCCATGCCAGTACGTGGTACTATGTAACGTTTCAAGTGGAGAGCGGTGACCGAATGGAATTCAACATAGGCGGAAGAGAGTTTGGCCAATTGGCAGAAGGGGACGTCGGCGAACTTGTCTTCCAGGGCACAAGATACCACCAATTCACAAGAAAACAACAAACAGGGGCATAAAAGACTCTAATAAGAAGAGAAACCAAAATTATCACCTTGGTTTCTCTTCTTATTTCGACTGACTGTCCACTGGGGGCGGACAAATGTCCACGAGCGGTGCCTGACACCCAAATGTAACAACCAAACGAGACACTCCAAATAGGATGTATGCACCTTTGTTGAACAGTTGAGTAGAATATTGGAGAAATAACCCAATTTGTTCTTGAAAGATGTCTAAATTTCGTCTTGAATGATGGTATGTAAGGGACTGTAAATTAACAACATAAAATATAGAGAAATCTTGGAAAATATATGGATTTTTAACTTATTTATGATATTATATTAAAGGTTCGACATTTTTTTCTATTAAACTGTTAATTTTGAGGGTATTCGAGAAGGGGAGGGGCATATTTGAAATTACTAATAAAAAAGGCTCCCTACTTATTATTTTTGCTCGTGATGCCGCTTCTAGGGAAAATCTATGAACTATTAAACACCCGAGCAAATGATGCTGTGGATCTTACCTCCACAGTCGATAAAGCCATTCCTTTTATATCAGTCTTTATCATTCCTTATATCCTTTGGTATGCTTATTTGTTTTGTTATTTAGTTTATTTTTGTTTTAAGGATACCAAAATATACATTAAAACATTGATCTTGATTGTGATTGCCGAGCTGATTTGTTTTGTGATTTACTTCTTTTTTCAGACAACAGTACCAAGGCCGACAGTGGAAGGTAACAATTTAGTTATTCACCTTGTTCAATGGATTTACGCGAACGATCGCCCAGTTAATTGTTTCCCGAGTATCCATGTACTTACGACATTCGCCATCATGCTTGCTTCACTAAACATTAAAAATAAACATGTACTAAACAACTTAACAATCCATATTTTAGGTACATTAATTATTATCTCGACTCTTTTCGTTAAGCAGCATGTGATGTTAGATATGATTGGATCCATGTTCCTTGTTACCTTCCTATATGGAATTACCTTTGAACTACTGTCATTCCGTGTTAGCAGAAAATCAGAGACCGTTTATGTGGAAGATAAATAGTTTACTAAATATGCTCATAAAAAGAGTGTCGATTAGACACTCTTATAGAGTATTATAAAAAAAGCTTGTTTACTAATCAGCCATAGAACATTGCCAATTACGTCATATGAACGGTTTTAATATGTTGTAGATTTAAATAAACTGGATCCTCTTTCGCACTAATTAATTCCACAAAGTTATTCTTGATTCCTTGAATTTTGCCAATCACATTCTCGTTTTCGCCAATATTAAAGACAATTAATTCTCCCACTAACTTTTCAATTTGCACTTCAAAGGATCGGGCAAATGATATGCTGCTCGGGTTAACAGGCAGACTTGCGTTGCTTAAACCGTAAGGCCGTTGATTATTGGTGTACGGGATTAACCATTTAAGATGGTTCAGCGAGATAAACATGGTCTTGTATATAGGGGAGTAAAAGACAAAGTAATTGTTCATGATGCTAATAATATAACCATGCAGTGCTTGGTTACTTGTGACATAGATTTCTGTAAAAATCCCCTTTGCGGAGGTAAGGGTTTTCCGTAATGATATTTCTTCATTATGATTATAAATCGGTGTTGGTTCGTCGTTGAAATTAATCTCATCAATTTCATCTTTCTTTAAAAATTGCCAGTTTTGTATATGAACAATTGGAATATAAAGATAATCATACCCATTGAAAATTACCCATAAATCACTGCCAATGTCCACTAATAACCCGCTGATTAATTTCTTTCCTGAAATCTCTACTTTAATATATCTTCCTCTAATATTTTTCAAATTCATTAACTCACATCCTTTCCTGGGTTTTACCAATTTACAAATAGAGATGGGCTTTAGGAACCAAGTTCATTTACGATATAAGAATGCTGACACCTGCCCAGCTCATATTTGTAAGAATTCTTTGGGATGCTGCCATAAGGCGGGAAGTAAGATTGAAGGGAACTGAAATTTTTTTATCATTTCTTAAAGTGATTATATCTAAAATCTAAATGTTCTTTTGCTTCTGTTTGGCCAGCCTGCAAATGGGAAAGCAGCCCTGCTATTTTCACGGGAAACGGGTTCACCGGCAAAACGGAAACTCTTCGATTCTTGCTGTTTTTGTACCCCTTCTATCCTATTATCCTTTTTATTTGCACTTGTCACCTCTGTCCAAGGATCCTTTTTATTTGCACTTGTCACGTCTGTCCAAGGATCCCTTTTATTTGGACTTGTCACTTCTGTTCTAGTATCCTTTTTATTTGCACCTGTAACTTCTATTCTAGTATCCTTTTTAATTGCACCTGTAACTTCTGTTCTAGTATCCTTTTTAATTGCAACTGTCAGGTCTGTTCTAGTATCCCTTTTATTTGGACTTGTCACTTCTGCCTTAGTATTCTTTTTATTTGCACTTATTACTTCTGTTTTAGTATCCCTTTTATTTGGACTTGCCTCTTTTGTTTTATTTTCAGTTTTATTAGGTACCGCTTTTTCTGAAATAACCGGTTTAGGAACATTTGCGGTTTCTTGAACTTTTGCAGGTTTTACTTCCTTTTTTATTTCCGGTAAAAGTGATGCCGTTGTCGTTCCCGATTTAATTGGTGAGGTTTCCTTTACAGGTTTCATTTCCTTTGGCTGCTCGTTCAGTTTCGGTTTGCTCATCTTTGGAGCTTCAAACTTTTCCTCTGTTCGACTCAATTCAATGGTAGTTGGAGTACTTACTTCTTCAGACTTCTGTTTAATAGTACTGTTAAAGGCAGAGACTTCAACCTTTGTTTCGATTACAGGAGTTTCCGTTTTGATCGGTTGTGACCAAACCATTGAATTGTTTAGTTCGACAATCTCATTAATTTCAGCAATTAGAGCAGCTGTTTCCTGTCTTTCAGGCTGTTCTTTGTGAGTCGAAGCCTTTTGCCTCTTTTCCGAAGAATTGCTCGCTTCTTTTATTGTTGACGTTGATTTTGTATCATTTTTATTCTCTGACTTTTCGGAGGAAGCGGTTCCTTGTTCATTTGCTTCGTTATTTTTTTGTGCACTTTTCTTTGGTGCCTGCAGCTTGGCGGGTTTCTCCTCTTTAACAAATCCTTTTAAAATGTTGGAGACATGCGATAATTTGATTAGGATTCGCTCTTCACCATTAATTAATGTGGCAAAATCGGAATCAATGTCACTTAATACGCCGCTAAACCTTTGTTTATTAACACTTAAAATGCTTACCCAGGAATGTTGAAATGAATGGAGAAGTTCTGTTAAGCTCTGTGTCTTTTGAAATTCTGCAGTGGTTTCCTCTGTCTGGAACAGTCTCGTGTTTTTTGTGATTGCTTGGATTTTATCAATGTTATAATAGAAAATGTATTTATTTTCGGTTTCTAACACGACATGGTCTGTTTCCACACCAATTAGTTTTCCTTTAAATACGTCTTCACCTACATAAAGATTTACATTGAAGCCCTTTAATAAATCCAATGCAGTTGAAAATTTATCTAACCCCATGTATTTACCCTCCTTAAGAGATAATGGGTCGCTTCTCTAGTGGAGAAGCGACATTTTGGTTACTCGTTGTTACCTTCAGAATTTTGATCATTATCACTGTCATCAGAGTCATTTTTTTGTTTCTCTACCATCAAACCATAGCTGATGTTTCGAATGTGCCTCATCGAAAAACGGACGACTTCTTCCTTCACAATTAAAGAAGCAAAATCTTTATTTACATCATTAAGGACGCCTTCAAGGGCTTCCGTGCCTCCGCGGTTAATTCTTACCCATTGATATTTTATACTTTCTAACAATTTATGGAAATTATCTCCGGTTTTATAATCGAAGTTTTTTGGAATGTTTAAACCTAAATTCATTAAATCCTTCGAACTTTCGGTAACACTTTTGATATGATTTGTTTTGTAATATACAACCCCATCCTTTTCAGTTAGAAGGACGAAATAATCATCAAAAACGGCCAGTAATTTTCCTTGCCTGGATTCTGGGCCTCCCCGATCCACCCTGATTGTTTTGCCAACATGAAGGTTCATTACTTCTTTATTCATAACCCATAGTTTCCTCCTTTTATTTAAATAAACATTTACACTGCATCTATATGTGTCACGGGGTGATGTTGTACTAATAAAGCCGCCTTTTTTTCAAAGAATGGGTAAAAAATAGGCAAAAAAAAGTATATGATATTTAACCATATACTTCTTTCGTTATTGGAGTTTAATCATTTGTTGTTTGAGATAAGCATTTCTTTTTTGGATGAAATGAATGATAAATTCCTTCTCCTGATTTAATATTTCTGGGCTTGCTTTAACAAAAGGATCAAGGTGAAGGTACGGAATAATCGTTTGAAAAAGCGCATCAATCATTTCGGTTTGCGTTTCAACTGTAAATTCGTTAGCTAAAATCGAGGACAAAATATCGGAATAGTTCTTTTTAAAATGTGGAAAAAACAGCAATCTGCCTGTCAAGGTGTTATAGCCTGTAATTGGTACAAAATCATGGTCAAGCGGCAGTCCGTGAAGGTCGCGGCCCCAGGTTCCATCATAGTCCCATGGTGTAATCTCGAAAACGCCGGTTTCACTATTTTGGTAAAGGGCATAATTATGGATAAAGCCATCAAAATTTTGCGTACATACAACGCCTGCCAGCCATGTTAAATATTGTTTGACATCAAGAATCATAGGTATTTGCTTTTCAAATTCCTCATTGCTTAAGGAGTTTGTCATGGCGATAAGGTTTTCTAAATTTGCAAGGTCTTTTTTTTCACCATATTTTAGTGTGTAACCGTCATCCAAGCTTTTTTTCAGTTCTTTTTCTGGTGTTAATAAGGAAAAATTTGCATGATAATTGGTGGCGTAAATGATTGGTCCTAACGGCAATTTTCTTTTTTCTAAAAGATATTGATCGAAGGATTCAAGCTCTAGGTAAATCCCTTTGCAAAATCCATTTATATATAGAAGGATATGTTTTGAATGGGGAGCGGAAACACCAATATTGTCAAAGAAATCGAGTGAGAGTTTATTCCTGCAGAGTGTTACGTCATTGAATTCTGCATTTAGGTGGATTTCATGTGCACCATTTACTGTAAAGGGTTTTTGAAAAACGATATTATACGATTTCTTTTTCTTCTTTCTGATTACATTCCCTCGGTAAGATAGTCCAATTGTGTATTGACGGCTGCCTATTTTAAGTACAGCAGGTACATGTTTATCCATCCAAATGTCTTTATCCAGTTGGTTTAGCTGCTTAGGATTAATAAAAATTTCATATTTTTGCAATTTATTTACTCCTAATTATACATATTTTTTAGAATTGTATGCTCGCTAATTATTAATGGTTCCGTATCTAGGTTTTTGCTGTTAAATTCAAAAAAAAAAATAAATGTATGTCTATATCCAATTCCACTTTATTCCCATAGATTATCAATGAGCATAAAACTTTGGGAAAGTGGTGGAAAATGGCAATGAGGATCGTCATGGAAGAATTGCTATCACAAGCACAAGAAAATGGTGTGGTCGATTTTTTAGATAATAATCCAGTTGAGTTCAAACTAGGAAAAAAGGGCAGGAAAGAGAAAAAAGGTAAGAGAGGCAGCAAAGGATCAAGGGGGAGCCATGGTTCAAAGGGCAGTGCTGGAAGTCGCGGCTCACGCGGAAGCAGGGGCAGCCACGGGTCCAGAGGAAGTCGTGGCTCAAGTGGAAGCAGAGGCAGCCGTGGATCAAAAGGAAGTCGTGGCTCAAGTGGAAGCAGAGGCAGCCGTGGATCAAAAGGAAGTCGTGGATCAAAAGGAAGTCGTGGATCACGCGGAAGAAGAGGTAGCCGCGGGTCCAGAGGAAGACGAGGCTCACGCGGAAGCAGGGGCAGCCGCGGATCAAGAGGTAGCCGTGGCTCACGTGGAAGTCGTGGCTCACGTGGAGGAAGCAGAGGTAGCCGTGGCTCACGCGGAAGCAGGGGTAGCCGCGGATCAAGAGGTAGCCGTGGCTCACGCGGAAGCAGGGGCAGCCGCGGATCAAGAGGTAGCCGTGGCTCACGTGGAAGCAGAGGCAGCCGTGGCTCACGTGGAAGTCGTGGCTCACGTGGAGGAAGCAGAGGCAGCCGTGGCTCACGCGGAAGCAGGGGTAGCCGCGGATCAAGAGGAAGCCGTGGCTCACGCGGAAGCAGGGGTAGCCGCGGATCAAGAGGAAGCCGTGGCTCACGTGGAAGCAGAGGCAGCCGCGGGTCAAGAGGAAGCAGAGGCTCACGTGGAGAAAGCAGAGGAAGCCGCGGGTCAAGAGGTAGCCGTGGCTCACGTGGAAGCAGAGGAAGCCGCGGGTCAAGAGGAAGCAGAGGCTCACGTGGAGAAAGCAGAGGAAGCCGCGGGTCAAGAGGGAGCCGAGGCTCACATGGAAGCAGAGGCAGCCGCGGGTCAAGAGGAAGCAGAGGCTCACGTGGAGGAAGCAGAGGAAGCCGTGGGTCAAGAGGAAGCAGAGGCTCACGTGGAAGCAGAGGAAGCCGCGGGTCAAGAGGGAGCCGAGGCTCAGGTGGAAGTAGAGGAAGCCGCGGGTCAAGAGGAAGCCGTGGATCAAGAGGAAGCCGTGGATCAAGAGGGAGCCGAGGCTCAAGAGGAAGCAGAGGCAGCCGCAGATCAAGGAGAAGGCGAGGCCCACGTGGAAGCAGAGGCAGCCGCAGATCAAGAGGAAGCAGAGGCTCACGTGGAAGCAGGGGCAGCCGAGGCTCAAGAGGAAGCAAGGGAAAACCTGGTCCGAAAGGTAAGAAAGGTCCCAAATAGTAATAAAAGTAAATCTTTTTAGGGAGTCATATATTACACAGGATTCATCAAGTGATGAGTCCTTTTCTTATTTTTATAAATATTGGAAAAGTAAAGAATAGCAGCAGGATTCAAAATCATTACCGTCGGTTCACCATTCCCTTTTGATAATATTGATCCATCATTGCTTTCGGAACCATACTCCCGCCCGTTGCCCAGACAATAT
The DNA here is from genome assembly GCF_042885335.1 of Neobacillus sp. NPDC058068. NCBI lineage: Bacteria > Bacillati > Bacillota > Bacilli > Caryophanales > Bacillaceae > Neobacillus > Neobacillus sp. NPDC058068. Next base: position 406,038 of record NZ_JBHVSI010000001.1, on the reverse strand, counting down.
GTGTACCATTACCCACTTTGTTCACTAAATCACATTTTTGTACATAATCGGCACCCTCTTTAGATAATTTAACCGGTCCAATCATACCCGCCAGTGCAGAAGGTTCTAAATGAATATCCTCCGTATCAACTAGGTCCTTTAACAGTTTATACAAACGGTCATCGCTGACCGTGTAATTTCCGCTTAAAAAAGGTTCCATGGTTCTGCCGACAAATCCAGATGGTCTTCCGACAGCAAGGCCATCTGCCTCGGTAATATTATCAATGCCAATATCTTGGACCGAAATTTGCTCATGAAGACCCGTCATTAAGCCGAGTAACATACACGGTGAGTGGGTTGGCTCGGCAAAAAAGCAGTGGACGTGGTCCTTAAACATTAATTTCAACCCAAATGCTACGCCCCCAGGGCCGCCGCCGACACCACAAGGAAGGTAAACGAATAATGGATGATTTTCATCAACAGTAATCGCTAATTCTTCTAATTGACTTTTCAATCGTAAAGCCGCCACTGCATACCCTAAAAATAAATCACGAGAATTTTCATCATCCACGAAATAACATCTAGGGTCTGCTTCAGCTTGGATTCTGCCCTCCTCAACCGCTTTACTATAATCTGTGTCATACTCGATCACTTCGACATTTCTACTCCGAAGCAAGTCCTTTTTCCATTGTTTTGCATCAGCGGACATATGGACGGTTACCTTAAACCCTAACTTCGCACTGATGATGCCGATACTTAAGCCCAAATTTCCAGTGGAACCAACGGCAATTGAATAGTGAGAAAAGAAGGTGTGGAACTTTTCGCTGGCTAAAACTGAATAATCATCATGAATGGATAACAATTGGTTTTCCAAGGCCAGTTCTTCTGCATACTTTAGGATTTCATAAATGCCGCCTCTTGCTTTAATCGACCCCGAAATAGGGAGATGACTATCACATTTTAACAGGAGCTCTCCCAATAAAGGCTCCCCGAAATCGTGCTCCAATTTTTCTTTCATCGTCGGAATCTTTAGCAAGGGAGATTCTATTATGCCCTTTGAAACGCTTGTTTCCGGAAAAACCTTCGCAATATAGGGGGCAAACCGTTTTAATCTTTCCTCAGCCTCACTCACATTCGTATCGGAAAGCGAAGATTTTTCGATTCCATTCAGGAATTTTTCAAGTTTTGGATTGATCCAAAATACTTCCTCCAGTGATAGGAGCTTTTCCAGCAAAGGGAGTTTTTGATTCTCTAGCCATAAGTGTATATCAGTTTTTTCCATCTTGTAATCCTCCAACCGTTTCAGGATAAATTCAGTTTATCATAAATGCAGCTTATCTAACTTACATAAAAAACCGACACGTTGACTGTACGGTTAGAGTTGTGTTATAGTATTTTAATAGAAAAATAGAAAAGGGGGGAGTCCATTGGGAAGTTGTATAGAATTGGTGAAATAGCAAAGTTAATGAATATCTCTAAAAGGACAATTGATTATTACACCCAAATGGGCTTACTTAACCCTATTAGAACGGATTCTAATTATCGATTGTATGGTCATGAGACGATTCAGATTTTGGAGCTGGTGGAGCATTACAAGAATCTTAAGATGCCGCTTGAGGAAATCAAGTCTTCTATTGAAATGATTCACTCAGATAATAGTATCGACAAACAGAAGGTCGAGCAACATTTTGAACAAATTGCGCTGATTATGGAGCATTTAAAAGAAGAATTAAAGGCGATGCAACCTATTCTACAAAAATTAAACAAGCAACAAAAAGAACAACTGGTAAGCAAATTATCGTCGCAAGGAGTTACATTGGCACAAACATTATATTTACTTTTTAAATGCTAAAATCTTTACTCGATAATAACGAACTAACTTGGGAAAAAACAGGAGGTGTATTCCTTACTTGAAATTTTTAAGTAAGGAGACTATTGATTATTTTTAATTTGTTAATGATAGCAATCTTAATTGCTTTTACAGCGTTTTTCGTATCATACGAATTTGCTATTGTTAAAATTCGCAGCACGCGAATTGATCAGCTAGTTGCAGAAGGCAGCAAGAATGCGGCTGTGGCAAAAACGATTGTAACAAATCTTGATGAATATTTATCTGCTTGTCAATTAGGGATTACCGTAACAGCATTAGGTCTAGGCTGGCTGGGTGAACCGACAGTGGAGCATATCCTGCATCCGCTCTTGGTTAAAATAAACATGCCAGAATCGGTTTCAAGCATAACATCCTTTATCCTGGCGTTTGCTTCGGTAACCTTCATTCACGTCGTAGTAGGCGAGCTGGCACCAAAAACATTTGCCATTCAAAGAGCTGAAACGATTACGTTAATTTTCGCTAGACCGATGATGCTATTTTATAAAATGATGTATCCTTTTATTAAAGCATTAAATGGCTCTGCCCGGATGATTACAGGTCTATTTGGATTGAAGCCCGCTTCCGAACACGAAACGGCACACTCGGAAGAGGAGCTTCAAATCATTATTTCGGAAAGCTTTAAAAGCGGTGAGATTAATCAATCTGAATATAAATATGTGAATAATATATTTGAATTCGATGATCGGAATGCCAAGGAAATTATGGTGCCAAGAACGGAAATTGTCGCTTTTGATATCTCACAATCGTTAGACGAATGTTTGAAAATCGTTATAGAAGAAAATTATACGAGATATCCAGTCATCGATGGTGAAAAAGATAACATCATCGGCATGGTCAATATGAAAGCAGTTTTTACAGAGTATATTAAAGGGAAAAATGTTGAAACTTCTATAATGGAATATATCCGACCCGTCATCCAAGTCATTGAAACCATTCCTATCCACGATTTATTAGTCAAAATGCAAAAAGACCGTGTTCATATGGCTATTTTAATTGATGAGTATGGCGGAACCGCAGGGTTAGTAACGGTCGAAGATATCTTGGAAGAGATAGTCGGCGAGATTCGGGATGAATTTGATGCGGATGAAGTCCCAGATATAAATAAAATCAGTCCAAATAAAACAATAGTTGATGGAAAAGTCCTAATTGATGAAATCAATGATTTGTTAGGATTAGACATCGACGATTCAGATATCGATACAATCGGCGGCTGGATCCTCTCGGAAAAAATGGAAGTAGCCGAAGGTGATAAAATCATGTACGAGGATTACGAGTTTAAGATTCTTGAAGTTGATGGCTATCATATTAAGTCGTTAGAGATTGCGAAATTATTGAAGCAAGAATCTTGTGCTTAACAATAGGCCAAAAAGGGTGAGAAACTTTCTGTTTTGAGAGTTTCCTCACCCTCTTTTTTTGTTTAGGGAAAAATTACATCACCATTTCTCCATTATCAAAATTGAATTGCCATTCTATGCCAAACTTATCTTTTACTTGACCATAGCACTTGCTCCAAAATGTTTCTTGAAGCTCCATGACAACAGTTCCGCCATCTTTTAATTTATTAAAATAAGTGGTAATTTTATCCTTATCTTTATTGACCACTGCTAGGCTTATGTTATTACCTGCTACAAAAGGCATTCCCGGAAATACATCAGAAAACATCACATTACTTCCATCAATGTTGAGCCTTGTGTGCATCACTAAATTCTTTGCTTCTTCTGGCAGTGGGTAATCTGGATTTTGTGGAGAATCGCCAAAAGTCATAATATTTGGTTTTTCGGTACCAAAAACCTCTGCATAAAACTCTGCTGCTTCGCGACAATTTCCATTGAAATTTAAATAAATATCGACAGCCATCTTCTTCACTCCTAGTTAAGTATTTAGCAATCATTGGTAATCTTGCATAAAATATTGTACCATTTTATGATTCAAATTCAAAAATTGGAGCAAATTATTAAGTAAAATCGCTTCTGGAAAACTGGCATCAGTATTGAAACCTAATATAAAAAGCGGTAACTCCCATAAGGAATTACCGCTTTTTCATATTTAAATAAATATTTGACCATTCTAACAATTGAACATATACTAATAATCAAACGGATATTTGAATAATGGGTGGTGAACGTGATGAAACATGATGATATATGTGAAATAACCTGCGTTGATGAGGAAAAAGTGAAGCGGGTGAAGGAATCTGTTTCCCAGCAAAATACAATGGCTGTTTCACAAATATTTAAAGCGTTATCCGATGACACTAGAATTAAAATCGCTTACGCCTTAAGCGTAGAAGATGAATTATGTGTCTGTGATGTAGCTAATATCGTAGGCAGTACGACAGCTACAGCTTCCCATCATTTGCGACTGCTGCGAAATTTAGGGTTAGCGAAATATCGAAAAGAAGGCAAATTGGTTTTCTACGCTCTTGACGATGACCATGTTAAACAACTAATTCAAATCGCTTTTGAGCATCAAAAGGAGGTGGCCACTCATGAGTAACGCTTTAGAACAAGCAAATGATAAAACCGTCTATCGGGTGCAGGGATTCACCTGAGCTGGCTGTGCGACAAAGTTCGAAACGAACGTAAAACACCTGGATGGTGTTTCTAATGCAAGTGTAAATTTCGGTGCTTCCAAGCTTACGGTTTATGGTGAAACAACCATTGCGGAATTAGAGAAAGCAGGAGCTTTTGAAAATATCAAAGTCATTCCTGAAAAACAACGATTTGATGAGAAAAAAGAACCTTTCTTGAAAAAATATTCAACAGTCATAGTCTCATTTGTTTTCTTGCTTATTGGCTGGTTTGCCGGACAAATGAACGGAGAAGAGAGTTTATTTGCGATTTTTGCGTATGGAGCGGCTATTTTAGTAGGCGGCTATCGCCTTTTTATCACCGGACTGAAAAATTTATTCCGTTTAGAATTTGATATGAGAACCCTGATGACCATCGCCGTTATTGGAGCAGCAATCATCGGCGAGTGGGGAGAAGGAGCAACAGTTGTCATTTTGTTTGCCATAAGTGAGGTTCTCGAGTCCTATTCGATGGATAAAGCTCGGCAATCAATTCGCTCGTTAATGGATATTGCTCCAAAAGAAGCCTTAATTCGAAGGAACAACAAAGAAATTACGGTAGAAGTGAACGATATTCAAATTGGAGACATCTTAATCGTCAAACCAGGACAGAAGATCGCCATGGACGGTATGGTAGTAAAAGGAGTATCCGCAGTTAATCAGGCAGCGATCACGGGTGAATCTGTCCCTGTTTCGAAAACGGTTGATGATGAGGTTTTTGCTGGAACCTTAAATGATGAAGGACTTCTTGAAGTGAAAGTCACCAAACATGTGGACGATACCACGATTGCCAAAATCATTCATCTTGTTGAAGAAGCTCAAGCTGAAAGGGCTCCATCTCAAGCATTTGTCGATCGCTTTGCGAAGTATTATACACCCGTTATTATGTTCATTTCCCTGTTAGTGGCAGTGCTTCCCCCGTTATTATTTGATGCGGATTGGAGTAAATGGATTTATCAAGGGCTGGCTGTATTGGTGGTTGGCTGTCCTTGCGCACTTGTCATTTCGACTCCTGTTTCGATTGTGACTGCTATTGGTAATGCTGCACGAAATGGGGTTTTAATTAAGGGCGGAATCCATTTAGAGGAAATGGGTGCAATTAAAGCGATTGCCTTTGATAAAACAGGAACTTTGACGGAAGGAATTCCAGTTGTAACGGATTATCTTCCCCAAACCAATAAAAATTCGAATGAACTGCTAGCCATCATAGCTGCTTTAGAAAATAGTTCACAGCATCCTTTGGCTTCGGCGATAATCAAAAAAGCAAAGCAGGAAAACGTACCTTACAAAGACATTAAAATAGCTGACTTCTCTTCCATTACTGGCAAAGGAATCAAGGGAAGAGTCAACGATAAAATGTACTATGTCGGCAGTCCTCATTTATTCGATGAAATTTTACCAAATGGAATTTCGTCGAAACTAAAAGGGAATATTGCTGAAATGCAAAATCAAGGGAAAACCGTTATGGTGGCAGGCACGGCAACGGAAATACTGGGATTACTAGCAGTTGCTGATGAAGTGAGGGGAAACAGTAAGTCTGTTATCCAAAAACTTCACTCGCTAGGGATTCAAAAAACAATCATGCTTACGGGTGATAATTCAGGGACTGCCAATGCAATTGGAAAGCAAGTAGGGGTATCTGATATACAATCAGATCTGTTACCTCAAGATAAATTAACGTTCATTAAAAATCTAAGAAAAAAATACGACCATGTTGCAATGGTCGGAGACGGTGTGAATGATGCACCAGCTTTAGCCGCATCGACTGTCGGAATTGCTATGGGCGGAGCAGGAACAGACACAGCGTTAGAAACAGCAGATATTGCTTTAATGGCCGATGACCTAGGTAAACTTCCATTCACGTTAAAACTAAGCAGAAAAGCTTTATTCATTATCAAACAAAATATCACCTTCTCACTTGGCATTAAACTATTGGCGCTTTTACTAGTTATTCCAGGATGGTTAACGCTTTGGATTGCGATTTTTGCGGATATGGGTGCCACGCTTATTGTCACATTGAATGGATTACGACTTCTCCGCGTAAAAGATAAATAATATGTTGGGCTTCCCAGAGTAACTGCGAATATTGGTTTTAAGAAAAAGAAGGTGCGATTACTCGCACCTTCTTTTTCTTAAAACCATACATAATCGGTATCTAGTAGTTGGTGGATATTTCGCTACTACTGTGTTTATTTGGTTACTTCGTACCTGGTGCTGGGTGGTCAACCCCTTTAACATGATGACTATGTCCAGCTTCTACTGTGGTATGGAAATCATAGTAATGTACATGCATTCCATTTCCAACTGGGATCGCCGGTCCGGAGTATGCTTGATAATGGTGGGTATGACCATCCTCAAACAAAACATATCCTTCAGTATAATGGATATGACCTCCATCTTGGGTTTGAATCGGTGGTGATGTAATATCCAAGCATTGATGAACATGATTTGAACTTACTCCTGTATAATCAACTGACCCATGATTATGGTGGGGCACAAATCCATTTACAAAATCATCCTTTCCTATTATCGCCACTTAAATCACCCTTTCCTATTTACTATCATGATTAATTAAATATACGCAACGTCCTCAGTGAATAATTCAATATTTTTAAAAATATGGTGGTCGTTAATTCCTCTCGTATAGAAATATATGAACCATAGAATACTAACGATAACTTACGTTCAAATCTTCGGATCGTTAAGCTGAAGAATTTTAGGGGAGATGGATGATTGGAAATATTTTACCGTGCTTTCATTGTTTTTATTATGGGCTATTTGTTTTTACGGGTGACTGGAAAAAAGGCAGTATCGGAAATGCATGCATTTGACTTATTGTATATCTACGTACTTACCAATATCATCAGTACACCTGTGGAAGTCAATCATATAGGAAAATCTTTAATGTATGCTGCAATCATAGTCATTTTGTATAAAATTTTTGTACGTATATCTTTATATAATAAATTAAGATGGATTCTTTATGATAGTCCGACAGTATTGATTCGAAACGGTGATATTGATAGAAAAGGGCTGAAAAAGGTCAGAATGACTATTAATGAGCTATTATCACAATTAAGAGTTAAAGGGTACACGGATAGCCAAAATATTGAGATGGCGGTAATGGAAGATACAGGGAGTATTAGTGTGATCCCCAAGTCAAATTACCGGCCAATCCAACCTAATGATTTAAACATAATTGTAAAGAAAGAATATATACCTATTCCATTGATCATGGATGGGCAAATTCTTGATTATAATTTAAAATATCTTCAACTAGACCGAAGCTGGTTACTTAATGAGGTGGAAAAAGCCGGGGAAAAATTAGAATCAATTACGTTAGCTACTTTCTTAGAAAATCGAAAAGTTTTTATCGATAATAATGAAATTATAGATCATAAAAATAATCCTTATTACTACAAGCCAGGTAACGGTTAGAAAAGTTACAGTTGACAACATACCCTTAAGGGTATAATGTATAACTTGGCAATATTGTTCCTTTTAATGAAGGAGGTACCACATGGATTATAATGATCAAATTAAAAATAGAGTAAAGCGTATTGAAGGACAGTTAAGAGGAATTTTAAGAATGATGGAAGAAAATAAGGACTGTAAGGAAGTTATCACCCAGTTATCTGCATCAAGAACTGCCATTGACCGTACTATTGGTGTAATTGTTAGCTCTAATTTAGTGGAGTGTGTTAGAAATGCCAATGAAAATGGTGAAAGTACAGAAGAAATGGTTAAAGAAGCAGTAAACCTTCTAGTAAAGAGTCGATAAAGAGAACTCGCCGATTGGCAAGCCTTTAGGCGAAGTCAGAGGCGTAGTTGCACTTATGCCTGATAGGAAATTTTTAATTTCCTATCGGCTAAAAAAGGATTGACACCCTTTTTTATTTTTAGTACTATTATACCCGTAGGGGTAATGGTAAAATTTTTAAAAAAATATTTTTTTAAAATGAATTATACCTGTACGGGTATATGTAATGATATTTATCATCCAGGAGGTTCATACATGACAGAGAAGAAAAAGACAACAATTGTATTATTTAGTGGAGATTACGATAAAGCGATGGCGGCATATATTATAGCGAATGGTGCTGCTGCATATGATCATGAAGTAACTATTTTTCACACATTCTGGGGATTAAATGCCCTGCGTAAAGAAGAAAATATTCCAGTGAAAAAAGGATTCATGGAAAAGATGTTTGGAAAAATGATGCCTAGAGGCGCCGATAAAATGGGACTTTCCAAAATGAATTTTGCCGGCTTCGGTCCGAAAATGATCAAAGACATTATGAAAAAACATAATGCGATGCCTTTACCGCAATTGATCGAAATGGCTCAAGAACAGGATGTAAAGCTAGTAGCATGCACGATGACAATGGATTTATTAGGACTAAAACAAGAAGAACTTTTAGATAATATTGAATATGCAGGAGTGGCTGCTTATTTGGCAGACGCACAAGACGGGAATGTTAACCTATTTATATAAGAGTGTATAAGGAGGAGAAAACGATGAGACAAATGACGGCAAAAGAAGTTGCGAAATTATTAAATGAAGGAAAAAAATTAAATATCATTGATGTTCGTGAAGTGGACGAAGTAAGGACCGGAAAAATCCCAGGTGCGATGAATATCCCTTTAGGATTAGTTGAGTTTCGCATGCATGAATTAGATAAATCAAAAGAGTATCTTATGGTTTGCCGTTCAGGAGGTAGAAGCGGTCGTGCAGCACAATTTCTTGAAAGCTATGGTTTTAATGTAATCAATATGGCTGGTGGAATGCTTGACTGGGAAGGTAACGTAGAATAAATTTTTTTAAGATAAATAATACCCATATAAGTATAAAAGCACGAGGTCAACGATGAACAACTTAAAAGTAAATGAAGTTTAATGAATAAAAAAGACCGCTAACCGTTTATTCGTCAGCGGTCTTTTTGCTATAATCCCAATATCTTATGCTATCTGTTTTTCCTGTCGGTTCACTTTTTATAACATTTCCATCTTTGTCCTTATATACTTCATATTCCTCGTATGTTTCTACAATATAGCCATCTACTCTTTCAAGTTTCTCTAGTTTTTCTTCCAATTCTGGAATATCACTCGATGGCTCCACTTCAACAGGTTGGGCTATGGCAGGCTGAACGGATGAATAGGCATAGTTTTTATTAAAAAATGAGTAAGGTGAATCAAGATAGGCAGCAAACACTAAGGTCACCAATAGGCAAGCAACACAAGTAAAGGTTTTTATTTTCATGATATACAGGGCTCCTTTTATATAATCATCCTGTATTCATTTTATGCATGTCCGATGATGCCATATGCCTCAATATTTAATTTTGTATATTTGGTGCTTTTGCCGTATGCAGCTGAGGGCGAAAGACGACGAATAGCAGAAAGGCAACGATTGTGATAATGGCTCCTGAAATATAGGGGAGACCCGCAGCCATTGAAAATAGCCAGCCTCCGAGCGGCGGACCAATAATACGTCCTAAAGAATCAAAGGATGACAATAGTCCGGTTGAGCTTCCATGTCCTGCCTTGGACGTCTTTGTAAGCAGGGAAGAGACGCTTGGACGGATGACTCCATTGCCGAGCCCAAAAAGAGTTAAATATATCGCAGCTGTTGTAAAACTATGTACAAGCAAGATTGAACCGAAGCCAAGGGCAGATACAATCATACCGCCTTGAATGACTCTGCTTTCCCCATATTTTTTGGTTAATCTGCCGACCAAACCACCTTGAACTAATGCACTACCAAAACCCATTATCATGAAGATGTATCCAAGCTGGATTGCGTCTAATCCTGCTTTCTTAGCGGCAAAATAGGCAAACGTTGCCTCTAAACCTGAGAGAGATAACGAAATTAATAGCTGGACGAAAAACAGCACGGACACAGCTCCATTGAATACCTTCCAGATGGATGTTTTTTCCTTTGAGATAGGACCCTTTTTTTGTTTTGATTCCTTTAACAGAATAAATACCAGGATCAAGGTGATAAAGGAAGACCCACTTGCAAGATAAAAAGGCATACTTAAGCTAAATTTCGAAAAAATACCGCCAATCGCCGGTCCGAACACAAAGCCTAAACCAGTGGCAGCGCCGACAATCCCCATGCCTTTGCCGCGATTTTCTTCCGTTGTGATGTCAGCAACATAGGCCATTGCGGTTGGCATATTGGCAGATGAAAGAATACCGCCCAGAATTCTGGCTGCAAATAACATCCATAATTCAGTTGAAAGAGCTTGGATGAGGAAAGATAAACCGAGACCGAATATCCCGATCATCATCACCGGCTTCCGTCCGATGCGGTCGGAAACCTGACCCCACATTGGTGCAAAAATGAGTTGCATCAGTGAATAAACCGCCATTAACAATCCGAGTTCAGTGGGATTTGCCCCAATTTCCTCGGCGTAAAAAGGTAATACTGGAATAATAATTCCGAAACCAACCATAACTAAAAACATAACCACAAATAAAATCGGTAAAGCAGATTTTGTTTGCAATGAATTCTCACTCCCTAGATGATTCAAAAAGTCATTTCTGTACTATTATAGGATAATGGAAAGGACCGTTCGAATCAATTTTTTCCTATCTTGGTATGAGTATGCAGCCAACCATTCGTAGAACCTTACGAAAAAGAACACATTTCTATTTGGAAATGTGTTCCTTTACTTATTTAACCGATTTTCTCGTACTTTCAGAAGCAAAGTCGGCGATGATGACAAGAATCATATAACATAAGAGAAGCAGGGTAATTTGTGTGTAATTGAAAAAGCTCATCGCCAGTTTGAAATCCATTCCCAAACCGCCGGCTCCGACAAAGCCAACGACAATCGTTGTTCTCATAATAACTTCCCAGCGGTAAAGAATATAGGTGAGAAATCGCGGTAAAACCGTTGGAAGGATACCGTAAAAAAATATTTCTACCTTGGAAGCACCAGTGGCAGCTAAATTTCGAATCGGCCTTGGATCCATGTCTTCGATTACTTCTGCCCATAGCTTTCCTAGGATTCCAAAGTTATGAAGGGCAAGAGCAACCGCTCCCGGTAGCAGACCAGGTTTAAATATAAAGATTATCATCATCGCCCAAACTAACTCTGGAACCGATCGTGAAAAAATATAAACGACACGGACTATCCCATATAGGAACCAATTGTACCACTTCTTATTCGAAGTCAAACTGCCATTAGCAATGTTCCTGGCCGCTGGAATAACAGTGAAAAACGCTGCAAGCGTTGCAAACCCAATCGCCATGATGCTCATTTCAAGCGTTTCAAGCGTTAATTTTAATGCGGCACCCCAGCTTCCAGTATCGAGGAAAGCCGGTTGCCTATCGTTTAAGCCAATCAAGCCCCCGAAAAACTTCTTCGCATATTCGATGTTTTTACCAGAAAGTAATTCAAATAACTGGGCATTCTCGCCAAATCTGATATACACCCAAGAACCAAGGATTAACAGGATAGCAAAAAAAGTGGACCGCCACCCAGTGCTGAAACCACGAAGCCGCTTCCGTTCCGTTAACCCTTTACGTGCAAAATTACTCCAAATATCTACAACAAGCACTAATCCGATTAGAAAAAACACATACGACCATACTTGATCATATTTCAAATCGGCAAGCGAAAGTTGAATCTGATAGCCTAAGCCGCCGAGCCCGACGAAACTCATGATAGCCGAAGAACGAATTGCACATTCAAAGCGGTACATCGTATAGCTGATCATATCCGCCCAAATCAATGGAAGATAGCCATAAATAAGGGTTTGCAGCCTGGTTGCACCGGCAGATTTTAATGCCTTAATGGGCTGCTCGGAAACATCATTTAACATATCCGCAAAAATCCGGCCTAGGATACCGCCATATGGAATCGCAAGCGCAAAAATTGCCGCATATGGTGAAAGACCGACTGCGGCAACAAAAAGCCAAGCCCAAATTAGTTCATGAATTGATCGGGTGAATCCTAATATACCTCTAAAAAACACCTTTGAAATCATCCTGGAGGTTTTATTAGAAGCAAGTACACCTGAGGCGAGAATTCCGATGATAAAAGCATAAATAATTGCGAGAGACATCCCGGCAACGGCGTAGGCCAGGGTAATCCACGCCGATTCAAAGCCAAGTGATAACACTCCTGTGGACAAATCAGGATGAATGAGACCTTCAAAAATTTGCAGCATCGTCGGTATTCCGCCAGCATGGAATAGGTCAGTACCCCATTGGATAGAGAAAAGACTCCAGACAAAAACAGCTGCCAAAACTAAAGTAAGGATGAACCGATTATGCATGCGAAAGATCGATTTCATGCCTTATCACCGCTTTTAAGCTGGTACAATTCGGCTAAAAGGTCATCTGTTACATTTTCTGTCGGCAGGTCAAAAAATATTTCACCATTTTTCATAGAAATAATTCTGGTAAAATACTTTCTGGCGTATTCAACAGAATGCAAGCTCGTGATTAACGTTTGCTCTTCTTCGGTAACGATTTTCGTCAGCATCGCCAGAATATCATCTGCTCTTGCAGGATCAAGGGAGGCAACCGGTTCATCGGCCAAAATCACTTCAGGCTTTTGCACCATTAGTCTTGCCATCGCAACACGCTGCTGCTCACCGCCGGATAAGGTTGAGGTGATTTCAAACGCCTTCCCATGAAGTCCAACCCGTTCTAATGCTTGTATTGCCAGTTCTTTTTCCTGTGGAACGAGTAATGAAAAGAGTGATTTAACAGTACCCCATTCTGACAGTTTTCCGGCTAACACATTATGAATCACTGCCAGTGGTCCAATTAAATCGAATTGCTGGCGGATTACACCGATTTTTTTGGCCAATATTTTACCTTTTTTATAGGCCGATAGGGGCTGTCCATCTAAAAGAAGTTCGCCGCTAGACAGTGGTACAATTCTAGCAATGGCATTAAGCAGCGTTGTTTTACCGGCACCGCTTGGTCCAATTAAAGCTACTAATTCCCCTTGTTTAATGGTAAAAGAAAGGGAAGATAGGGCTATCTTCCGCTCAAAGTGTTTTGTTAAATTTTTTGCTTCAATCATGTGTTTTGAAGACATTGCTATTACACCTACTACTTAATGATCTTTAGTTCTTTGGCAACCATCTCAATCTTTTTGTAATTATCATTTTTTGTTTCAACAAAACGATCGGTTTGGAATAAATCAACAATTTCTTTTTGCTCGCTAGTAATCGAGAGAAGGGCTTCTTTTACTTTATTCTTCGTACCCTTTCCGAAAACATCTTCAACATTGCTGTTTACCGTCCAATTATAGTCAAAATAGGCAGGAGTAGTGTAGAATACTTTTACTTTATTCGTATCTACTTTTCTTTCTTTTACAGCTGCTTCCCAAACTGCCTCGTTCAATGCACCTGCTTTAAAGGCACCTGATTCAATAAGCTTGTAGGTTGTATCATGTGAGCCAGAGAAGTTAGGCTTGCCATCAAAGTCCTTATTCGGATCAATTCCTGCCTCTGTTAAATAGTACCGCGGCATTAAATGCCCGGAAGTGGAACTTTCACTGCCAAAGGTAAATGACTTGCCTTTTAAATCTTCCAGCTTCGTGAAATTTTCGGAAGACTGGGTTATAAATACGGAGTGGAACTCAGCATCGCGTGGTCTTTGGACAATCGACTCAGCTTCTGGAACAAGGTTTCTTGCCTGAACACTTGTTAAGCCGCCAAACCAGGCCATATGAATTTCTCCACGTTGAAAACCAGTTACTAGTGCTGCATAATCAACAGACGGTACAAATTCAACCTTTAATCCTGTCTTTTCACTAAGATATTTTGCAACTGCCGTCATGCCTTTGTCAAGATCAGCGGCATTTTGGTCAGGAATTGCTCCGATTTTAAACACTTTGTTGGTTGTTGCCTCTTTTTTTCCTTCACCAGCTTTATCATCCTTTTGCCCGCAAGCAGCTAGGGAAAATACAACCATTACAAGAATAAGCGCGGAAAGCCATTTTTTCATTGTAATAAACACCTCAATTATTTTTTTAAAAAAATACATCCATTGATAAATCCAATGGAAGTGTCTTAAAGTTTACATTATAAAGAATAGTTGTATCAAAATAAATACAATTTATCTATTTGTTCGATGAAAGGTAATCGGTTTTATGTATAGGGGAATATTGGAAGCGAAGCAAAAAGCAAAACCCCCCGCTAAAGTGCAGGGGGCTTATAAGTTATCGCCTATACAGTCTGCTGCGACCATTCCTCAACATTCCATACCTTCGTTACCCAATCTTCATAAAAATCAGGTTCATGGCAGACAAGGACAACAGTACCCTTGTATTCTTTAAGGGCACGCTTCAATTCTGCTTTTGCATCGATATCTAAATGGTTTGTCGGCTCGTCGAATAAAATCCAGTTACTTTCATTCATCATTAGCTTACAAAGGCGGACCTTCGCTTGCTCACCGCCGCTTAGTTGATTCATCGGGCGGGAGATATGTTCATTCTTTAAGCCACAGCGGGCAAGTGCTGCGCGAACTTGGTGCTGATCCATCGAAGGGAAGGCATTCCAAACATCATCAATCGGCGTAATTCCTGCTGCTTTTACTTCTTGTTCAAAATAAGAAGGGAAGAGGAAATCACCACGTTCCACCTTTCCATTTAAAGGATCAAGTTTGCCAAGCATCGTTTTAAGAAGCGTTGATTTTCCGACCCCATTACAGCCGATGATTGCGACTTTTTCGCCGCGTTCTAACGTCATATTCATTTTCGGCAGAAGCGGTTGGTCGTAGCCAATTTCTAACTCATTGGCTTCAAAGACATACCGGCTGCTGCTGCGAGATTCCTTGAAACCAAAAGTAGGTTTCACCGCGGTTTCCGGACGGTCAATCCGTTCCATTCGGTCCAGCTGTTTTTGCCGGCTCTTAGCCCGGCCTGTAGTCGAATAACGAGCTTTGTTTTTAGCGATGAAATCTTCTTGTTTCTTAATGAATTCCATTTGTTTTTCATAGGCATTAATATGCTGGTTCTTATTAATTTCCGCAAGTTCTAAGAATTTTTCATAGCTTGCCGTATAACGGGTCAGCTTGGAAAATTCCAATTGAAAAATGACATTGGATACGGGATTCATAAATTCGGTATCATGGGAAATCAGAATAAACGCATATGGATAATCTTTCAAATAAGATGTTAACCAGCGAATATGTTCAACATCTAAATAGTTGGTTGGCTCGTCAAGTAATAGAACTTTAGGCTGCTCTAAAAGAAGCTTTGCAAGCAGTACCTTTGTTCTCTGCCCGCCGCTGAGTGCCGCAACGTCCCGCTCTAATCCAATCGCATCCAGGCCTAATCCTCGTGCTGCTTCTTCAATTTTGATATCTAATGAGTAGAATCCGCCGGCATCAAGGACATCTTGAATTTCGCCCATTTTTTCTAACAGAACTTCCAGCTCTTCGGGAGAAGCATCAGCCATTTTGGCGATTACCTCATTTAATTCCTTTTCTTTTTCAAAAAGAGGAAGGAAGGCGTCGCGCAGAACATCCCGCATCGTTCTCCCTGGAGTCAACACGGTATGCTGATCCAAATAGCCGTAATGAACACCAGGTGTCCATTCTACCCGGCCGCTGTCATGAATCAATTGACCGGTAATAATATTCATTAAAGTGGATTTACCAACGCCATTGGCACCGACAAGGCCGACGTGGTCTTCAGCTAATAATCGAAAGGAAACATCCTTAAATAAGGTGCGGTCTCCAAATGTATGAGATAAATTATCTACAGTTAATAAGCTCATTTTTATTCGTAATCCTCGCTTTGTTCAAGAATTTATACATTTCTACATAATACTAGATTTTTACGAATTCGACTAGATTTTTAAAAAGATAAATACTGTAAATTTTTGAATGGTGGATTTTGAAAGCAAAAGCTGTTTGAAAAGCAATGAATAATCCCGGTGATTATTTGGGCAATTTAAATAAAAAAAGGAAAAAAAGTATGATAGGACTTTTAATAGCTATCTTTACATTTAACTTTATTGCCTTTAAAACTAATAAAAGATTAACGCCCAATCATATTGTTCACATCTGGACATTTACGATTGCTTTCCAGACGCTTTTCGATTTGTTCATGGAATTGAAATTTCACGGCTATTGGTATTTTAAAAAAGCAATTGAATGGGAAGGAGTCCTTCCGCATGTGTTGCTTGTCCCGCCTGTCAACATGATGTTTTTAAATTGGTATCCATTAAATGCTAAAATCAGTAAACATATGGTTTATATCATCTTATTTGTTTGTGCTATTTTACTTTACGAACTAATTACCCTGCTTCCGGAGCCGTGGGGATACTTCCACTACGGCTGGTGGAAATTATGGCATACCGCTATTATTGACCCCATCCTTTTATTGATTTTGTTAAGTTATTATAAGTGGATATGCAGGATTGAAGGAATTAGGGAAGCGTAGAGGCTGAGGATGCAGCCTCTTTTTCTATTTCTAATGAAGACGTTTAAACAATGATACCAGCTTGTACATATATTAATAAAAATGGATGGGAGGGATGGTTAGGATGGTCAGGAAAGATGGCGTTATTATTGTTAATAATATTTCAGGAGGAACGGTCAACTTTGATGACGCCGTAACAATTGCACCAATATCCATAACAAAAACTGTTGCAGGTTCTGGTTCCGCAAATACAGGACAGACAATCATCACAATCTCTGGGGTGAATTCGACGCAACAGGAGTAGTTGAAAGAGAAATAGACTTCGGTGAGACGGTGCTTTAATAGCAGCGTCTATTTTTATTGATAGTTTTTGTGACTTTACTGATTGAATACTCATTCATTTTCAGTTATGATAAAAAGGAGGTATAAAATCAGAAAATTCAAAACTACGAGGTGAAGGGATATGAATAAATCAATTCCTGATCAATGGTATCATCAATTAAGATTACCGGTCATTGCTGCCCCGATGTTTTTGGTGTCAGGCACCGAGCTTGTTAAAAATTGCTGCTTAAATGGGGTGATTGGCTCATTTCCAGCCCCTAATGCCAGGCCAATTGAGGTTCTTGATCAATGGATGGGGCAATTGAACCAGGAACTTGAGGAGGCTCGCGTTAAAGAACCAAACCGTAAGATTGCACCGTGGGCTATGAATATGGTCGTACATAGCTCTTACAGCCGCCTTCAAGAAGAATTGGCATTAATTCAAAAACACAAGCCGCAATTAGTCATCACATCATTAGGTAGTCCAAAACAAGTTGTTGAGATTGTCCATGAATATGGCGGTTTGGTTTTTTCAGATGTCAGCGACCTTAAATTCGCTAGGAAGGCAGCAGAGACTGGTGTGGACGGGTTAATTTTAGTCGCCAGCGGCGCCGGCGGGCATGCGGGGCAGATTAATGGTTTTGCCTTTGTGGATCTGGTTCGGACTTTCTGGGATGGAATTATTATCCTAGCCGGGTCAATTTCTACAGGGAATGGTGTATTAGCAGCTCAAGCGGCTGGAGCAGATTTTGCCTATATGGGGACGCGATTTATTGTCGCGACTGAAAGCATGGCCAATAATGAATACCGGGAAATGCTGATTGAAGCAACCCAGGAAGACATAATTTTAACGGATGCCTTTTCCGGTGTTATGTGTAATATGTTAAAACCGAGTATTGTCAAAGCAGGACTTGACCCAAATCAACTGGAGAAGAAAGACAAGGTTGATTTCGATACTTTGCAAAAAGACACAAATGCGAAAGCATGGCGCGATATTTGGTCCGCCGGTCACGGCGTAGGAGCCATTGACCGGATTGAATCAGCGGCAGCGATTATTAACCGTTTAGAAACTGAGTATCAAGAGGCACTGGAAAAGGTAAATAACGGTGCAGCCAAATTTAGCGTGATTCCTGTGAACTAAGCGAGTGTCTATTTGCTTCATGTTCAAAAATTTGAAAATAAGACCTTTCTGAGGTTTTATTTTTTTTCTTTTTAAACAAGTATCAATCAAACCACTAAGCAAATAACCTGATTTAAAAATGGGTAATCTAAAAGGAAGAAAAATATTTTTCTCAGTTTGTCCGCCAGGTATGAACAATTAGTAAAAAATATGATAAAGTATACTAGGAGAATCCACCAGTAACACCGTTTAATAAATACATAAATGTCCGCGTGGAGTGGACAAATGTTTTTCTGTAAAACGAATATTAAGTAACTAAGGGGGAATTGAAAATGTCCAGTAACACTTTGGAGCAATTTTTAAATGATAATCTTGAGGATTTGAGGGGTAAGGGTCTATATAATGTCATCGATCCGTTGGAAAGCCCAAATGGACCAATTATCAAGATTAATGGAAGAGAACTCGTCAATTTATCTTCCAATAACTACTTAGGCTTGGCCACCGATGAACGTCTAAAAAAAGCGGCTGCTGAAGCGATTGAGACATACGGCGTCGGAGCTGGTGCTGTTCGAACAATCAATGGTACTCTTAAACTCCACGTCGAATTAGAAGAGAAATTGGCTGAATTCAAACATACAGAAGCAGCAATTGCGTACCAATCCGGTTTTAATTGTAACATGGCGGCCATTTCTGCGGTAATGGATAAGAATGACGCGATTTTATCAGATGAATTAAACCATGCCTCGATTATCGACGGCTGCCGGCTGTCTAAAGCAAAAATTATCCGTGTCAAGCACTCTGATATGGAAGATTTACGTGCAAAAGCGAAGGAAGCAAAGGAATCCGGTCTTTACAATAAAATCATGGTGATTACTGATGGCGTGTTCTCGATGGACGGCGATATTGCCTTACTTCCGGAAATCGTCAAAATTGCCGAAGAATTTGATTTAATAACCTATGTGGACGATGCACACGGCTCAGGTGTTCTTGGTGATGGTGCTGGGACAGTCAAACATTTCGGCCTATCTGATAAAATTGATTTCCAAATCGGTACTTTATCAAAGGCGATTGGTGTGGTTGGCGGTTATGTAGCAGGTAAGAAAAACCTGATTGACTGGTTAAAAGTCCGCAGTCGCCCGTTTTTATTCTCGACATCTTTAACCCCAGCCGATGTGGCAGCGAGCAAGAAGTCAATCGAGATTTTAATGGAAAGTACCGAGCTTAATAAGAAGCTATGGGAAAATGGCGACTATTTGAAAAAGGGCTTAAAGAAATTAGGTTTCAATATCGGCGACAGTGAAACACCCATTACTCCTTGTATTATCGGTGATGAAAGTCTTACACAACAATTTAGCAAACGTTTGAATGAAGAAGGAGTATATGCAAAGGCGATTGTGTTCCCAACCGTTCCACAAGGGACTGGTCGTGTCCGCAATATGCCGACAGCTGCCCATACGAAGGAAATGCTTGATCAAGCCATTGCGATTTACGAAATAGTCGGCAAGGAAATGGGTATAATTTAAACCAGCAAAGACACCCTTGATAAGAGGGTGACGTACCTATAAAGTAAAGCAGAATTTTTTAGCATAAGTGAAGAGGACGGAGAAACGATGAAGCGTATTTTAATTACAGGTGCTTTAGGGCAAATTGGCTCAGAATTGACCTTAAAGCTGAGAGACATCTATGGAACAGATAATGTGATTGCCACCGATATTAAAAAGAATGACAGCGAGGCAGCCAGGAGCGGTCCGTTTGAAATGGTCGATGTGACCAATTTAAACCAAATGGTGGAAACAGCGAAGAAATACAAGGTAGATACGGTGATGCATTTGGCCGCACTTTTATCAGCTACAGCAGAAGCAAAGCCAGTATTTGCTTGGAATTTAAATATGGGCGGACTATTGAATGGTCTTGAAACAGCTAGGGAGCTAAACGCGCAATTTTTCACTCCGAGCTCAATCGGTGCCTTTGGTCCATCGACTCCTAAGGATAATACACCGCAGGATACGATTATGCGCCCATCCACTATGTATGGGGTAAACAAAGTTGCCGGCGAGTTATTGGCCGACTATTACCATCAAAAATATGCTGTCGATACTCGTGGCTTACGTTTCCCAGGATTAATCTCCTATGTGGCCCTTCCAGGCGGCGGGACCACGGATTATGCCGTTGAAATTTACTATGAAGCAGTCAAAAATGGCCGATATACTTCATACATTGATAAGGGCACTTACATGGATATGATGTATATGCCGGATGCTCTAAATGCAATCATTGATTTAATGGAGGCCGATTCTGCCAAATTAATTCACCGCAACTCCTTCAATGTGACAGCGATGAGCTTTGAACCTGAAGAAATCGCTTCAAGCATTGCGAAGTATGTACCCGGATTTGAAATTTCTTACCATGTCGATCCGGCCCGGCAAAAAATCGCGGATAGCTGGCCAAATTCGATTGATGCGACGGCGGCAAAAGAGGAATGGGGCTTTAAATTCGAGTATGATTTAGACAAAATGACAAAGGAAATGCTTGAAAAGCTTCGTCAGAAACTATAATAAGTAAAAATCCTGAACCAAAATGGGTTCAGGATTTTTTATAACAAGGATATCGGTTTATGAATGCTTTTCCGCATATGAATGAAATAGATACAGCGAAGCTATAAATGCCTCACTGTCAGCGGTTTACATAGATAAGTTTGTCTTTCTTTTCGGTTACTCGGCCAATGATTGCTGCTTGGCCTAATCCATTTGAATGAAGATTATCGACGTAATTATTCGCTTCATCTTCACTAATGGCAACGAGGAGACCACCCGAGGTTATTGCATCACAAAGAACAAGCTGTTCTTCCGGTAGGATATCGCCGTAACTAACATCGTCAGCTAACCATTTATGATTCGACTTAGAGCCTCCCGGTACAACACCATCCCTTGCTAACTCGATAGCACCTTCGAGAAGCGGCACTTGGCTAAATGAAATTTCGAAGCTAACTTCACTTCCCCGAGCCATTTCACTGCCGTGGCCAAGTAAGCCAAATCCAGTTACATCTGTAACGGAATGCGGGTGAAAGTTCGTTAATACTTCTGCAGCCGTTTTATTCAGCATCGCCATTGTGTCTGTAACTAGTTGTTCCTGCTCATGCGTTACGACGCTTCTTTTTATCCCCGTTGTCAAGATGCCCACACCAATCGGTTTTGTCAAAACAAGGACATCGCCGGGTTTTGCGCCAACGTTTTTCCAGACCTTATCCGGATGAACAATTCCTGTAACGGACAGGCCAAACTTAGGTTCTTGATCATCAATCGAATGGCCGCCAATCGTAATCGCACCTGCTTCTTTTACCTTATCAGCAGCACCGCGGAGAATCTCGGCAAGCATGTCCGCACCGAGTTTTTTAATCGGATAGCCCACAATATTCAATACTGTTTTCGGTTCTCCCCCCATTGCATAGACATCACTTAATGCGTTTGCAGCCGTAATTTGCCCGAACATATAGGGATCATCGACGATTGGAGTAAAGTAGTCAACGGTCTGAATAAGTGCAATCGTGTCTGTTAACCGATAAACACCGGCATCATCGGAAGTATCAAGCCCCACTAATAATTCTGGGACAGGTTCTTGTTTCGGTAATAAGCGCAACACTTGCGCCAGGTCCTCAGGACCAATTTTGCAGCCTCAACCAGCTTTTGTAGATAAAGAGGTCAGGCGAATTTTTTCTTGTTCACTCAACATGTCCACCTCCATTTTATTAGTATACCTGTTAAGTCATAAATCCGCACTACAAGTGCTATATATTTGCCCTATAATAGCTGATGGGATAAACTATTTCTAACATCTAGGTGTTGGAAAATAAGGAGGAAATTTCAATGAAAAACTATCATGTTATTGTCGAATTCTGCATGCAGTGAAACTATTCTCCAAAAGCTGCGAGTTTCGCGGAAGAGTTATTTAACCATTTTTATCGAGATATTCAAAAGATAGAACTAATCCCAAGTTCCGGAGGCGCGTTCGAAGTGACACTCAATGGGGAGAAGATATACTCAAAGCTTGATACAGGGATTTTCCCAGATACGGCAGAAATGATTGATATTATTTCTACGAAGTAAATCTAATCTTTATTTTTACAAGATATTTCTGATAATAATATTATGTAAACTATCCTGTAAAAAGTAAATCATAAAGGAAATTAAGGCAAAGTAATATATCTGTTTTTCCCTGTTCCTTTATTTGTCTTTGAAATAAATATTTCAAGGATCCCATTTGAAAAAGAAGCCGATACTTCTTGTTGATTTATCTTAAAGGGGAAATCAATGGAACGAACTCGTTTTTGGTTGTCTGGGGAAGGGGGGTATTTAGCTGCAGAAATAATTAATTTTTCTTCTTCTATATATACCTGAATTTCCGAAGCCTCAAACTCGCTTAAGATGGCTTCGACAATCCATTCCTTGTCAGTTTCATAAACATCGATTTGGAATTGTGTCTGGTCATAATAAGAGGTCAATGGATCAAGAAAATAGTTTTCCAGCCACTTCTCTACTAAATCAAAATCAAACTCCTGGTTTTGATCATCTTTCTTTTTTGTCATATCCAATCCCCCTTGCTCGTATCATTTTATTCATTTGGAATTAAAACGTGAAACGGATGTGATATAATAGGAAAAAAGAAGGATAAGTGAAGGAGTTTTTTCTTGTGAAAGAATGGTTACGTTCAATTCCTGCCATTCATGAGCTGCAAAGTCATGGTGCGTTTATGTCACTGCAAGAAGAGAGTAATCTTGATCACTTGCAGCTTACGAAGCAGTTAAAAGATGTTGTCGATCAAATAAGGGATAACATCATTCATGATAAATGGACAGGCGCTAGACCTGGGACAAACCGCTTTATCGAAGAGTTGTTTGCTTTGCTAGAAACGAATTTAAAAAAGCAATTTTCCTATACAATTGAAAAGGTCATCAATGCAACGGGGACAATATTACATACCAATCTCGGCAGAGCAAGATTAAGCGAGAATGCAATTAGCCATGTGGTGGAAACAGCCAGAAATTATTCAAATCTAGAATATAAGTTAAATGAAGGCACGCGTGGTTCGCGGCATAGTCATGTTGAAGCACTTGTAAAGGAAATCACCGGTGCCGAAGCGGCAATGGTCGTCAATAATAACGCATCTGCTGTTTATCTAGTTTTAAGGGCAATGGCTAAGAATAAAGAGGTCATTGTATCAAGGGGGCAGCTTGTTGAAATTGGCGGATCTTTTCGGATTTCCTCGATAATGGAGGAAAGTGGCGCACAGCTAGTAGAAGTAGGAACAACCAACAAAACGCATCTTTACGATTACGAGAATGCCGTAACTCCTGAAACGGCGATTGTCATGAAGGTCCATACGAGCAACTTTAAGGTCGTTGGTTTCACCAAATCAGTCGAGACAGAAGAGCTAATTGATTTATCCAAAAGACTTGATGATGTTATTTTTTACGAAGACCTTGGCAGTGGTGCACTTTACGACTTCAGAAAGCATGGAATAGGTGAAGAACCGGTTGTTAAAGAGGTCATTGAAATGGGGGCAGATGTCGTAACCTTTAGTGGAGACAAGCTCCTTGGCGGCCCACAAGCTGGGATTATTGCCGGAAAAAAAGAAATAATTGATTGTTTGAAAAAACATCAGTTAGCTAGAGTAGTCCGGGTCGATAAGATGACGTTAGCTGCGCTCGAGGGGACCTTAATCGATTATGCCCGCGGTGAAAAAGCGATGCGAAATATCCCCGTTCTCCGTGATTTATTAGTTACTATTAATGAATTAGACGAAAGGTCTAGGGTCTTCGTTTCAAATTTGTTACAAAGGACAAGCGCCTTTCAGGCAAAAATATTTCCGGATACTAGTCAAGTTGGCGGGGGGACGATGCCGG
Organism: Neobacillus sp. NPDC058068; assembly: GCF_042885335.1. Taxonomy (NCBI): domain Bacteria; kingdom Bacillati; phylum Bacillota; class Bacilli; order Caryophanales; family Bacillaceae; genus Neobacillus; species Neobacillus sp. NPDC058068. Next base: position 381,861 of record NZ_JBHVSI010000001.1, on the reverse strand, counting down.
ACGTTGTGCTTCCAACCATTGTTATTGCTTTAATACATGACTCCCTAACGGCTGAACAACTTAGCAGAAAACTGCGCACTGTATCAAAGCCAGCAATTGTCGCACGTATTCAAAAAGAGGAATTTATTATTGACTTAAGAACCGTTACACTCAAAGAAGAAGCGATCTTACTTGAAAAATTAATAAATGTAGGGAACCCCTCTTAAAGGAAGAGGGGTTTATTGTTTTTATACAGAATTTATTTCAATGAACTTTGAGAATTGTCCAGCTCCAGCGCCCTAGCGGCTAATGTCCTTCGCTCTCCGCCCTACGATAAGTCAACATCGGGCAGCGAAGCTCACCGTGTTTCCTTTATCTCAGTTGGAGCGCTCCAGGCCATACGCCGCTGAACAGGGCGCTTGCGCTTTTCTTATCACATATCATGGTGTGAATTATGTTTTGCCCGGGTATGATTGCGATTCTTTACTTTGTGAGAACCGCTTAATGGTTCCGGCTGCCCGGATTGCTTTGGCGCGTTTTTTCGCATATCTTTGCCGTCGTTTTTGTTCATTTTTTTATCCCTCCTCAGTATTAGGATGTAATCAATAAATCTTTTTATGCCCGAATATTTTTTATTGTTCTGTGCAATTTAATGGGTATACAAAATGAAGGAGTGATACAGAACCATGCAAAAATATCCTTACAACAAGGACAAACAACAAGCTTTTCAAGCGGCACAGCAAGGATATGAGGAGGCCCAAGGGCTGTTCGAGACCATCGTTAGTGATAGTGCCAGTTATGGCCATCAGCTTAAACATTTAAAGAATGAAGTGAATGAAGCCTACCAGCAAATTGAAAATGCTCTTGAAGTAGCTTCGGAACATCAAAGGTCACAGTTAGAACGATTTCAACAAGACCTGCAAAATATGGTATCCGAAGTAAATCAGACCGAATAGGTAATGCATGGGGGGACCCTGACAAATGGGTCACCCCTTTCTGCTTTTTTATTGATTTTTCTTACGCTTTTTATTGTTCATTCTCTCTATTGCTGTTAATTCCGGTTCACTGGCCAATTCCTCGTTGAAACCTGCTCCTTTTCCTTGTCCATTAGCGGCATTCATTCCAGGAATTACATGATTAGACTTTCGTTTTACCATATCATTCACCTCCCAATACAGTTACTATTTCCTTTATATCTTGAAAAATGACAATAAAAAAGTTTTTTGAGATAATATTAAGGAAGATGAGGACTTTCCCAAAATGAATTCCATTCTAGTGTTAATGCGATTTTCAAAATATTCCGAACAAATTACATAAAAAACATAAGGAAAACTTATCAATCGCAATAACTTTCTTGTTATTTACTTATGTAAACGGTTGTATTAAGATTAGAATTGTGAGAAAAGTGAAGCTGGATGGGGAAATTCAAACATTTCGACTTTTCGTTAATTTTGTTTTATTATGACGAATGAGGGGGTTTTACACATGGTAAAAAATGATGTATTTAACGCACGCGCTTCCTTTGAAGCGAACGGCAAACACTACCACTATTACCGTTTAAGTGCATTGGAAGAAGCAGGGATTGGCAAGGTATCTAAATTGCCATATTCCGTAAAAGTTTTACTTGAATCCGTACTTCGCCAATATGATGGCCGTGTAATCACAAAAGAGCATGTTGAAAACTTAGCAAAATGGGGAACAGCTGAGCTGAAGGAAGTAGACGTTCCATTCAAACCAGCGCGTGTTATTCTCCAAGACTTTACAGGCGTTCCAGCGGTTGTTGACCTTGCTTCCTTAAGAAAAGCAATGGCAGACCTGGGTGGCGACCCCGACAAAATCAATCCTGAGAAAACAGTTGATCTTGTTATCGACCACTCCGTACAGGTTGATGCCTATGGTTCAGATGATGCGTTAAAAATTAATATGGATTTCGAATTCGAAAGAAATGCTGAGCGCTATCAGTTCTTAAATTGGGCGCAAAAATCATTCAATAACTACCGTGCGGTTCCGCCTGCAACAGGTATCGTACACCAAGTAAACCTTGAGTACTTGGCAGATGTTGTTCATGTTGCGGAAACAGACGGAGAATTAGAAGCATACCCAGATACATTAGTTGGTACTGACTCACATACCACCATGATTAATGGTCTTGGCGTTCTTGGCTGGGGCGTTGGCGGGATTGAAGCAGAAGCTGGAATGCTTGGACAGCCATCATATTTCCCTGTACCGGAAGTTGTCGGTGTTAAATTACTTGGCGAGCTTCCAAACGGGGCAACTGCAACAGACCTTGCTTTAAAAGTAACGCAAGTTCTTCGTAAACATGGTGTTGTAGGTAAATTCGTTGAATATTTCGGACCTGGTGTAACTTCACTGCCACTTGCAGACCGTGCAACAATTGCTAACATGGCTCCTGAATATGGTGCTACATGCGGATTCTTCCCAATTGACGATGAATCACTTGGTTATATGCGCTTAACTGGCCGTGAAGAAGAGCAAGTCAAAGTGGTGGAAGAATATTGCAAAGCAAACGGCTTATACTTCGATCCATCATTTGAGCCAGTATATACAGACGTAATCGAAATCGATCTTACTGAAATTGAAGCAAATCTATCTGGTCCAAAACGTCCACAGGATTTGATTCCACTTTCAAAAATGAAACAAGAATTCGTTAAAGCTGTTTCTGCCCCTCAAGGAAACCAAGGCTTTGGTTTACAAGGCACTGAACTTGATAAGTCAGCAACCATTAAATTCACGAATGGCGATGAAGCAGAAATTAAAACAGGTGCTGTAGCAATCGCTTCTATTACAAGCTGTACAAACACTTCTAACCCCTATGTATTAGTGGGGGCAGGTCTAGTAGCTAAAAAAGCCGTTGAACTTGGAATGGAAGTTCCGAAGTTTGTTAAAACTTCTTTAGCACCAGGATCTAAAGTTGTAACTGGATACCTTCGTGATTCCGGCTTACTGCCATACCTTGAGCAAATTGGCTTCAACCTTGTTGGTTACGGCTGTACAACATGTATCGGTAACTCCGGTCCATTAAAAGAAGAAATTGAAAAGACTATCGCGGAAAACGACCTATTAGTGACATCTGTTCTTTCAGGTAACCGTAACTTTGAAGGACGTATTCACCCGCTTGTTAAAGCAAACTATCTTGCGTCACCGCCGCTTGTAGTCGCATATGCACTTGCTGGTACAGTGAACATTGATTTCGCATTAGAACCAATTGGTAAAGACAAAGACGGCAATGATGTCTTCTTCAAGGATGTTTGGCCGTCAACTGCAGAAGTAAATGACGTAGTCAAGCGCACGGTTACTCCGGAACTATTCCGTAAAGAATACGAGAACGTGTTCGGTGACAACGAGCGTTGGAACGCAATCCAAACAAGCAATGAGCCGTTATATACTTGGGATGAAAATTCAACTTATATTGCAAATCCGCCATTCTTTGAAGGTTTATCACCAGAACCGGGTACCGTTGAGCCTTTAACAGGACTTCGTGTGGTTGGTAAATTCGGTGACTCTGTTACAACTGACCATATTTCACCTGCAGGAGCCATTGGTAAAAATACTCCAGCTGGTAAATACTTGCTTGAAAAAGGCGTTCAGCCACGTGACTTTAACTCTTACGGTTCACGCCGCGGTAACCACGAAGTGATGATGCGCGGAACATTTGCAAACATCCGTATCCGCAACCAAATCGCACCAGGCACAGAAGGCGGCTTTACGACTTACTGGCCAACTGGCGAAGTGACATCAATTTACGATGCTTGCATGAAGTACAAAGAAAACGGTACTGGCTTGATTGTTCTTGCTGGTAAAGATTACGGCATGGGCTCTTCACGTGACTGGGCTGCCAAAGGTACCAACCTGCTTGGTATTAAAACTGTTCTTGCTGAAAGCTTTGAGCGTATTCACCGTTCAAACCTTGTGTTGATGGGTGTACTTCCTCTTCAATTTAAAAAAGGCGAAAGCGCTGAAACACTTGGTTTAACTGGTAAAGAAACAATTGACGTCCAGGTGGGCGAAAACGTAAAACCACGTGATCTTCTAAAAGTGACAGCTACAGACGAAGATGGAAACAAGAAAGAATTTGAAGTTCTTGTTCGGTTCGATTCTGAAGTGGAAATTGATTACTACCGTCACGGCGGAATCCTGCAAATGGTATTACGTGAAAAGTTACAACAAGCTTAAAATGTGTGATGAAAACACCATGTCTTTTTGGCATGGTGTCTTTTTAGAAAGGAGAACATATGAATTTGAATAAATGGCCAAAAGGTTTGGGGTTGAGGCATCAGACCTTATCCCAATCAGTGATGGCTATCAAAATTCCGTCTATAGCTTTAGTCGTTCAGGTCATGAATATGTTCTTTGAGCAGAATATTCCATATTCTGATGTTAATTTTCAGGAAGTGATTGACAAATACATTTGATGTTTAATAAAATGTAAGTATCAAACGAAAAGGGATGAATAAAGGGCCAATGAAATTTTAATCTTATTTTTCAGCACATGATTCGAATACTCGAAAAATGATGAACCTGAAGAATGGGATTAGTTTGCCCTTTTTTATATCCAAATCGTATAAACCATTTTCACGAACCTTTTTAGGTTTATTTTTGCTGTGCAATTATTATGGTAAATTATGATAGAACGATATAAAAAACTCGCTTCAGGTTCATGAAGGGAGTTTTTTATGTTTAAAAATCAGAGGACGATCGTAAAAGTAATCGGATTAGAAAAAAGTTTTCATTTAAGGAAGGTATTGCACAATCTCCACTTTGAGATTAATAATGGTGACCGCATCGGCCTTGCCGGCTATAATGGCACTGGGAAAACGACACTTGCCAATTTAATTTTCGGAAAAATAACGCCAGATAAGGGGTTAATTGAAAAATCAAGAGATTTGCGGATGGGTTATCTTTCGCAGTCGATTGATTATGAAGTGAGCCATTTTCAGCAATCCATTGCAGAGGTCGAAGAACACGAGTTGTTTCAGTATGCAAGTAGATTAGGTCTAAAAAGGGTGTATGACTGGAAGGAAGAACGTCTGTCTCACTTAAGCGGCGGAGAAAAGCTGAAGCTCGCACTCTCAATGGTTTGGGCATCGAAGCCGGATTTTTTAATCCTGGATGAACCGACAAATCATTTGGATTTTACCGGAATCGAGTGGTTGATTTCCGAATTAGAAAAGTTTTCTGGTTCTGTCTTGATTATTTCCCATGATCGCCATTTTTTAGATAAAACGGTCAATCGGATTTTTGAGTTAGAAAATAGTAAAATCCAATTTTACAATGGGAACTATAGTGACTATCGAGAGGAAAAGCAGCAGAACTTAGCGAATCAGCGTCACCAATATGACGTTCAGCAGCGCCAAATCGAAAAGATTGAATCGCAAATGGAGCAGTTAAAAACCTGGTCAGAAAAAGCACATCGCGATTCGACAAAGCAAGGGTCTGCCTCAGAAAGAAGACAAATTGGCTTTAAAGAGTATCATCGGGTAAAGGCTAAAAAATTGGATAATCAGGTGAAATCGAAAATGAAGCGATTGCAAAATGAGCTTGATAAACACAAAGTTGAAAAGCCAAGGGAGGAAGCAGCAGTTAGATTTCAGTTTGACAACCATGGAAAAAGAGGCAAACGGATCATTGAGGCCAAGAAGCTAGCAAAAGGATTTGCAGATCGGATTCTTTTTCAGGATTCGCAGTTTTATATTAATCATGGCGAGATAATTGGATTGTTCGGTGAAAATGGCTGTGGCAAAACGACATTAATTAAGATGATACTAGGTGATGATTTATCCTTTGATGGTGAATTGTGGAAGAGCGACTCCGTAAAAATTGCTTACTTAAGCCAGGATGTAGCTGATTTGCCCGCTGATAAAACAGCGATTGAAGCCTTAGGGTTTACGGATAGAGAAAGTATCCTAAAGGCAAGAACAATGCTTGCCAATTTAGGCTTAAAGGAACAACTTATCACGAAGCCAATTGGGACATTAAGTCTTGGTGAGCGAACACGAGTAAAGCTTGTTGATATGTTAATGAAAGACTATGATGTTCTTATTTTAGACGAACCAACCAATCATTTAGACTTACCAAGCAGGGAACAGCTTGAACAGACATTAGGTGAGTTTACTGGGACGATCATTACCGTTTCACATGATCATTATTTTCTTAATAAACTTTGTGACCGGCTGCTTGTGTTTGAAAATCAACAAATTAGACGAGTTGAAATGAAACCAGAGGAGTATCTCAATAAGGATGTAAAGAGTGGAGATAGTTCTGAAGAAGCGCTGTTAATTATTGAAAACAAAATCGCTTTAATCTTAGGTGAATTATCATTAATTAATCAAAAAGATCCAAAATATCATCAATTAGACGCAGAATTTAACGAACTTCTTAAACAAAAACGAAATTTAAAGGGGTAAATCGTGAAAGAGAGCAGGAATTCCCGCTCTCTTTCGTTCGCTATCAGGCATTTTTTGAATTTATTTGCGGATTCACCTGGTTTATTTGCGAATTGCCCTGTTTTATTTACGAATAGCTTTCTTATAAGTTTTGACTCCATAATTGAAGCAGCTCTTTCTCTTTTTCCGAACGCATACCCGATTTCCACTCATCTTCGGACAGGTGACGAGTTTTTTCCCATTCATAAATTTCCAACAAGCTTTCAGTAAGCGACCTAAAACTAAGCCCACTTTGAACTGCCTTATCGATATTTATCGAAAAGGCACCCCGCCAAGGCTGCTCTAGCTCCGGTGATAATGGTGCATCTTCAGGAACCCAGAGTGGCATCTCGGTCCATGGTGCCACGCCTTGATCAAGCAGGAACTTTTCATCCGCCCAATCCAATTCAGCATTTGAACCGGTCACGTTAATACAAGCATCGAGGAACTCTTTCATCGTTAGCGGATAATTAGGTCCAGTGGCGTTATAGGTACCTGTTGAACGGCTACCCATCAACTGCAGCATCCAAACAGATAAGTCTTTATTATCAATCACCTGTACCCGGCGGCTTGGTTTACCAGGGACTAACACTTTACCGCCTTTTGCAACTCTATTTAACCAATAGGGAACACGGTCCGTATAATCGTTCGGGCCCATTAATTGACCAGCTCTGACATTCAACACCCGGCCAGGCATATTTTTTTCGGCAATCCGTTCACATAAAGCCTTGAAATGCCCATAATGATCATAAATTGGACCTTTCGCATCCTTTGAAAGCTCATTTGCTTCGTCAAGCGTCATTTCTAAAACGGGGTAGTTTTCACCCAAATTTTCAGGGATCCAGTCTTTATAAACGGAAATGCTTGAAATAAATGTATAATGATTTACTCGGTCTTTCAAAAATTCAGTCGAATTTTGAACCGTATAGGGAATAAAGCCGCTCGTGTCTAATACTACATCCCAGTTGCGGTTCTTAAGCTCCTTTAAGTTGCCAAAACGATTTCCGGTAATAATTTCAACGTCATTTAGGCCGGCATTTTGAAAACCGCGATTAAAAATCGTCACTTCATGATTTTGAGCCAATGCTTCTTTCACAAACCTTCTACCTAAAAAACGGCTGCCACCTAAAACAAGTATCTTCAAATGAATCACCCTCCCATATCCTACTTCTATTTTAACAAATTTTCCGACAATTGCATTAAGAATAGTAATTCCAGCTTTTCAAAAATGAAAAGTTTTGCATATGCCGTGGATATTGTTAAAATTACATATGTACATATAGACGAGGAGATGTTTAAGTTGGAAAACACTTTTTTACAATCCGTTTCCTATGAAAACGGTGTATTAAAAATATTAGATCAAACCAAAATCCCTAACGTAACAGAATTTCTTGAAATCACGAAAATTGAAGATGCATGGGATGCAATTAAACAATTAAAAGTGCGCGGTGCTCCGGCAATTGGGATTGCTGCTGCCTATGGATTAGTAGTCGGGATGAAGAATGCACCGGAAACTTCCTTTGCGGATTTTTATGCCTTTTTTAAAAAACAAGCGGACTATCTGGGCTCGTCAAGGCCGACCGCCGTTAATTTATTTTGGGCATTAAAACGGATGGATGAGCGGGCGCAAAAGGAACAGGAGCGACCAATCGCAAAAATTAAGCAAGCACTAGAAGACGAAGCCCATTTAATAAGAAAAGAAGATGAAGAAGTTTGCCGGACCATTGGCGAGCATGCCTTGACCCTATTGCAAGACAGGATGGGAATTCTAACCCACTGTAATGCGGGCGGCATCGCAACTGCGAGATATGGAACGGCACTTGCTCCATTATATTTAGCGAAAGAAAAGGGCTGGGATATTAAAGTATTTGCCGATGAAACAAGACCGCTGTTGCAAGGTGCACGCTTAACAGCTTGGGAGCTGATGCAGGCAGGGATTGATGTCACGCTGATTACCGATAATATGGCCGCAATGGTGATGCAAAAGGGATGGGTCCAAGCTGTCATTGTCGGTTGTGACCGAGTAGCAGCAAATGGGGATGTCGCCAATAAAATCGGAACGTATGGTGTCGCTTTACTCGCAAAAGCCCATCAAATTCCTTTTTATGTGGCAGCGCCCATTTCAACGATTGATTTGGAAACCAAAACAGGTGCCGATATTCCGATTGAGGAACGTGAGGCGGCAGAAATTACCGAGGGTTTTGGAAAAAGAACCGCTCCTGAAGGCGTAAAGGTATTTAATCCAGCATTTGATGTAACACCACATGAGCTGGTTACGGCTATTATTACGGAAAAGGGCATACTAACAGGAAATTATCAAGAAGAGCTGCCAAGACTTTTTCAAGTGTAGGAATGGAAAGCAGGGGTGCTTATGATAACAGAAATAAAATATAAAAAACAAATTTGTGACATTGGAAAAAGGATATATGAAAAGGGATTTGTTGCTGCAAACGATGGCAACATTTCCATCCGGCTTAGCGACAATGAATTCCTGATTACGCCAACGGGTGTAAGTAAGGGCTTTTTGGCTCCTGAGATGATAGTAAAGGTGGATGGACATGGGAATGTGCTTGAAGGGACTCCTCCGTACCGGCCGACATCAGAAATGAAAATGCATCTGAGCGTTTACCGAGAACGTCCGGATATACAAGCTGTTGTTCATGTTCACCCGCCATATGCAACGGCATTTGCTATTGCTGGAATCCCTTTAGATCAAGCGATCATGCCGGAATCAGTTGTCTATCTTGGAACGATCCCTGTTGCGGAATATGGGACCCCGTCGACAAATGAAATACCAGATGCCGTCCAAAAGTTTGTTCATCACCATCAAGGCGTGTTATTAGAAAATCATGGTGCTTTAACATGGGGAAAAGACTTAGAGCATGCCTATTATTTAATGGAATCATTAGAATTCACTGCAAAAATTAATTGGATTGCCAAACAAATAAATGGCGATCGTGAACTATCGAAAAAACACGTTCAAACACTTGTTGAGCTGAAAACGAAAATGGGGATTAACAGTAAATCGCCATGTGGGGCCGAAACGGCTGAAGGTATCCATGCCAAGAAAATTTCCCCTCCATTCGAACAATCCTTATCGGAACAAGATATGAACCTGATCGTCGATAAGGTCACCAAAAATGTTCTAGAAGAATTGAAAAAACTATTTTGAAAAACGAACGCTTGCGCTACAGTCCATCCCCCGCTAAGCTGGCACATGCGATTTTCTAAAATTGTCACAGATTTGGCATAGAAAAGCTTCGATTCACCTAAGTTAATAGTGTAAAATCGATATTGCGGATACAGAATTAAAGGAGGTTTTCGGGGATGATAAAAAAAGTAATTGCTGCTGTTCTTTTAATTACATTATTGACAGTTGCGATTGTGCAGGCAATGGATAAACGGACAGAGAAACCCGAAACAGAAACGGCTAGTCAAACAGCTTCAACTAAAGAAACCCTTGGTATTGGAGTAAAGGCCCCTGATTTTGAGCTAAAAACATTGACGGGGGAAACGGTTAAACTCTCCAATTTAAAAGGAAAAAAAGTTATGCTTAACTTTTGGGCTACTTGGTGCGGGCCATGTAAAGCAGAAATGCCGGAAATGGAACAATTCTCTAAGCAAATCGGAGACGATATCGTAATTTTAGCCGTTAACATAGATCCACAATTGGATGTAAAAGGGTTTGTTGACGAAAATAAAATTACCTTTCCAATCCTTCTTGATACAGATGACAAAGTAAATGAAACCTATCAGATTATGGCGATCCCGACTACCTATTTTATCGACAGCAAGGGAATCATTCAGAATAAATATCCAGGAACCATGAAACTGAATATCATGGAAGAATATACAAAAAAATTAAACTGAGACGTTGGTTAAACGCCAATGTCTTTTTTATTTGAAATAATCGATATAATTTTCGAAAAGTTGTAATAATTGCAACCGTTTCCGGGCATAATAACTGTTACAATAGTTAATAAGGAAGGTGATACCCATGAGAAAACCAAGAAAACAATCCTTTGCAGAACTAGTATTAGAAAATAAATCACAATTGTTAAAAGATCGTGCTGCGATGGAAAAAATTGAACAGCGCTTAGAACAAAAACGCCTTGGCAAAGCCGAGTAATACAAAGTTTTCCAATCATGGTTTTTCATCCTTATGGACAAAATGTAAATAAGGAGGGATCATGAGATGAGTAATGAAACAGGTTATAAAACAAAACGTTTTAAACCAGATCACATTGGAACACAACCTCGAGGGTTTGGCGGCAATAAAGGGAAAAAGATGCAAGATACGTCTGGAAAGCATGCCCAAGTGATGCAAACCAAAGGTGAATAATTTATTGATACAAGACCTACATGGCACTAGCCAGCAGGTCTTTTTTGTCCGATAGGAAAGTAAACTTTCCAATTAGGCATAAGTTGCAACTACACCTCATGAAGCGCCAATCGCAAAGTTTTCTTTATCGTGAAAATTTCGCTATTCATGTGATATTTTTTTCATCCGGTAACAAACTATATTTGTACCAAATAAACTATTATGGAGGAATTGGACCCATGGCTTTTGATAACAAACCCAAACCGGACGATCGCAGTGATAATGCTGAAAAGCTTCAGTCGATGATTGATGATACCACGGAAAACATTGCAAAAGCGGAACAATCTCTAGAATTTACCGATAGTGAACAGCAGCGCCAGCAAATTGAAGAAAAGAATCATCGCAGACGGGAAAGCATTGAATCGTTTAAAGCAGAAATTCAGGATGAGACATAAATATATTACGTATTTCAAAAAGGACCTGAGCTATAATTCAGGTCCTTTTCCAATTTCTAATCTCTTTATTTAGTGATTAGAATATGGGTGTGATAAGATAATAAGGAGATTTTTAAAAAAGAAGTGATGAATTTGGAACAACAAGATAAACAGCTTTTATTATCCAGCGAGCAAATTGTGCAGTGGGAACGGGAGCTTAACGAAACAGGGTTTATTCGCAGTCAAAGCCAGTTAGTTGCCGCGATCAGTCATGAGTCCAATCCCGTTACATCATCGAAGTTGTTAACACTTGCGGCGCTCTCAAGACTTGGACGAAATTCCGAAGACTCATTGGCATTTGTTTGGCTCGATAAGGCAATAAAGCTAGATCCTGAGAACCAACGGGCGAAAGAATTTATGATTCGGTCTGATTGGAAGAAGTTAAATGACTTGCTCGACCCACTTTCTTTCCCACCGATAAGGGAAACGGATAATCGCACGGCAAAGAAGAAGACTGCAGAGCAGTACATAGAAATATGTCAAAGCTTTTTAACAGGAGTGGATGCACAGCTACAAAAGCTACAAGATGATCTAGATTTGGCTGTAAAGCTTGCCAATCAAGATGCTTATCTAACGTATCACCAACTTCATGATTTGCTTGCTGCAGCAAACGAGGAAACAAGCAGCTTGCTGAAAGCGGCAGAAGAATACGATCAATCGATTACCGGTGTCTTTCACACATCCACCTTTTATGATGAGTTAAAATTGCATCTTTCTCGCGTGGAAGAAATCAAGCAGAAATGGCAGCAGCTATTTGTTGATGCAGCGGACATAATCGCAGCGCCAGAAAATGCTCTAGAGCAATTAAATAATATGATTGGCATGGCTTCGGTTAAAAAGAGGGTTAATGATTTTTACCGATTTCTAAAGTACCAAAAACAGCGGAAGGAACTTGGCTTTCAAGTGAAGGATGAGCTAAGTTTGAATATGATTTTAACAGGGAATCCAGGTACAGGAAAAACAACGCTGGCACGCTTGCTTGCAAAAATTTATCATGAGCTCGGAGTTCTGCCCCGTGCGGAAGTAATCGAAACAGACCGTTCTCAATTGGTAGGCTCGTTTGTTGGCCAAACAGAAGAAAATGTAAGGGCTGTAGTAGAACGCTCGATTGGCGGCGTTTTATTTATTGATGAAGCCTATAGTTTAAAACGTGTTGGGCAAACAGGAAATGATTATGGGCAGGCAGCAATTGATACGCTTGTTTCATTGATGACAGGACATGAGCATGAGGGGAAGTTTGCTGTCATTCTAGCTGGTTATCCTGATGAAATGCGCTCCTTTTTGGATGCAAATCCCGGTCTCAGAAGTCGTTTCCCACAGTCTAATTTTATTCATTTACCTGATTATTCGAATGAAGAGCTTACCCTAATTGCGGAAGCTGCTGCTGCCGATAATGATTACTTTATCACTGAGGAATCCAAAATTGAAATTGGCCACCGGCTTGATCAGGAGCGGGTAGATGATTCCTTTGGCAATGCAAGAACTGTTCGCAATATCGTGTTGGATGCCATTTTTAAGAAAGGGGCAGACAACCGGGAAAAAGAAGCGGACATTCTCGAATATATGTTTCTTAATCCAGAAGACTTTCGATTGGAAAAAGACGAAGCACCCGAATCACCGACTGAACAGCTCGAACGTTTAATTGGGCTTGAACCTTTAAAAGGAGAATTGAAGTCACTTATTTCGTTTGTAAAAATGCAGCAATTTCGAAGGAAAAATGGGTTGCCGGCGGTACCTATCCAGCTTCATTCAGTCTTTACGGGAAACCCCGGTACAGGAAAAACGACAGTGGCGAAAATCTATGCAGCGTTTTTAAAAGAATGCGGAATTTTAAAAAGAGGACATCTCATTGTAGCGAGCCGAGCAGATTTTGTCGCGGGATATGTCGGTCAAACAACTGGGAAAACAAAGAAGAAGATCAAGGAATCCCTTGGCGGCGTGTTATTTATTGATGAGGCTTATTCCCTCCTTTCGAATTCAGCTGGTGATTTCGGCAAAGAGGTCATTGATACACTAGTCGATGAAATGACGAAGCATAATGAAAATTTAGTTGTGATATTGGCGGGTTATCCTAATGAAATGAATCAGCTTCTTGAGAGCAACCCGGGCCTGCGCTCAAGGTTTAAAAAGTTCTTCCACTTTCCTGATTATTCAGCGGTAGAACTTCTGGAAATCATGACCTCTTATGCTGAAAGCTATCAATACCAAATTACAGAGGATGCGGGGAATTTGCTGCGGCAAACATTAGAAGAAACCGTCTTTAAGGGGAATGGACGCTTTGCGACAAATTTAGTAGACGAAATGATACAAGCTCAAGCCTCTAGATTAATGGCAGTCGAGGGAGACGAACATCTATTTGAAAGTTCAATGTTCCTAGATGTAGAAGATGTCAAAACAGCATTAAATAAAATGTAAATAGGAAAGGATCTTTGCACGTGGATAATTATTTTGTTTCAACTAGAGAGATTCAGCTTTACTATGCTGATACCGATATGATGGGTGTCATTTACCATGCCAATTATTTGAAATTTTTTGAGCTAGGCCGTACCGGGTTTATTGAAGACCTCGGATATAGTTATTTGGCGATGGAGGAAGCCGGTTATTATGCCCCTGTTTATGATATTCAAATTACCTATAAAAAACCGTTACGATATGGAGATCAAGCATTTGTAAAGACATGGGTGGAATTAAATGATGGCATTAAAACCATTTACGGCTACGCGATTATGAACGGGAATGAAGAAGAGTGCGCTGTGGGGACATCCACCCACATTATAGTCAAAAAAGATAATTTTAGACCAACTTCTTTTAAAAAGACCTTTCCTGAGTGGTACTTAAAATATGAGGATGTTAAGAAAAAATAGATATAAACAAAACAGGCACACCATGGAAAATTTCAAGTGTGCCTGTTCCTTATTCTTCTTTTTGATAGTGAAAAACAGGTTCATCATAGTCTGCATGGTATTCAATCAGTAAATCGTGGTTATCAAAGTACCATAAATCTCTTTCTTCAATATAAAAAGTAATACCTGCTAAAATGGATTTAGCCCCAATATCTTCGGGCTGTTCAGTAGAAATACCGAGTGAAAAGCCACTTTGAACCGTACTGCATCCGCCGTACCTAGCATAGAACCGAACAAAGCCTCCATCGGTAAGACTGAGTTCCTCCTTATACCATGCTGCTGCATCACTTGTTATCTGAATGTTCATTTGGATGAACTCCTTTCTAATGAGATAAATTTTCGACCTTGAGATTGTTTTCGCTTTTCTATCGTAACCATTGGACCATATGCTGCTGGATTTCCTTGTATTTCGCATCCGCGTTCGGAAGACCGTACGAACCCGCTTGTTCTAAAGGAACAACCTTAAAATGATGATATTTTTGACTTGTAACGTAGGTTGGATAAAAGACAGGGTTCGAAAGTTCAATCGAATTGCCTTTTTCTTGCACGTGTTTGGTGATGTCAATTGTCGCTAATCCGCCAATATCTTTATAATCATTATACTGTGCTGATATAAAGTTTCCTAACGAATAAATGACAAACGTTTTTCGGCCATCGCTGGTATTAATCCATTCCATCGGCTGCAAAACATGTGGATGGGAGCCAAAAATGACGTCGACGCCCTCATTTGCCAGAAAGGCAGCTAACTCCTTTTGATCATTTGTCGGGATTCGCTGGTACTCATTTCCCCAATGGATGCTTATAACGACCACATCTGCAACATTTTTGGCGCGATGGATTTCTTCCTTCATTACTTCGCGGTCAATCAGGTTAACAAGATAATCCTTTCCTTTGGGAACGGGTATTCCGTTCGTTCCGTATGTGTAGGCAAGAAAGGCAAGCTTGATCCCGTTTTTAGTAACGATCCTTAATTTTTGGCGATCTTTTTCATCAATAAAACTCCCCACATGTGGTAAACCAATACTATCTAAATAAGCTGATTCCGACTGAATTCCTTTTTCGCCTTGATCTAAGGTATGATTATTGGCGGTCGAAACCATGTCGACACCTGTATCGACAAGTGCATTTGCCACTTCGTGCGGACTATTGAACCTTGGATAACCGGATAGACCCAGCTCCAGACCCCCTAACATACTCTCTTGATTGGCTGTGAGAAAGTCTGGCTTTTCTAATAAAGGTTTCACCTGATCAAACATCGGGTCGAAATCATATGTGGCTCCGTTGAAGGCATCTTGATAGACGGGGGTATGAATAAGAATATCACCAATGCCACCAAGGGTTATTTTTTCGGTCAGGCTCCGATTCTCATTTGATGAAGATCTCGGCTGATGATTTTTCACAGGAAAATGCTTTTCGTCTGCGGGAGGTTCTTGCTGTTGCTGAATAAAGAGGACAAAAGCAACAGCAATGCATCCGATGATAATGATAACCGATGGAAAAAGGATCTTCTTTTTCATATTAGCTCCTTAAATCATAACCATTTGATTTTTGGCTCTGTCTTATTGATGATTCTTTTAATATTAGCTCGGTGTCGATAGATAACAAATAAAGTTAAAAGGGCAACAGCGATTAGCAGGGGGATATTCCAAAGAACAAGCCCATAAATGACTCCACAAACACCTGCAAGCATCGAGGATAAGGAAACATATTTAGTTATGTATAGACTGATAAAAAAGACGACCAGGACAGCAATAAACATAAGCGGTGCACAGAATAACAGGACCCCGCCTGAAGTGGCAACTGCTTTACCGCCGCGAAACCCGGCAAAAATGGGATAGGTATGTCCCACAACAGCAAAAGCCCCGGCAATTAATGGATTGAGATCCAGATGAAAAAGCACAGGTAAAGATGCTGCTAGCGTACCTTTTAGTATATCGGCGAGAGTGACAGCTAATCCCGCTTTTACTCCAAGTGTTCGAAATGTGTTTGTTCCCCCTAAATTACCGCTCCCATGTTCACGGATATCCGTTTTATAAAAAACTTTTCCAATGATTAATCCGGATGGGATGGAACCTAGTAAATAGGCAAGGATTAATACTAAAATAATTTGAATCATTAATGATTTCCCCTTCAATAAAAGATACAGTGCTTATATTTTACCATGTAATTGCGCAAAAACACCAATGGATTAATTAATATCCATAAAGGAAATTACCGAGGAATTGATAAATTATTACGGAATTGTAAAAATCCCTTCTCATTTCCAAGCGGATACTTTACGATAAGGAAATAAGGGGGAAAGAGAACCATGGCAAGAGTTATCTATCATAAAAATAAAAAAGTGGCAACGAAGTGGATTATAGGAGGATTAATAGGTGCTTGTTTGCTTATTCTTTCCTCCATATTCCTGTTATTATATCCGTTTGCATCAACAGATAAAAAAGTATATTTTCAAGGTGAAAATCCGATTCTTTATTCAGGGCTTCAGAAAGGGAATGCCTTAATAGAAGGAGATACCCTGTTTGTTCCATTAACATTCATGCAGGAAAACATCGATGATAGCATCATTTATGATGAAAAGTCAAAATCGGTTATCATTACAACCAAAGATAAAGTTGTACAAATGCCAACAGATTCACTAACCTATTTTGTGAATGAAAAGACGGTCGACTTACAGCTTTCACCGATCATCACTAAGAATGGAGAAATTTTCATTGCACTCGACCCGATTCTCCCCTTCTATCCAATCCAGTATAGGAAATTGCCTGAGAGTAAGGCCATTTGGATTCAAAAAGATGGGGAACAATACGAGAATGGCAGATTAATAGATAAGGATGTCAATAAAGAAAAGCTTAGATTGCGTACTGAACCAACTTGGCGCTCCCCATATACGGCCGAAATGACAAAAAGTGAACTTGTCACGATCGAAGGCGCGAAAGAGGACTTTTACCTAGTCAGGAAAGCAAATGGCATAAGCGGCTATCTCAAAAAAGACTATGTTTCTAAGCAAGACACCGTTAAAATCAACATTAGCCGTGAAAGCAAAACGTTTCAAATGCCCAAGTTAGATGGCCCGATTCAATTAACATGGGAAGCGGTTTACACAAAAAACCCTGACACTACTAAAATAGCTAATATGACAGGTGTAAATGTTATCTCGCCAACGTGGTTTTCGCTTGCAGGCAGCGATGGTTCAATCAAGAATCTAGCTTCCCTGGATTTTAGTAAATGGGCACAGGCAAAGGGTTATCAAGTATGGGGTGTGTTTTCAAACGCATTTGATCCCAAACTCACTCATGAAGCATTAAAAGACTTTGAAACCCGGCAAACCATCATCCGGCAATTGCTCCATTTTAGTCAGATGTATCAGCTGCAGGGAATCAACTTTGATATTGAAAACGTAAATCAAGAGGATGGACCATTTGTCACGCAGTTCATGAGAGAGGCGGCACCATACCTGCATGATGCAGGGCTTGTTGTATCAATGGATATCACTTTTTCTGCAGGCGATAACAACAACTGGTCATCCTTCTATGAAAGACCGAAACTTGCCCAAATAGTCGATTATTTGATTGTTATGGCTTATGATGAACATACGGGGGCATCGTCTGGGGCTGGAAGCGTGGCAAGTCTGCCATGGGTCGAACGAAACCTTCAAAATCTGTTGTCAGAGGTTTCCAATGAAAGGCTCGTCCTTGGAGTTCCCTTATATGCAAGGCTATGGAAGGAACAAACGAATGCGGATGGCTCAACGGAAGTAACGGCAAAGGCTCTGGCAATGGATCAAGTGAAGACATGGCTTACCGAAAAAGGTCTGAAGCCATCCTATGATGAAGCTAGCGGTCAAAACTATGCTGAATATGATGATCAGGCCGAAAACGCCACATATAAAATTTGGCTTGAAGATGAATCATCCTTGCAAAAACGAGCGGCTTTAGCTGTAAAATATGAATTAGCTGGTGTTGGGACATGGTCAAGATTTTTTGGCGACCAAACAGCCTGGACGGCCTTGGATTTAAAGGCAGCCAAGGCCTTAACACAAAAATAAAAGGAATAGAAAAAGGACCGGATTAGCGGTCCTTTTTCTATTCCTTTTTTTAATCTGTCAATTCTGAGAACAAAAATCATCAATTTTATTACGAAAATATGGAGAATTTTCAAACCATTTGTTAACTCGTTGAAAGCCATATATAAAGCCCCTATAATTTAGTTAAAATCAAATTCATAACAAAAAAACGGCCGTGCGAATACAACCCATGTTCGGTTTATCTAATAATTTTTCAATCTATTTTAGGGGGTGAGCCTTTTGAAAGAGCAATCGGAAGGTAAAAAGAACGATCAAGATTTAGCGAAAAAGTATGAGTTAATTTTGCAGCAAAATCGCTATTTAGAAAAACGACTCCAGGAAGAGGTGGTAAAGAATAAGCAGAAAGACACGATTTTGATTGAGCAATCCAGACTAGCTGCAATGGGAGGAATGGTTGCGAGTATTGGGCACCAATGGCGTCAACCGTTAAACAATTTATCTCTAATGATTCATGACGTAAGAGAGGCACTTGAGTTTGGCGAAATTGACAATCAATACATTGACCGGTTCACAAGGGAAAGCATGCAACAGATTAAACATATGGCTCGGACGATCAATGATTTCCGGAAGTTCTATAAACCGAATAAGGAAAAATCGTTTTTTTCGGTCGGAGATTCGATTGAAGAGGCTTTGTCGATTTTTTCTATAAGCCTGAAAAATCATGGAATTCAAGTGGAATTTGAATACAGAGGACAACAAATGGCTTATGGCTATCCGAATGAATATAGCCAGGTGGTGTTAAATATCCTAACAAATGCCCGAGACGCGTTTGTCCAAAAAGGTATTAGCCATCGGAAATTAGTGATAAAAATTGGCGAAAGCGGGCAATTTATTAAATCGGAGTTCATTGATAATGCAGGTGGAATTGAGCCAACACTGTTAAAGAAGGTTTTCGACCCCTATTTTACCACAAGGCCGCAAGGATCGGGTCTTGGGCTTTATATGACGAAGATGATTCTCGAGAATATGAATGGTAGTGTCACGGTAGAAAATACAGGTGAAGGCACACGCTTCTGTCTATCAGTGCCGAAGGTTTCCGCAGCGATTGAACAAGAACTTCTAACGGTTTAAATCCATTTATTATCTTTTTTTATCGAAAAAAGGTAAAATTAAGAAAACAACCTTAGGAGTGATTACTATGACAATTGAAAATCCAAGCCGCGCAGAACTTGGCACTATTTTAAAAAAGGCAAAAAGAATTGCAGTCGTTGGTTTAAGTAATAATCCGGAGCGCACTTCCTATCAAGTTTCCGCAGTCATGCAGAAGGCAGGCTATGAAATTATTCCTGTAAACCCAACCATCGATGAAGTACTTGGTGTAAAAGCTGTTGCTGCCTTAAAGGATATTGAAGGCCACGTGGACATTGTCAACGTTTTCCGCCGTTCTGAACAGTTGTTTGATGTAGCGAAGGAATTTGACGAGATCGATGCAGACGTCTTTTGGGCCCAGCTGGGTCTCGCCAATGAAGCCGCTTACGAGTTCTTAAAGGAAAAAGGATATACGGTCGTTATGGACCGCTGTATAAAGGTCGAGCATTCCTTAACAAGATAAAGTCTATTTTTAGGAAAAACTGCTAAATAGTTGGCAGTTTTTTCTTTTTTTTTCGCTTAAAAAACACCAACAAAGTGTTACAAAATGGGGTTGTTTTAAATTTCGTATTTGCCAAATCAAAATAAATCGCTACAATAAAGCATAGACGCCGCGAGTAGATGTGATAAAATGAAAGTGGCAAACATTAGTTCCTTTTATTAAAAAGGATAATTCATTCTATTTACGAATCATTTATTAATTAGCAATTAAAGCAATTAGAAAAGTGTTTCTTTTTGTAGGGTATGAAAGGGGTATTTTAGTGGCAAGGATTCAGCAGGCTTTTGATTATAATGATGATGCCATACAGGTACTAGAAGGTCTTGAGGCGGTTAGAAAGCGCCCGGGAATGTATATTGGCAGCACCGATTCACGCGGTCTTCATCATCTCGTTTATGAGATTGTCGACAATTCAGTCGATGAAGCGCTCGGTGGATTTGGCGATCACATTATTGTCAGAATTTATAAGGATAATTCCATTAGCGTTATTGATAAAGGACGCGGAATGCCTACAGGTATGCATAAAATGGGCAAACCAACACCTGAGGTCATTTTAACCGTGCTTCATGCTGGCGGTAAATTTGGCCAGGGCGGTTATAAAACAAGCGGCGGTCTGCATGGTGTTGGTGCTTCTGTCGTTAATGCGTTATCAGAATGGTTAATCGTCACCATCAAAAGGGACGGATTTGTCTATGAACAGCGATTTGAAAATGGCGGCAAGCCGGTAACGACACTTGAGAAAATCGGCAAAACCAATCAAACAGGAACGACGATTCACTTTAAGCCAGATCCAACGATTTTTTTGACAACTACTTATAATTTTGAAACCTTATGTGAGAGGTTACGAGAGTCGGCCTTCTTGTTAAAAGGATTAAAAATTGAAATTATCGATGACAGAAATGACTTACATGAAATGTTTCATTACGAAAATGGCATTGAAGCCTTTGTTGAATATTTAAACGAAGAAAAGGATATCCTGCATCCCGTCATCAGCTTTGAAGGCGCCCAGAATGGCATTGAAGTTGATTTTGCCTTTCAATTCAACGATGGCTATTCAGAAAATATCCTTTCGTTTGTCAACAATGTCCGTACCCGGGATGGCGGAACACATGAAGCGGGTTCGAAAACCGCGATGACCCGCGTATTTAACGATTATGCCCGCAAGGTATCGTTCTTAAAAGACAAGGACAAGAACCTAGATGGTGCAGATATTCGTGAAGGGTTATCAGCAATTATCTCTGTCAGAATCCCGGAAGAACTGCTCCAGTTTGAAGGACAAACAAAAGGGAAATTGGGAACAAGTGAAGCAAGGTCTGCTGTAGATGCAGTTGTATCCGAGCATCTTTCCTACTTTCTTGAAGAAAATCCAGATATAAGTTCCCTTCTGATAAAAAAATCAATTAAAGCATACCAAGCACGTGAGGCTGCCCGAAAAGCACGTGAAGATGCAAGAAGCGGAAAAAAACGCAAGCGCTCGGACGCCGTCTTATCCGGTAAACTAACACCGGCACAATCCCGTAACCCGCAGAAAAATGAACTGTATTTGGTGGAGGGAGATTCTGCAGGCGGTTCTGCGAAACAAGGGCGTGACCGCCGCTTTCAGGCTGTATTACCCCTTAGAGGTAAGGTAATTAATACGGAAAAAGCGAAACTGGCAGATATTTTTAAAAATGAGGAAATCAATACGATTATCCATGCAATCGGCGGAGGAGTCGGAACGGATTTTAATGTTGCCGATATCAATTACGATAAAGTCGTCATTATGACGGATGCCGATACGGATGGAGCACATATTCAAGTTTTATTGCTAACCTTCTTTTATCGGTACATGAAGCCGCTTTTAGAGGCAGGAAAAGTGTTTATTGCCCTCCCGCCGCTTTACAAGGTAAGCAAAGGGACAGGGAAGAATGAAAAAATTGAGTACGCCTGGAATGACGATGAGCTCCAGGGAGCAATGCGAAAAGTAGGACGAGGCTATATTATTCAACGCTATAAAGGTCTTGGTGAAATGAATGCCGACCAGCTATGGGAAACAACCATGGATCCAGAAACCCGGACATTAATTCGCGTGAAAATTGATGATCTTGCAAGAGCAGAACGCCGGGTCACCACCTTAATGGGCGATAAGGTTGAACCGCGCCGTAAATGGATTGAAAGTAATGTCGCTTTTAGTCTAGATGAGGCCGACACAATTTTAGAAAATGAAAATATTACGGTCTCTGAGGAGGGTGCTGAAGGATGAGTGCAAACGAAAAATTCCGTGACTTACCTCTAGAAGATGTAATTGGTGACCGTTTTGGCAGATATAGTAAGTACATTATTCAGGAACGTGCCCTGCCAGATGCCAGAGACGGTTTAAAACCGGTACAACGAAGAATTCTCTTTGCGATGCATGTGGAAGGCAATACCTTTGATAAAGGTTTTCGTAAATCAGCGAAAACGGTTGGTAATGTTATCGGTAACTACCATCCGCATGGTGATTCTTCCGTTTATGAAGCAATGGTACGGATGAGTCAGGATTGGAAAGTCAGAAATGTTCTTGTACAGATGCACGGTAACAACGGTAGCGTTGATGGCGATCCGCCTGCAGCAATGCGTTATACAGAAGCAAGGCTATCTGCGATTTCGGCAGAGCTATTACGCGATATCGAAAAACAAACGGTTGAGTTTATTCCAAACTTTGATGATACGGCGAAGGAACCAACTGTCTTACCAGCGATGTTCCCAAATTTACTCGTCAATGGCTCAACTGGAATTTCAGCTGGTTATGCCACCGATATTCCGCCGCACCATCTTGGTGAAATTATCGATGGTGTCATCATGAGAATGGACAAGCCGGATGTTTCTGTTGATGAATTGATGACGATTGTCAAAGGACCGGATTTCCCGACAGGCGGGATTATTCAAGGAATTGACGGCATTAAGAAGGCCTATGAAACTGGTAAAGGCAAAATCATCGTTCGCAGTAAGGCCGATATTGAAGAGGTTCGCGGTGGTAGACAGCAAATTGTTGTGACTGAAATTCCCTATGAAATCAATAAGGCGAATCTTGTGAAAAAAATTGATGAGTTCCGCCTTGATCGTAAAGTCGAGGGAATATCAGAGGTACGCGATGAAACGGACCGGACTGGCCTTCGAATCGTTATTGAATTAAAAAAGGATGCCGATGCTGCAGGTGTCTTAAATTATCTATATAAAAATAGCGACCTCCAAGTTACCTATAATTTTAATATGGTGGCCATTCATAAGAAGCGTCCAACCTTAATGGGCCTGCGTGAATTATTAGATGCTTATATTGAGCATCAAAAGGATGTTGTCACGAAAAGATCGGAGTTCGAGCTAAACAAAGCAAAGGAACGCCAGCATATTGTTGAAGGATTAATGAAAGCATTATCCATCCTCGATGAAGTTATTGCGACCATCCGGGCATCGAAGGATAAACGTGATGCAAAGGACAATTTAATCGCGAAATTTGCGTTTACAGAACTGCAGGCGGAAGCAATTGTTTCCTTACAGCTTTACCGCTTAACAAACACTGATATTACCGCATTAAGACAGGAATCAGATGAATTAGCGAAGAAAATCGAAGAACTGACCAGTATTTTAGAAAGTGAAAAAAAGCTGCTCTCTGTCATCAAAAAGGATCTTAAAGAAGTGAAAAAACGCTTTGCTGATGAGCGCCGCTCCAAGATTGAAGCAGAGATTGAAGAGTTGAAAATTAATCTTGAGGTTACGGTTCCAAGTGAAGATGTAATTGTCACAGTAACCAAACATGGTTATGTAAAACGGACAAGCGGGCGTTCCTATGCTGCTTCAAATGGGCAGGACCCTGCGATGAAGGATTCCGATCGTTTGCTTGCACAGCTCGATATGAATACCCAGGATGTTCTGCTTCTATTTACGAATAAAGGGAATTACTTGTACTGCCCTGTTCATGAGCTCCCTGATATCCGCTGGAAGGACCTTGGACAGCATGTCGCAAACATCATTCCGATTGAACGAGATGAGGAAATTATCCAAGCCATACCAGTAAAGGACTTTGAAACGGAAGCCTTCATCGTTTTTGTTACGAAAAATGGGATGGTCAAGAAAACGGAGCTAAAAGCATATAAAGCACAGCGTTATTCCAAACCGCTAGTCGGCATCAATCTAAAGGATGATGATCAAGTTATTGATGTCCATCTAACAGACGGGACAAAGGAAGTTTTCTTAATTACCCACTTTGGTTATTCCCTCTGGTTCCATGAGGAAGAAATAAGTATTGTTGGTGTTCGTGCTGCAGGAGTAAAAGGAATTAACTTAAAAGACAGCGACTTTGTTGTCGGCGGTAAAATTCTTACTCTCGATAAAAACGAAACGATTGTTATCGCTACGCAGCGTGGTGCTGTGAAACGAATGAAATTAAAAGAGTTTGAAAAAGCAACCCGTGCGAAGCGTGGTGTTGTTATCTTAAGGGAACTCAAGGCTAACCCGCATCGAATCACGGGCTTTGTTATCGCCGCAGATGAGGATGTTTTATATATTCAGACAGATAAAGGCTATATAGAAGTCCTTAAAACGGCGGAGATTCACTTTAGTGACCGCTACTCAAACGGATCGTTTATCCTTGATGAGGGCGATAATGGTAAGGTTACTGCCATGTGGAAAGAGAAAGCAGCTGATATTCCAAGTGAATAGTTTTTTTGCAGGATCCTCTAAATATTAGAGGGTCCTGTTTCATTTTTTCCCCATAATTGGACATACTACTACTACGTGAGGATGGAGGGGAAAAGGATGAAAAAAGAGATACTGCTGGTGATTACATCGTTCTTTCTAATTTCTTTAACGGCAATTACCGGAGTATATGCAATTGAGGAAAAACAAAAAGTGGTCACTATTTCAAAACAGGAAGCAGATATTACAGGTGATGGAAAAGTAGATGTCATTTTGTTAAAGGGAATTCCATATCAGAATGAAACTTCTTTTTTGAAAGAGATTTTCATAGAGGTAAAGGCTTCTAATTCGAAGACCTATACATTCCCACTAGAAAGCGGTTCTAAGGCAGCTCTCGAGCTTGTCGACTTAAACCACGATATGGTGAAGGATATATTCGCAACAGTATTGACTGGCGGCAGTGGCGGCATAGTGGCTACCTATTTATATTCCTTAAAAGATTTTGAGTACTCCGATCTATCTGTACCAGATCCGCTGGAAATGGATGCGAAATTTTTAAATGGCTATAAAGCAGAAATAAAACTAACGCAAACAGGGAAATCCTATTTATTCGATTTAAAGGACCGTAAAAGGTATTACACAAAACTAGGTTTATACCATAATGCTATGCTTAATGAACCGACAGAATTAACGGTAAATCCATATAACAGCCTAACACCAGTTCGATTAAAAGATGGCAGGATGGGGTTAAGAGGGGTTCAGAGGGTAACTGGAATCGCTAACGCTGATACGATTGCCTATGTAGAATCAACATGGTTTTATCATAACGGACAATGGAAATTTATTAGTGCCGAAGTCAAGAAAGAAGAAGTATAGGGATCCCATATCAGTTCATAAACACAGGAAATCCTGTGTTTTATTTTTTTTACAAAAAATTGACAGGATTATGAATGAGGAATATACTTAGCAATGTAAATAATTAAGTTACCTAACTATTAGTTACCTAATATTAGGGTATATATGATAAATGAGGTGATAAAAGTGGCGGATATCGAAAGTGCCACAGCGCAAAAGCTGCTTAAAGCGTTCATGCAATTTAGAAAAACAGGCTGGCATGCTAAGAAGATTGGCGGATATAATCCCAGCGAATTCAAGGTGCTCGTAACGATTCAACAAGGTGCAAATGAGAAAAATAACGAGATGAAGGTCTCAGAAATTAGTCAACGCTTGCAAGTTACACCGCCGACCGTTACCCAAATCGTTAATATCCTTGAAAAGGACGGCTTAGTGGAACGTACGATTGATCCAGATGATAGACGTGCAGTAAAAATTAAACTTACGTCAGCAGGGATGGAAGCAACAGCGAGCGCAAAAAATCGGTTTACCAAAACCTTTACTGGATTAATTGATTATTTAGGTGAAGAAGACAGTGAGCGGTTAGCTGTTTTACTCGACAAAGTCCATCACTATTTTAATGAACAAGGCCGCTAACGGGATTAGGACGCGATATCGGTTCAAAAATGGAACAAACATTTTGTTCATATTCAGTTCATAACTATATTGTATTGTTTACTCATTAACAATCTAAACCGGAGTTGATGCAACTTGATAAAATTAAGCAGATTTCTAAAATCCTTTCAAATACCGATTTATTTCGTTTTAGGCCTTGTCCTACTGCAATCATTGGCTGAACTCTATTTACCAACGTTAATGGCCGATATTGTCGATAATGGTGTGGTGACAGGAGATACGAACTACATTTGGAAAATCGGCGGGTATATGCTTCTTGTAGCTGCTGGCGGGATGGTTTGTTCGATTGCTGCCAGTTTCTATTCTGCAAAAGCAGCAGCAGGGTTTGGTAAATTGTTACGTACCAAGGTTTTTTCACATGTGGGCGATTTTTCGTTACATGAATTTGATAAACTGGGAACGGCTTCATTGATTACAAGAACGACCAATGATATTACCCAAATCCAGCAGGTATTAGTCATGATGCTAAGAATGATGGCCATGGCCCCAATGATGTGTATTGGCGGAATCATTATGGCTTATTCAAAGGATTCCAAATTAACCTTAGTTCTTGCAGTGGCATTACCCGTTCTCGTCCTTGCCATCGTGATTATCGCTAAAAAAGGAATACCGCTTTTTAAAGCGATGCAAGTAAAATTGGATAATCTAAATCGTGTGTTAAGAGAAAATTTAACTGGTATTCGTGTCATTCGTTCGTTCAATCGTGTGGAGCATGAGAAAAAGCGATTCGACGCGGCAAACTGGGATTTAACGCAAACAGCGATTAAGGTAAATAAACTAATGGCAGCGATGATGCCAATTATGATGATCGTTCTAAACCTTTCTACTGTTGCAATTATTTGGTTTGGCGGGATTCGTATCAGTAATGGGCATATGCAGGTCGGCGACATGATGGCGTTTATTCAATATGCGATGCAAATCATGTTTTCGTTCATTATGCTGTCCATGATGTTCGTGATGATTCCAAGAGCATCTGTTTCTGCCGTCAGAATTAACGAAGTCATTGAGACTGTCGCAGATATTAAGAATCCGGCAAAGTCTGTTTCAGGAAAGGGTACAAGAGGGCAAGTAGAATTTAGAAATGTAACCTTTAGCTATCCTGGTGCTGAAATGCCGGCGATTTCAAATATTTCTTTTTCCATGAATCCTGGTGAAGTTACGGCTATTATTGGGGGAACCGGCTCCGGGAAATCGACCCTCATTAATTTAATCCCGCGCTTTTATGATGTGGACAGCGGGAAGGTCCTTGTTGACGGTGTCGATGTTCGTGATATGACGCAAGAGCAGCTTAGAGAAAAGATTGGTTTTGTTCCACAGCAAGCTGTTCTATTTACTGGAACGATTGCAGAAAATATCCGCTACGGAAAAGAGGATGCGACTGAAGACGAAGTGAAGCATGCAGCTGAAATCGCCCAAGCAAATGAGTTTATTTCCGATATGCCTGATGGGTTCGATGCGATGATTGCCCAAGGGGGAACGAATGTTTCGGGGGGGCAAAAACAGCGTTTATCGATTGCCCGTGCACTCGTTCGGAAGCCGGAAATTTATATATTTGATGACAGCTTTTCTGCATTGGATTTTAAAACAGATGCCAAGCTTCGTGCCGCATTAAAAGGAGAAACTGGCGATTCAACTGTATTAATCGTGGCACAGCGGGTGAGCACAATTATCGATGCAGATCAGATTCTTGTCCTAGATAATGGAGAAATCACCGGAATCGGCACACATAAGGAATTGATGGAATCGAGTGCGGTTTATCGTGAGATTGTCATGTCACAGCTGTCAGAGGAGGAAATCGCATGAGTAAAGATTCCAAAAACCAAGACCATGGACAAAATCCAGGAGCGCGAAAAGGTGGCCCCGGTGGGGGATTTGGCCCAATGGGCATGGGCATGCCTGTTCAAAAAGCCAAGGATTTTAAAGGAACATTAAAAAGACTGCTAAGCTATTTAATACCGTATAAATTACAGCTATTTGCTGTTTTAATTACAGCCATCATCAGTACGGTGTTTTCGATTGTCAGCCCGAAAATTATGGGACATGCAACAACCAAGCTGTTTGAAGGTTTGATGATGAAGCTTAAGCATGTTCCAGGAGCAAAAATAGATTTTGACTACATTGGGCAAATAATCATTATGCTAATTGGACTTTATATTATTAGTGCGATATTTGCATATTTACAAGGGTATATTATGGCGGGAGTGGCGCAAAAGACGGTCTACAATTTGCGTAAAGAAGTCGAGGAAAAACTCAACCGGCTGCCACTAAAATACTTTGATTCGCGTACACATGGTGAAATTCTCAGCCGTGCTGTCAATGATGTTGATAACATCAGTACTACCTTGCAACAAAGCTTAACCCAGCTGATAACATCAGTTGTTACGATCATTGGTGTTATTGTCATGATGCTATCGATTAGTCCCTTGATGACACTTATTGTCATCTTGACACTGCCACTTAGCGGTGTAGCGATTGCAAAAATCGCTAAGAAGTCGCAACAGTTTTTTAAAGGACAGCAAAAATCACTTGGCCAGCTAAACGGGCATGTCGAAGAAATGTATACGGGTCATAAGGTCATCAAAGTATTCGGTCATGAGAAAAAATCACTTGAACAATTCGAGGAAATCAACGAAAAGTTATACCAATCAGGCTGGAAGGCCCAATTCGTTTCTGGGATGATTATGCCATTAATGTCGTTTATTAATAATATTGGCTATGTCCTTATCTCAGTTGTTGGCGGTATATTAGTGACAACAAACGCGATTAAAATTGGTGATATTCAGGCCTTTATCCAATATGCAAGGCAATTTTCTCAACCAATTGCACAAACAGCATCCATTGCAAACGTCATTCAATCAACGATTGCAAGTGCGGAACGTGTATTTGAAATTTTAGATGAAACCGAAGAGGTCCCAGAAGCGGTTGCGGCTGAAGTGATTACTGAGCCTAAGGGGGAAGTAGCGTTTAACCATGTATCCTTTGGTTATGAAGAACATGAACCTTTAATCGATGACATGAACATCGCTGTAAAACAAGGTCAGCGGGTTGCCATCGTTGGACCAACAGGTGCCGGGAAAACAACACTGATAAACTTATTAATGCGTTTCTATGAAATTGATTCTGGTAAAATACTAATTGATGGAATCGATACTCGGGAATTGAAAAGGGAGCATCTAAGATCTTTGTTCGGGATGGTGCTTCAAGATACCTGGCTCTTTAATAGTACCATTCGAGATAATATTGCTTATGGAAGAGAAGGGGCAACGGAAGAGGAAATTGTGGCAGCAGCACGCGCGGCCAATGCTGACCATTTTATTCGCACACTCCCTGAAGGCTATGATACGATTTTGAACGAGGAAGCTTCAAATATTTCACAAGGACAAAAGCAATTATTAACGATTGCGCGGGCGATTCTAGCTAATCCGGCCATCTTAATTCTTGATGAAGCGACCAGCAGTGTCGATACTCGTACCGAAGTTCAGATTCAAAAGGCAATGGATCACTTAATGAAGGGGCGTACTAGTTTTGTAATTGCCCACCGGCTGTCAACGATTCGTGATGCCGATCTCATCCTGGTGATGAATCATGGCAGCGTGATTGAAAAAGGAACTCATCAGGAATTGTTAGAAAAAGACGGTTTCTATGCTGATTTGTATAATAGTCAGTTTACCAGTAATCAGAGAAATGCAGGATAATAGACAGCGCTTATAGGGCCATCGGCTCCATAAGCGCTTTTTTTTAGGCTGTTTTCGTAAACTTGCAACTAACTCATAAAAATTACTAGATTTTGTTGTAAAATTAAGCCTAATAAATGGCATTTTAAGTTTTGGGAACTTTTACATGGGTAATTCGTAAATACAACTATTAAAAGGGATTTCTTTCTTAAAATTAATTGATTCAGGGTGGTGAAGGCAATGAGATTTTACTCAAAAAAAGGAATCATCACTGGGGTTATATTATGGGGGACGGTTATCTTTTTAATTGGTTCTATTCTATTCCTGCCTGGCGGACCAGAAGGGAAGGGGGAAACCATTATTGCAGTTCTTGTAAGCGGATTAACCAGTGCATTTATCAGTTGGATTTGGTTTGGGACTTATTATGAAATAAATGGTAGTCAATTAAAGGTAGTCGGAGGACCGTTTCGGTGGAAAATTGACATTATGACGATAACAAGTATTAGAAAAACGAGAAATCCGTTATCAAGTCCAGCATTGTCATTGAACCGTTTAGAAGTACAATATGGGAAGTGGACTACGATTTTGATTTCTCCTAAAAACAAGAAACAATTTTGTGCGGAATTAAGCAAAATAAATTCAACAATAGATCTTTATTTATAAATTTTATTCCGTCTCACTATCTTAAGTATACTTAGTGGATGAGACAGAATTGATTTTTGTAACCATAATAACATTATGTAAACTGATGAAAATGAAAAAGTAATGCTGCCATTAGTGGCAGCATTACTAATTTATTCGACTTGTTCTTTTGGCATATCCATCTTATCAACGGCAATTTTTAAATCATCATTTTTAATGTGAGTATAAATCATTGTTGTTTGGATTGATGAATGGCCTAATTGGCGTCTTAATTTTGGCACATCATTGATTTCTGCATGGTATCTGGTAGCAAATGAATGTCGCAGCTTATGTACCGATAATGATGGTTTCCCAAATGCCGTAGCATATTTTTCAATGAGTTTCTCAACAGATCTAGCCGTAAGCCTGCGTGATTTTCCTTTTGGACCGATTGGCGCAGAAATGAATAATGCCTTATTATTCTTATCTACTTGGTACTTAGCGGTCCTAAGAGATAGGTATTCTTGCAGATCAGCCATTGCAACCTGACTAAAATAAACGAATTGTTCTTTATTTCCTTTTCTAATGACGCGGACACAATACTTGCTAAAATCAAGATCATCTAAATCAATGCCCACTAACTCCGAAAGACGCAGCCCTGATCCTAAGATTAACGAGACAATGGCAGTATCACGTTCTTTGTTTAATTGATAAAAATTAGATAGTTTCTTATTATCTTTGTTCAATTCTCCGTAATCATTGGCTACAAACAAGCGAAACTTCTCATATTCATCCCCAAGTAAAATCTTGCCTTCCATCTTATTCGCTTTCGTTTCCATACTGTCTTTGACTTCATTAAATTCTATTTTCGCCATTACATTTCGATGGATATACGGCTTTAAATCAGGTGTTTCAGCAATGTTTTGCAGGTAATTGAACAGCGATTTTAACGCAGATAACTTCCGATTTACGGTTAATTCTTTATTATTTAATTCATAGTGAAGAAAGTTTAAAAAACCTTCGACTTCAAGCACGGTTAGTTGCTCCAATCGCTCTAAGGGGATTTCCTTAACGCTGCACGTCGTTAATCGCTCACTAACCATCCAATTGAAAAAAATTTTATAATCATGACAATAATTAAACAGCGACGCGGTAGAAAGTTTTCTTAGCTTATGATTGATGTATTCATCCACATACCACGGTAATTCATTAAGTAAGTTCTGCAATTTTTTAAAATTTTGCTGTTTCATTTGATTTACCATAAAATCACCTCACTACTATAGTTTACCTCGGGCACATAATTACGTCAAATTTATATTTTACGTAATTATGTTTTAAAGAATTTATCACGTATTCCCCCCCTTTTTGTAAAAGGACAAAAAAGTTTGTACTACGCCCTTTTGTAATTCATAAGACAAAAAAGTTTGTACAAACTTAGACAAGAAACTTTGTACAAAAAACTTTAATCCCGAATAATTTAAATAATTAATCTAAGTTGCAATTTTGTATGAATCAGTTATTAACCGAATAATCCCAATATGGCAGCTGGCTCTTTTCTCTTCCTCTTCTTGACCTATTTTTACTGGTATCTCGGTCATACCACTTAATGGTTTTATTTTTACGAACAGGAAAAGGTATGACAATAGAGCTTTGATCGTACGAAAGAAGAAAATCATAAAAAAATGCCCTTGGAGAAGGCAGTCTCTCCAGGGCGTTTACGTAACCTACATGCAAATGTAATTATACCAATATCCATCCATCATTAGATGAGCATTGTCCTCTTGATCCGATGTTTAGCGTGGAATCGTCAGCTTCTGACCGATTTCCAGATATTTAGCCGGATCAAGATTGTTAGCTTTCGTGATGGCATCGACTGTGGTGCCATATTTTTGGGCAATTTTCCAGAGAGTGTCACCAGACTGAACTATATGAATAACCAGATCAGTACCAGGTGTGGAATCACTGATTGTCAGTTTTTGACCTATATACAGCGGTTTGTTAGGATCGAGCTTATTAAGATCGACAATAGTTTGAATGGTTGTTCCATACTTTTGAGCTATTTTCCATAGTGTATCTCCAGACTGAACTGTGTGAACCACCGCTGGAGTTGTTTCTGCTGCCTTGCCCGGAATCATTAGCTTTTGTCCGATATTCAGAGGCTTATTGATATCCAGTTGGTTTGCATCAACGATTTCTTGTATCGTTGTTCCATACTTTTGAGCGATTTTCCAGAGGGTGTCCCCGGATTGAACAGTATGGACGATTGAGTTATTTACAGGTGGAACAACAGGCTGAGGAATAGAGCGTGTGAATAGTTCTGATTTCAAAACCCAACCATTGTATTCCAAGCTGTTTTGCCAGAAGCTGACCTGATACCAATCTCCAGATTCATCGAGAATGGTCACTTTCGTTTCTGCTGGGATTATTGACATCTGTCCTGCATTTAGGCTTGCCGCTTTTTTCACAGTTGTTTCCTTAATGGTTGTACCGAAAATATCACCAACCATCGTCCGCTTGGCAGGGTCTTCTAGCCACTGTTCATTTCCGGCAAGATCTTTTAATTGAAAAACAAATGTATAAAAACCAGTTGAAACTTCAACTCCGCTTTGATCCTTCCCATCCCAATTTTTATAATTCCATCCTTGATTTAATAGACCGTAATCTAATACACGGACAACTTTTCCTGATTCATTCTTCACATGGACTTTCACATATGCATCCTTACTTAGGTTGAAAGACAATGACGCAGCTTGACTTCCTTCATAAGGTGAAAAACGTTTAGATACTGTATCAAGAAAGGCATTCGGTTTGATTGTATCTGTTGCAGGCATATAAACATAAAGATTTCCATAGCCACTTGTTAAAAGGAAGTTTTCCGTTGCCATTACAGGTTGGTGAGGTAAACCTGGTATGATTAGTTCGCGAACAAGTGAACCAGTATTGACGTCATACCATTTAACTTTTCCGTTATTTTCAATCAAGACATAGTTTTGAGTAACAACGATTGGCCCTGATGAAGTATTAACTAAACGTGCACCGTCAACCCGATCTGCATAAAGCGTTTTCCATCGAAGTACCCTTGTTTCTTTGTCATAAGCGTATAGGTAGCCATCATTTGCTTTAGCAAAAACAGTATTTGCATTAACTTCGAACATAAAGTTTGTTGTTACAGCAGTTTTGCCTAATACTGTTCCTTTATTTGCATCATAGACATAAAGATCAGCGTACCAGTTAGTGTAGATTTTTCCATCCTTTATGACAAGCTTTGTAGAATAATAGTCTACAGTATTTGTAGTCCATAACACTTGAGATGTAGCCGTATCAAGCGCATACATTTTTCTTACCATATCAATCTGATTATCTGTTACAAAATAAAGCTTTCCATTACCTACAGCAATGTTACTTTGAATGCCTTCACGCTGTGAAACTGAAAAGGTCCACTTTTGAATACCTGTAGTCAAGTTCACCGCTACGATGTTTTTATTGCTTACAAAATAAAGATTGCTGCTATCTGAGGAAAAAGAATAGCCACTGTAATTTAAAGTCCATTGCAATGCTGCTTCTTTACCTATATCCTTGATGGCAAATGTTTTGTTCGCGGTACTAAAAACAATTAGTCCATTCTGTAAAGTGATTTGACGAATTTCCTCTCCATCACTTGTTGAAAACTTCCATTTAATCGATTTGGTCTCTGCATCCAAGGCTGTAATCATGGTAGCTTGTTTATCTGGTATATAAATGGTATTTTTATCTACAGCAGTCCTCAAATAGTTGCCATTACTTACGGTATCTGTAGTAATTGTCTGCTTTAAGTCAACATTTACCTGTAGATTGCTTTCTGCTAGGGATATAGTTGGACCAATTAAAAATAAACCAAAAAGGAAAAAACCAATTAAGACCATAAAACTCCTTTTTGACACTAATGATTACCTTCCTTTCATATATAAAAATAGTTATTTCAAACATATTATACAAGCAGACTAAATTAATAGATAATGGGAAGTAAAGGTAAAAATACAAGGCGAACAGTGACGGGCACTGTTCGCTGCTAATAAAGAGAAAGTGTCGCTTTTAACGGCAAATGGTCGGAGGCTTTTGATAAAATTTTTACAAGTTCTACGTCAACAACTCGAACATCTTGGCTCACAAAAAGATAGTCCAATCTAATTCTTGGCTTCTTTGATGGATAAGTAAATCCTGTCCCGCTGCCTGCAAGATTCCAAACGTCTTGAAACTTTTTCGTTATATTGCACCATTTATTTGATCCCGGTCTCATATTCCAATCACCCATAATAATCATAGGATGTGAACACTTGTCAAGCTGATGGATGATAAAGTTCGCTTGCTTTCGATGAAGAAATGAATTTAAACTTAAATGAGTAACATAAAATCGAACTATCTTTCCATTTATTTGAATGGACGCTTCTAGTAGGGACCTTGGTTCGGCAAGGCCTGGTTTTAAATGAAATAAATGACTCTTTTTAGTAATAATCGGATATCGAGACAGAAGAGCATTTCCATATTCCCGAACGTTCGCCTGGTTCTTGAACGAGATGGACGGACTAAAACATTGATACATGTTTAATTGCTTTGCAAGCAGACTAATCTGATCTTCATAGTCACTTCGCCTAGAAAAATTCCTATCCACTTCGTTTAGACCAATGATATCTGCCTTACTTTTTTCAATTATATTCGCAATTCGATGAAGATCCGTTTGTTTATCGAGCCCTTTACCATGGTGAATGTTATAGGTCATAACCTTAATATCCAAAATATCCTCACCTCAAAATCGAAAATCGTTTACTCGCAATGAAGTGAAACTCAATCAGTGGGGGCGATTCATCCCCCTCTTACTCCCGGCTTATGCGGGATAAACAATCTAAAGATTTTCAGGTGGGATATCTTCGCATAAGTTCCTTTGTCGACATGACCATCATCTTAGGCACAAGATGTTCCACTTTGTTTTGTAACCTATCTTTTCCTTGAGGATGAACGACAGACATTAATAAGCGCAAATATATTTTGGTAAAGAAGGAGAATGGTCCCCTAGGCAAGTTATTAACGGTAAACCCGAATTGTTTTGTTCCACGATGGATCATAGAAATCCCGTATAGGGCCTTAATCTTTTCATAATTTGGATGGTTTAAAATGATGGGCAGAGTCTTCGGTAATAATTGTTCCGTTGCTCGAATCAGTTGAATGGCTAATTGAATAGAAGAACGTGAATGGATTCCCATGTTATAAAGCACTTCATTATTAAAATGTAGTTCCAGTACACGGTCTCCTTTTTGAATTCTCTCTCCGTCTGGCAATCGAACTGTTTTACCCCAATAAGTACGTATTCTTACGTTTAAGAATGGATGATTTTCATCAATGGGATGGATATGAAATAACCAATTAAACACTCTTTCCCATCTGAGCCATAGAGAAACCATTACTTTCTTTTTCCAGGTTACTTCTGATGCTAATTCTTGTTTTCCTAATGGAGGCATCTGGTCTATACGTACACATGTATAGCCTCGATTAAAGAACAGAATGATCAAAGTCCAAAATATGGCTTCCTCCATGTTACATTCTCCTTTTCCGTTTCACTTTTTCGCCTGGTAGAAGCCAAAAAATCTAGGACAATGCCGACAAATAACAAAGACTTACTCAAACGGTCATGGGATAATTGAACCAATCTATCGATCTCATCTTCATTAAAACATTTTGTAACACGCAATACTTAGTGATTCCCTACCATATCTAGCCAAAGGAATTTGTACTTTTAAGCCTTGGCTCACCTTTTTCAACTTCCATATCTGGTGTGAAAATCAAGGATAGGCTTTGTTGTTTCGTTCGAACAATCACATCAAGAGCACCAAAATTCGTTCCTTTCATATGAAATCGTTTAACGTTCTCTTTCATACCTATTAGGAACTTTGGAGTATATAATAGATGGAAGAGCTTTTTCCTTAAGTCAGCAAGATTTTCAGCCTGCATGGCCACACCCGCTTGCACTAAAAATTGAGCATTATCTTGTTCTTGCCCCGGAAGTGGGTTATAAAGCAACATTGGTAATTTAATCGCCATTGCTTCCGAAATCGTTATTCCTCCAGGTTTGGTAATGATGAAATCTGAAATTGCCATGAGCTCATGAACATAGTCAATATATCCTGTCAAATGTATGCGATGTTTTGAGTCCTTTAATTCTTCTTTTAACTGATGTCGTAATTTATCATTGTGACCACATACAATGATAAGTTGTATGGGTTGAGGTAATGCATCCAGCTCGCGAAAGGTGGATAAACCATCGCGAATCATGCCGTGTCCCCCGCCCATCACCATGATCGTAGGTAAGTCAAAATCCAGTCCATATTTTACAGATAGATCTTTACGAGAATGATGCTCGTAAAATTTTGATTTGATTGGGATTCCTGTATCAGCAATTTTAGAATCTGCAATTCCTTGGCGGTTTAAAGCATGACGAACCAGGCTTGAACCAACGATATATTGGTCCGTAAAGGGGTGAATCCAATAACTATGATCGGTATAATCTGTGATAATGGTCACGGCGGGAATATTGGTTAACCCACACTCTTTTAACTTGGACATGACACTTGCCGCAAACGGAAAGGTACTGACAACAACAGATGGCTGGACTTCCTGTAACAATTTCAGCATTCGTCCCATTCCAGTGGAAAGTAATGAGTTTAACTTGATTGAAAAAGGATTCACCCTCCGTGTTTTTTGATAAAAATAGCCATATAAGCTAGGGAAGTTTTTAATTCCTTTCAGGTACACATAGCGGCTAATGGGGTAAAAATAAGAATGAGCCACTGCCATAAAGTCCACAATAACTGGTTCTGCATCTGGCAGGCGCGACTGCACCGCCTCTCGGATCGCGTAGGCAACTTGTTGATGTCCATCTCCAAAAGCACTAGAAAGAATAAGAATTTTATCTTTTTTTTCGGATTTATTTTTATCACCTCTCCGCATCGCCTATTCACCCCCTTTTAAAGAAGCATTCCGAGTTCATTTTGTTCACCACTTGAGCTACTACTCTTTACTATTTAATTCAACATACAATAGTATCCACAAAATACAAGAAATTATGAGGATACAACGACTGAAAATCGAACTGACCAAGGGACCATGTGCAAGCGCCTTGATCAGCCTCAAACCAACCTATGAAGTCAGTAATTTGAATTCATAGGTTGCTCAATTTTGACCTCAAGGAGCTAGCTGCTTGCTCTAGTTGGGGTAGCGTTAGAATTGGAATTTTACAACGTTAAGGATATTCCAATATTAAAAAGCCCAATTCCTCAGTATCAAAATAGAGAAATTGGGCTTTTTTCGTTCCTTCATTAAAGCGCCCGAATATTGTTCATTAACTTTTGTCAATAACTTAAATAAATAAAAGTGTCACCAATAAAGATGACACTAATAATTTTTACTCTTATTTAAGGGCGTACCGAAAGATAGGGTTCATTGAATAAAACACCATTATGGAACTAGATAAAGAAGGTCAACCTTAGTGAAATGCGTAATATCTTCTAATCAATTAGCCAATACTTGAATAAAGCTGTAATTTCTAGATTATCTCTCCCATATTTCAATCCATCTTCCTTCTGGATCCGAAATCCAAATAAATGTTCCATACTCGCTTTTTTCAGGTTGTTTTAAAAGTGGTATGCCAATTTTATTGAAATGTTCCATCCAAGCTTCGATATTTTCTACTTGAAAATTTAGCATCACCGATTGTTCTTCAGGAAAATAATTACTATCTTCTTTAAACAAAGAAAAGATTGTTTCGTTGTCAGCATCTGGCTTGATGATAGCACCATTCCACTCTCCCATCGATAAACCTAGAGTATCTTTATACCAATTTTTTAATGAAACAACATCTTTTGTTCTCCAAAAAATCCCACCGAAACCTTTAACCTTCATTTTCATAACCTCCAATTAGATAGATATAAAATAATTTACTTATAAAATGATCTAGATAGCGACTTCCCTTCTCCCGCTAACCAGACCGCTAGTACAATAAGTTCTACAAAAAGTGCGTTATTCCTTCTTAATTAATTTTAGCTAGTAATAAAATGTTAACTTTCTGTTACTGTGCTGCAGTTGATGTTGAGAATCTGAAAGTATAATCAAATTGTTAGAGCAGTAATAGATTCGAATGAAGAGTTAAAACATAGGATCATTTCTCTGGATGTGCTTTTAATAGGTAGGTAAGCACTTTTAAGGTGCTTGCCTCTTTCTTTTCACTGCCCATTTTGTGTAATAAACGATGGAAAGTTTTCGATTTAATGTTTATTTCTATCAGCTAAATATTTAGCATACTGAATCGTATTTTTAGCTACATCTAATTCAACATTATATATATTAGGTGGACCGGGTCTCCAATTTACTTCAAAAAGCCAAAGTTTTTGGTTTTCATCAATTCCGACGTCAATTCCTAATTCATCCAATTCATTGTCATATAAAGAATCAAAATGATTTGAAAACCTTATCGCAAACTGTTCAAGATACCTTTGAATATCATACCATGAGTCACCAAACTCTGTTTTCAAAAAAATATCCAGGAAAGTACTATAACCACCACTACCCATGTTAGATGTGATGGTCCCCAACCTCCCTATCCTTGGATAAATAGAAGTAATAACCCATTTTCCTTCTCCATTTTTTTGTACATGCAATCGGAAATCAAAAACATGACCAGATTTTGTTTGACTTGTAATAAACTGTTGAACTAAGTAATCTTGTTCTTGTATTTTATGGGATATCAATTCTAACAATTGATTTTCATTAATAGATGATATTAATTTTGCATCATTAATTTTGTAATGATTTAATCCATATTTTTCAATTAAAACAACGCCCCCTCCTTGATGTCCAGACATTGGTTTGATTATAACTTTTTTATAAAGTTTGATCATGTTAATAAAAATCTGAACGTCACTTAATTTATAAAAAGGAATAAGATATTGTTTAAATTTTTTTGCCTTATTAATTCTGTTATATACAGTTAATTTGTTTCCAATAGAATGACTTGTAAACGGAATCCTATCGAACAAATAATCAAAGATTTGTTCAGCTTTATCACCTACAGAATAACTCGCATTATAAATGACATCAGGAAAAGGAAATTCCTTTTCAATCCACTGTCCATTTTCATAGACTTTCCCTAAAATTTTTTGCTGTTTTATATTTACCTTCCCTAGGGTAAAGTAAAAAAAGTTTACACCTTCAGCTTTTGCTACAGCTGCATAAGCATATGCTTTCTTTACATTATTTGGATCTTTGCGATGATGAAGCATGCCAATTAGCGTCATTATACTTCTTTCCCACCTCTCCCAATTCTTTTCCTTATATTTATGTTCAATCATTAAAAGTTCACGATTAACAAACAATTTATCACTCCAAATTTTTAAATTGGGTCAAGGTAGAAACGTATCTTGCTAGCTGCATTCCTGGCAAATCTTTCGGCTTCTTCTTTAACATCTGAGGATGCCAAAATGTATCCGCAACGATCTCCCATTGATAAAGGCGGGCGTAATATCTGTCCTTGTTGGGGTTTTATATACACCTCTTCAACACCGGGATATTGAGAGATGCGATTTTTCCCCGTTACCTTAATTAATTTTCCTCTAGAATCAACAGTTAAATAATGTGCGTATACATACTTACTGTGTTTTCTAGTAAGGTAAGGCTCATTTCCTAACATTAATTGAATGGTTTCCTCTACTAAATTAATTCCAAATCCGACTTCAATGATTCGATTCATCGCTCCACCTGAGATTCTCGGGTTAATTTCAATTAATTTCCACGCTCCATTTACAAAGCGCATTTCTAAGTGACAAGCCCCATTTTTCATTTGAAAAGCCTTTAAGATGGAACTTACTGTCTCGAGGATACTATTGTATAAACGTTGATTGATATCTGGTAGTAAACAATATCCGGTTACGATAAATCGTTGTAAAAAAGTAATTTGTTGTTCGATTATCGCGACAATATGAACTTTTCCATTGTGTACTAAAACTTCGATTAAATATTGGGGTCCTGTTAGATACTCCTCCAGCAAAATCTGTTCACTTTTTTTTAGTAATTTTTGTATTGCCAGTTTCAACTGATTCTCGCTTTTTGCCAACAGAACATCTTTTGAGCCGGCAGATAAGGGAGCCTTTACAATAAGAGGTAAATATTTTCTTTGTTTCTGAATAAATTTCTCTAAGGATTCATCTGCTGTGTAAATTGCATAATGAGGAGACATTGGGAGGTCTTTGAGAAGCTCGCGAGTTAAAACTTTATTTTCCATTTTTAGAATTGGATCAGCAGAAACTCCTTTGTGACAAAATTCTTCTGATAAGGCTGCTGCTACATGAACAAAAGGATCTACAAAACTCAAAATGCCTTTTATTTGTTTACCTTGTTTTTGCAGTTTGACGAGGATTTTTTTTAATTTATCGTAATCGGATAATTCCACTAAAATCATTTGATGGACATCGGGAAATTCTGTTCTTTGATAAATGAAATTTTTTCTATTGGTTAATAACACCGTAAAATAGCCGAGTCGTTCTGCAGCTTTTATTGCTTCTCTACTTGATCCAGCTTTGTTTGTTTCAACAAATACAATAGTTCGCATAAGCTTTGTCATCCTATCTTTGATAGTTTTTATGTAAGGTTTAGCTTTAACGGCTTTGTTTAAGTGAAAAAACACACAGCTTACCTTTTTAATATATTGTCTTAAGACAAGAATGGTCTGGACAATCGTCATAATTCTTAAGAAGAAAATTTAAAAATTTGTAAAAATGAAAAGAGCGTCTGCAATATAAGCAAAACGCTCTTCAAAAGTATTATAAATGGGCCATTAACTTCTTAAATATTCGATGACATCATCGAAGTCTGTGTCATTCCCGCCCGTTTTGAAATAAACAATGTCATTTGGGATTAAAAATGAATCAAAAAACCTCTTCATTTCCTCTGCATCTGAAAAATGATAAACATTATGCGGATTTACTCCTGCCTCTATAGCTGGCTTTGCAAAATCTTTTGCAATGGCCCCTTTGGTGATGAGAACATCGACCCCCAAATCACCGAGTAGATGTCCTGCCTTCTCGTATTCTTCATCTGCATATTTTCCCAGTGATGCCATTCTTCCCAGAACAGCAATTTTTCTTTGGGATGGAAATGCTATTTTGCTTAATGTTTCTAAGCCTTTTCTTAAGGAAGCAGGATTTGACTTCCAAGTATCATCCACCAACGTAATTTGATTTCGTCCTTCAATTATTTGAAAATGGGATCCGATATGATGATAAGTGGATAATCTCTTTAAAGCATAGTGAAGATCCACTCCTAAGATTGCAGCGGCTGCTAATGAAGCGGCTGCATTATATACATTATGCTCACCAAGACCCGGTATATATCCTTTATATTCTCTTTTCTTATATTCAATCCAATATGTCATGCCGGATGAATTATATTGATACTTCTTTATCCTAAAAATAGCATCCTTGTTTTTTCCAAACGTTTTAATCTCTCCCTTAAATTTAGAAGTATCGATGGAGGAGAGATATGGGTCGTCCGTATTTAGAATGAGAGTTCCCTCATTATTCATACCTTGCATTATTTTTGCCTTTTCTGCGAGATAATCATCGAATGATCGAATATCATCCGTATGATCCACATCAATCATTGTCATAATCCCAATAGTCGGGTAAAAATACTTGCAGGACTCCGTCATATCCCCTTTTGAAGATACGGCTGTTTCAAATACTGCCACATCCGTATCTTTATCAATTCCCATTAAATAAGGAAGGTTGTAATAATCGGCATTTTTGCTGGATATTGTTGCTTGGACATTGTGTGTTTCTTCCAAAATGTGTTTTAGCATTTCTTTCGTAGTAGTCTTTCCACATGTACCAGTAATGGCGACTACAGGAATGTTAAACAGATGCCTGTAATACGAAGTGAATTTATAGAAAGTGTCTTTGAGATCCTTTACCATAATGATTTGCTCAGGATTTAATCTTTCCATATAAGAAAATGGTGTATCTGTAACGATGAATACATTCTTGTAATTCTTTATAGATTTAACAGGCACCTCTGTGTTGTTCCATCGAAAATATAACGTATGACTCCTAATTTCAAATCTGTCATAAGTGACCGTCTGAATCCGTATACCTTTTTGCTTTATTTTAGGCTGAATGTTCATTGCAGTTAAAATGTTCTCCAATAATAATGTCTTCAAAATGTCCCTCCTAAGTTCCTTTTTTGAAAAAAGGCATCTCCCCTAATAATCCTGTTTTATATGGGTAGTAGTGATCGAATCACTTTGAATTCAAATGCTAATGTATCATATGACGTGTCCCCTATTGCAGGTGTGTGATAAATACTAAGTCCAGAAATGAAAGAATACATCTACAAGGTATTTGGTATTTTTGTGTCATTCGTCATTGTTGCCATTATGTTACTCTGTTTGTGTCAAACCGGTTATAGAGAAACTCCTCACCATACTTTATGATAGTTTGTCTCTTTAATTGAAAAAAGACATAGTATACAAGAAATGGATAAAACTTGTATACTATGTCGTAATAAAATTTACTCTTGTCTAACCTAGCTATTCAAATTTCCTTTTAACCAGGCACGGGGACGGTATGGACCTACTGGGATTTGGATGAGGCTCGTAATTTGTTTCGAATCGTTTCTGTAAAGTTCATCACATTGGTTTGCATTAAAGCCTAAGAGTGGGTGGCCCCCCATACCTAAGGCACACGATATCAAGAGCAGCCGTTGCAAGAGTATCCCCGCTTCCATCTGTTGAATTCGGTATCCTCTATAACCTAATTCCTCTTTTAGGTGATCCTTTCCTCCAACAACATGTAGGCAGAGCGGAACTTGAAACAGATTTACATTGGGCATTGTTAAACCAGATTGCAAAATCTCCCGGAAATCCCCGTTTGTTATTCTTCGAAGGGAATGCGAGCTTTTGTCATAGGCGTAAGCACCATTTGAAACGCCCTCCACGTTATAAAAAAAGCCGTGCAATGATAAACGAGTCACAGGATCCTCATCTGTGTCATCAAGATCATTCTGATACGAAAAGGAAAATGTCTCTTTTAACAAAGTGGATATGGTATTTTGACTGACTTTCCCCATCATAAAATCAATATCAGGAGAATGTCTCTCTCTACAAACAGAAGCAAGATCGTACGAAAAGGACTCCGTTGTTGGCAGCATGATGAATTCCGTACCAAAGGACTTTTTTACACGATCATCTTTTTTTATCTTGACAAAAGACTGGGTTGTTTCAAACATCGATGCTTCATTCATCTCTTTGAGCAGCGGGTAATCAAGGACTCTCTTTGAACGGTTATAGGTTTCATGCTGCACCAATGGCACTTCCCGGGTCAATTCAGCGGCAGAAACATTTTCTTCTCTATTAAATTTATCAACACATTGGATAGATGGGTAAATAGATAACGGGATCACCGCATAGACACTTTCGTCCTGTTCCGATAGCCCAAGCAAATGATTAATAGAACGATCAAGAAATTGATAACATACTCGTGATGAGAATCCCATCCGATCGGCCACTTCTAATGCTTGCCCAATGACACAACCGGCATCTAACCCTTGGAGCCTGTAGGAAAAATTATTGTATTTATAAAAATTTTTCCAAAAAACGGTTGAGACAAAAACAGTGCAGAAACTATCAGAAACATCACAATTTCCAAGACTTCTTGACAAGTAAGAATCGTAATTTCCTTCTCGGAGCAAACGGAGGCAGTGATGGGCCACATCGTAGTGATATATTCCCTTCGGTACGTCCGCAAGCTTACTATACACATATAATTCATTGGGATACAACGCTCCTCCAGAGGGAACAAATCTTCGTAGTAACTGGGTGTAGCTTACTGCAGTTCTTTCCTCTGGATCC
Source organism: Neobacillus sp. NPDC058068 (assembly GCF_042885335.1). NCBI lineage: Bacteria > Bacillati > Bacillota > Bacilli > Caryophanales > Bacillaceae > Neobacillus > Neobacillus sp. NPDC058068. The sequence continues at coordinate 337,644 of NZ_JBHVSI010000001.1, read as the reverse complement.
TCAAGGAAAGCCGATTGAGCGTATTGTGTCAGGCCGTAAACATACCATAAAAAAGACCTGAGCTCCTCTAGTCCGGGTTCATCCAGTGCCTCTCGTCCGTTTAGTGTTAATGGTATATCTCCGGACAATGGAATCTCTGGTAAGCCGCGGTACAGTTTATAAGGAAGTGGTGCGTCCCCCCAATCCACTTCCCAATCTGGCGGAGCAAGTTTTTCTGTGTCAAAGTGAAGGTGGTGAAGAAATGTTTCTAGGTTCAATCGTAAACCTCCTACTTTTCAATTATGGGAACGGATGGGGATATGGATTAAGCTGTTCAAACGATAACGGCTGTTTGGTAAATCCAAGTTTCATTGGTACTTGGAGGACCCTTTCCAGCCCTTTGACACGGGTAAGATGATGTCCGAAAGTCATCGGCAACATGCCAGGAATCAATACCTTTACACAGAATAATCCGTTCCGTTTGGTTATAGGTGTCGTTTGGTCCACCACAATGACCTCGAGGTCCAACTTGCGGAACCTTTGAAGAAGATCCTGGAGATCATCCTTCAAATCGGTATTCACAGGAGGCTGTTTAAATTCCTCAGCAAACGATCGTAATGGACGATGATCATCCAATAAAAAGTTCAGCCGATCCTCTGCTTCCCGCAGGCCGTAAAGCAGGCCATGGTCCTCCATCGTACGAACAGCAAATGGATCTTTTAGCATTTCTTCATATTTCCGCCGGTTTTCCTCCACTATTTTATCGTGCCTAACCATCATTCCAGCGAGCTCGTAAATCGAGCTTTTTACAGCTCTAACAGGATCTGGACTAGCGCCTGCTGCACAGATGATGTTTACACCCTTTGATCTTCTGTTTTTTGCCACTGCAAAAACGCTGGGAATCTCATGTTCCATTGTCGAATTGTACAAATAAACGTCATATCCCGCCACCTCTCGTAAACGGTCGACCATCAGCTCTAGTTCTTTATCGTTAGCAGAATGAGGGTCAAGACGAGGGAGGGGCAGCTCGGCATACCAAGTTAACAAGAAGGAATCCCGCTCGACGACCTCCATAATCCCATGGAAAATGGCTTCCTCTAAGCTCCCTCCTAATGCACACCCGTTGGAGGTTTCATAAACAAAGCCCTCCCCATTGCCTAAACTGTAATAGGCTAATAACTCCGGTACAAGTATTGGACGTTCTTGTAAGAACGAATAACCCCAGACCCAATTCATTGGGGCATCAGGATGAAACGGTTTAAACGGAAAATGAGGCTTTGCATATTGTTCCTGATCATGTATACCTACTGTTTCAGGATTTAGCGCGATATGCTTTACGTGATGATAACTATCATGAACTTTCTTCTTTTTGCCTTGGGGCTCGATTCCGCAATATCGCTCCAATCCCTCCAAAATGGCCGTTAGTTCACTCATTTCATAAGAATTAGTACGGCCAGCTACTCCCTCGTCTGCTCCAAACAACGGCATGTTAACCAAAACATCGGCAAATGGGAGCCTTAAATCCTCCATTTTTCCATTCATAATTCCACTACGATCATCTAAATAATCTTCGACTAGCACTGTTTTCAATTCATCCATCGAACGGCAGCGATAACCGGCACCATTTAATTTAGGGCTGGATTCTAGGCTAATTTGTGCTAATTCAGGTGTGTCTTCAGGGATTGGACTGCAAATCGGACACAAAGGATCTGGCAAGAAAAAGTGACTGGAGGTCGTTAATGTTCTTAGATTGGTAATGAACATCCTTTCTTCCAAGGAGGAAGGTTCTCCCTGAAGAACTTTTTGCACTTCGTTATTAATCAAGTTTGCCATTTGCAACAGTCCCGATCGAGAAGCCCAGGCATCACGCAGGACACCTGCTCCAGTTCCCATTCTCGCTTGAAGGTTCCACATTTCAAGGCGATCGCTTCCGGCTATCAAGCGCCGTTTATCAGCACAGAGAGAACATCCCGGTGTTCCGTGAAGAACGATTGGACCAATAATTCCCTCACCAAACGAAACGAAACCTCGAAGCCAAGGAATACCATTGATCCTCAATCTCTGCCCTGCTTTTTGATAAACGGATGGATGCCAGGCATCGTCGAGCACTAGAACTAATTCTGTATCCTCGGGAATCTCTTCAAATATGCTTTGACGTCTTACGAGATAGCTGGTGGACAAGTGATCACAAACATAATCTGCTAATATACCAGCTCCGTCAACGAGGATACATGCAGTCATTGGGAAGCCCCCTCTCGTACCTGCACACCATATACGCCTGCCAGCCCTTGTTTTAAAAAGGGCTCAAGCGACAGATCGTAGACATATAACTGTTTGTTGTTGCTATTCAAAACCTGAATGGAAGATTGTAATAGCTCCAATTGTGTCATTTCCTCAAAAGAGGGAATATTGAGTTTAGTTTCGCTTTTTTCCAAATACCTCATAGACTTCTTCTCTTGCCTCTCGACGGAATTTATCTGGTTTTGAGCATCGAAAAGTGCTTGCTGCAATGTATCTCGGAGTGCCAATGTGGTATTTAAACCTGCCCCGGTGTACCAATGGCCATTTGACCTTACACATACCACCGGGAAGCCCAACACATCCTCTTTTAAACCAATCGCCGATGAACCGTTCAAGGTAGTCAGTGCCTTTAAATAAAATCGGCATTTTTTATCTTCTATGGCTCCGATTGGCACACGATAAACCGTATGATCCCCCTTTCTACTTTTCAATTCTTTATCTAGAAAGGCTTGCAGCCCCCGACAAACAGCCTCTGCAGTTGTTTCTCCTGAACCGATACCAATAAACCCCTCTGCAACGTTCGCGCCAGTCCTAGCTGTCTGATTCTTGACTCTAAAATTATGGGAATCTACCATTTTTGACACATACATTTCAATGCCCTTTAGGCCGGCATTTCTTCTTGCTTCTTCATGTGTCAGGCCCGAACAGACAACTTCCGGCTGCAGTTCCGCCGGTCCCTCTGACATTGGGTCAACTGTCTGAACATAGCATTGGGATAGAGGAAGCTGTGGCAAATTTCGTTCCTCCCAGGTATGGAAAATACCTATTTCTTTCGAAGTTAAGCGACTGAAATATTCCAAAAGCAGTCCCTGTTGTTCATCCCTATCCGATTCTTGTTTAAGTCTTTCATCAAGATCTTCAATCAGTTCGGGTGCATAACTTTTAGACGTTACAAATGGATGTGTAATGAAGTAAAGCCAGTCTCCTTCCATTGTTTCAAGATCAAGCAGGTAAATTTGATTACATTGATTCTCATCTGCTACTCCTGTAACCTTTTTGAAAAATTCGAATACAGAGACATTTGCCAAAGTTGCTCCTGATGTGGAAGAGAAGCCACGAGACCGCTCATCGGCTTGCACGAAAGATTGATGAATTCTGCGCCATGCAGACTCGAAGCACCCTTCTGATTCTGGATAGGTTAACGGACCGGAGAGCCCTACTTTTTCTAAATAGATGGCTGGGAGAAATGCCTTATTTTCTTCTTTGCAAACTTGATTGAGATTCCTTAATTCATTTACATTTCTATCCTGTGAAACATACAGGATCCAATCATAATGTTGAACAGCTCCTCTCCAAAAATTTTCCCCCGCCCCTTTATGATAGGGCACTTCCACCATCTCCACATCGGAATCTACTTTCCACGCATGTTCCACCATTTCATTTAGCCGCAGCCTATTGGTTGGAACCGTATCTGTTACCATGACATTTAATTTGGGCAGTCCAGATTCTATTAAGGCTGCGACCAACGATATAAGGATGTGTCCAGAGCCGACAATCAAAACCTTTGCCTGACGATATACTTGAAAATGGTAAGCCCCTGATTCAGAAAAATTCTCGATGAATTCAATTTGTGATGCATATTTTTCAAGTACTTGCTGATTTAATTGATGGGGAATATCTTTGCTGACATCACGAACAAACCCATTCTTGTACAACGTTTCTCCGATTTCGTAGACCCTGTTACGATACGGTGGTGTTAACCCCTCCGTCAAAGCTGCCAATGTTTGCTCTCCATTGAACATCGGAAGCAATTTTTCAATCCACTGATAGATGGTTGTGCCTTCCATTCGGAATGAGCTTACGTTATTTCTAAAATAGACACCCCCCTTTTGATCCGGGAGAAAAAATGTATCCCTTTTGGCCTTTAGACGTGAGGACGAGTTAAGTTCTGCCATGAAGCTCCTCCTTATTCCTATTCGTTACGTCTTGCGCACTATTAGTTTATGTACGATTTTTTGTCCAATATGATAAACATTGTAAAGAAGTGCCCCTGAGGCAGATCCTGCAGGGGCACTTCCTTTTGATAAAATTTATATGGAAATTTAAACCAGTTGAAATAATATTTAAACAACAACAACGCTGGTACAGTTATAGCAGTTATAGTAGCTATCATAGTAGCCATCATAGTAGCCGCCAGAGCAGCCGCCACATCCACCACATCCACCACATCCACCACATCCGCCAAAACCAAAACCAAAGCCGAAACAGCCAAAAACGCCACAGCGGAAACCGCCACAACGAAAACCTCCACATCGAAAACCGCCGCAACGAAAGCCACCGCCGCCACAGCGAAAGCCACCACCGCCGCAACGAAAGCCGCCACCTCCACCTCCACAACGAAAGCCGCCATGAAGGCGCGGATCTAGGTTCTGTAGATCCATTGGAACTAACTCACCAGCTTGATAAGGATCGATTCCCAACCCTTGCAGTTCATTTTGAAAATTGTGCATCTTTTCCTCCCCTTTATATTTAATCAGATGAACCCTAAATAGAGAGTTGAAAAGTAAATTATCTGGTTTGTATTAAATAAAACATCAGATACGCTCTGTACTCTCTTCAACAAATTATGATTCCTTTTAGGTCACTGTTACTAAATAAAGAGCCTAATTTAGAAGGAATAAAGTAGGGTGACCACTTCCATGGCCACCCCCTCATCAAACCGTACGTGCCCTATTAAGGCACACGGTTTACCAACATGTTACATTGAATTCTTTATTTGCATGTGCATAGTTTATTTGTTTTATCTTTTATCTTCTGACGAAAGTCCTTCCACCTGGAATCAAAATAATGTTTTACAGTTTCTTTCCAGAATTCGAACCAATTAAATAAAACCGAAACCGATGCCAAAACAGCCAAAGCCACCGAAACAGCCGCCAAAACCACCACAACCGCCGCAACCGCCGCAACCGCCGCAACCGCCGAAACCACCGCAACGAAAGCCCCCGCAGCGAAAGCCCCCGCAACCGCCGCAACGAAAGCCGCCACAGCGCCCAAACACGCGTGAATCCTGGATTTGTTGACCGAATGGAACTAACTCACCAGAATGATAAGGTTCAATTCCCAACCCGTGTAGCTCATTTTGAAAATTGTACATCTTTTCCTCCCCTTTGTATTTTAATCAGATGAAACCTAAATAGAGAGTTGAAAAGTAAATTAGCAGGTTTGTAGAAATTAAAACATCAGATACGCTGTGTACTCTCTTCAACAAATTATGATTCCTTTTAGGTTGCTGTTACTAAATAAAGCGCCTATTTTACGTTGAAGGTTTAAATGATTGAATGCTATATTTATCCCCTCCGTGAAAAAGGGGCCAGACCCCCGGTGCGTTAATGTGTTAACACACCGAGGGTCTGGCACCAAAATTAAGACAAAGAAAAGCTTGGAATCCCAAACGCACAAAGAAACCCTCCGGATTATACTGACCGGAGGGTTGATTTTATTTTCCACAACACTTCTTATATTTCTTCATGCTTCCACAAGGACATGGATCATTTCTACCAATTCTCTTGTTTTTAACCGTTTGTAATGGTTGCAATTCCTTTTGCTCTAATGCAGATAATTCAGAAGCAGTATGGCCTTTTAGGAACCACACTCTAGTATTATTCATGAGATTAACTACCATTGCCATACATGCTTGTATTGTATGAAAATCATTTAATTCGATCCTACTTTGTAAAAATTGAAGGATATCACTCGAATTTTCTCCAATTTGTGTAGCATAAACGCATTCTTCCACAATACCATCCGCCTCTTTCCTGCTAATGGTATAATTTTGGGTAAGAAAATTTACAAACTGTTTATAGCTTTCGTTTCGTTCAACATAACCAGGTTCACCAGCAATTAGCAATTGGTCCTTCGAAAAAGGATAAAACGCCACACCCATTCTTTTCTGCTGCTCCTGCTTCACTCTTTCCGGATCAAATACTCTCGCATTTGAGAACCCATATTGATTGATTCGGATTTCTCTATAATAGATAGCAGCAGCATCTATCACCGATAAATATTCTGCTACATCTAATGGTTCCTTTAGATAATTTTCTAGCATCTTTATTAATTCTGTAATACTTAAGGATCCATAATAATAAAGGAGACCATGAGTAAGTTTAATCCAATTAGTATTTCGTTGAACAATTGATAATATCGATAAGTTTGTAACAAGATTAGCCGATTGTTCCACTATTTCCTCTGGCATTACTATTACCTTATTTTCTTCAAGCGTCCCTGAGAAGAGTAAGCCTAGTGAACGGAAGTATTCAATTTGAAAATCTTCTAAAGTTGGAACGGTTATATATCCGCCTCGTTTGCCAATATTCTTTATTAAGTTCAATCGATCCTTATCAAATGGTAAGAAGCTCTTTTCTATCAAAGCAGGAATTTTTTCTTGCAGCAGCGCGATTAATTCCGCTTTTTTTAAGCTACTAGCGTTTTTTATTTCTAACCTTCTACGAATCGAATTCAATTCGTCTCTCGTTAGATTATTAAGACCATCAGCAAGTGAAAAAGGAAGGGAAATTTCATTCCAGTTTTTTTTATCCCTTTTCTCCTTAGCTTTCGTTGTTGTTTCTTTTAGCTTTTCTAAAGCAAAAAGCACCTTTCCATTTGCATCTCTTTCAAAATCCTTCATTTCAAAATCACCTCAAATAATCCAAACCTGTTTATATAGTTTCGAAAAAAATACTACTTATTATATCATACGAACGAATAGGCAGATAGATTGTTGATTTCGAAACTTTTTATGAATAATAAACTTACCTTGTTTATATCAAAAAGACTAGTCTTTCATGCGAAAAAAATTATTCTAATATATTATTTATAAAGTGTTACACCGTGATTTTTAGCATTTTCCCTCTAATTAAGTATACTAATATACTAATTGCAAGAAAAGATTAGGCCACCTTGAAAATTTTTCCTGGAAAGCTAAATGCGTCTGAGAGCGAATCTCAAACGATGCTAAAAGGCGTAATATTGTTTTATTTTTCAGGTTGCTGAATTCTCTTCATAACCAATTATGGTATGATAAAATCAGCTAACCATTATAGGAGTGAAAACATGAGTGTCCATAAAGATTTAATTAAACATGCCGCGAATCAAAATAAATGGTACCAAGAGTTCCAGGCTCTGGATCAACTGCGTGAAAGCTATATTGAAGATGCCGTTGAATTATGTAAACAAGGCTCCTCCTTCTCGACCGAAAAAATTAATGAAGTAACCAATAGGATGAATAAGATAAACTTACGATTTGTTCCGGAACGGAAAATTGTAACGGTTGAAATGGTTCAAGAATATGTGAACTCATTTACAAAATAATGAAACAGGTGGTGACGGCTACGATTTCCTTAACCAAAAGACGACGAGAATTTTTAGACCAGATTTGGTATCAATATCAGAATACCAATCTTCCTGTCCATTATTCGGAAGTGGCCGAAGCGATTGGTGTGAGTAAATGGACTGCCTATGATGTATTAAAAAGCCTGGAAGGCCAAGGGCTATTAAAAAGAACTTATAATGCCAATGAAAATGAAACAGGCCGCTCCGTTGTCGTCTTCTCCCCTACAGATCTGGCTGGTCATCTGTTCCAAAAAGAAAGAAGAGAAATTTCAAATACAGATGAATGGGAAATGATTCTTAACGAGGTAACAGACTTAATTGAAAACCAGCAATATCTCCCTTTGATGGATGCAATCAATATTATTTTGGAGTTAATGAAAACCGTCGAGGTTAAGCTAAAATTCTGTGCCTACTTCCTTTGTGTGCTCATTTTATTTTTGAATAGCCTCGGTGATGCTATAAAGGATTTAACTGTTAATGTTGTGAATTCATCACAGGAATCAAAAGTACAGCTGTCAGTGTTTGTTGGTGCAGTTGTCGGAATGATTATTCAGTCTGTAGGTGAGGAATTAAGCCCTGAAATGATCATATTAGTAAAGCAATTTTTTGATAATGTCAATCAACTAGATTCAGTTGAATTGGACCTCTTAATTGAGTTCATTAAACAAAGTTAACCATTCTTAGCCAGCCTTAAATATATGTGGGTGGCTTTTTTCTCTATTACAAAAGTAAAGTAAAAATTGTTTTCTGAATATTTATTATATTCGTAATATTTTCCTTGACATTTCTAAAATGAATGCGTTATAAAAGTATTAGAGGTTTTTGGGCTTTTTGAGTTTATCTCCCCTCTTTTTGGGTCTTTTGGGTATCCTGTTGTTAGTTTTTAAACTTCTTAGACTGCAATAAAGATTACATTCAATTTTTCAAAAAAAGTGAGGTAATGTTATGTATAAGGTGTATTGCAGGTCTTTTCAAGGAGTGATGAAAATAGCTTCCACCTTCATGCCTTGGCGGGAGCCTGAGCTCTTAGTGGGAGAAAATAGTTTAAAAGAATTGCCGAAACTTATAAAACAGAATAAAATTGATAGCGTTTTAATCGTGACCGACCAAGGAATTGTATCGGTTGGGCTAATGGACAAATTTCTGATTGACTTGCGAGCTGAAGGAATCGACTATTTCATATATGACAAAACCGTCCCAAACCCAACCATAGATAATATTGAGGAAGCCTTTCAAATGTTCACGGCATATAATTGTAACGGGATCGTCGCCTTCGGCGGCGGATCGCCTATGGATTGTGCTAAAGGGGTCGGTGCCCGGGCAGCAAGACCAAATAAGAGCATTCCTCAAATGAAGGGTGTATTAAAGGTGTTGAAAAAAATGCCTCCCCTGTTTGCTATCCCCACCACCGCCGGAACTGGAAGCGAAGCAACCTTAGCTGCGGTTGTTTCTAATAGCGAGACACATGAAAAATATGCCATAATGGACACATCACTTATTCCACATTATGCTGTTCTTGATCCATTACTTATCGTTAATCTTCCCCCTCATATTACAGCAGCAACAGGAATTGACGCCTTAACACATGCAGTTGAAGCATACATCGGCAAAAGTAACACGAAGGAAACCACCCAGTACAGTTTAGATGCGGTGAAATTAATCTTTGAAAATCTCTATGAGTCCTATACAAACGGGACGAACATCCAAGCACGCACGAAAATGCAGAAAGCTGCCTATTTAGCTGGAATGGCATTCACAAGGGCCTATGTTGGTTATGTCCATGCAATTGCCCATACGCTAGGTGGATTTTATTCTGTTCCCCACGGTCTGGCAAATGCAATTATCCTCCCCTATGTCTTGGAGTATTACGGCGAATCCGTACACAAACCTTTGGCCGAGCTGGCAGAATTAGTTGGTATTGGTGATCCCGCAGATACTACCGAGCAAAAGGCAGTTAAGTTTATTGAAGCGGTAAAGGATCTAAATGATAGTATGGCGATTCCGAAAAAAGTAAGTGGGATTGTCGATAGCGATATACCAGTAATGGTTGAACGTGCATTAAAAGAGGCGAACCCTTTATATCCTGTACCAAGGATATTAAATAAGGATGATTTATTTACTCTATACCAATTAATAAAAGAATAACGACGATCTAAGGTGGTTAATGAAATGGAAAATTACAATTCCATAATTGCTCAGCAAAAGGCTTTTTTTCGAACTGAAATGACCAAAGATATTTCATACCGACTTGAAGCGCTACAAATATTGAGAAACGCTATTAAAAATAATGAGCAAGTGCTGATGGATGCCTTGAAGGCGGATTTAAATAAATCTGAATTTGATGCGTATACCTCTGAAATCGGTTTTGTTCTAGAAGAATTACGATTTACGATTAAACATCTACGTTCATGGGTAAAGCCAAAAAAGGTTAAAACACCTTTAACGCATATTGGCTCCAGCAGCTACATTTATTCGGAACCATACGGAGTTACTCTCATCATTGCTCCTTGGAATTACCCCTTTCAATTGGCCATCGCTCCATTAATCGGTGCCATTGCCGCTGGAAACTGCGCGGTTATCAAACCTTCAGAATTAACGCCGAAAACATCTGAAATACTAGGGAAAATCATTAATGATTTATACCCCGAAGAGTACATTTCCGTTGTCCAAGGAGGCGTAGAAACAAGCCAAGCACTCCTTAATGAAAAATTTGATTATATCTTTTTTACCGGAAGCGTACCTGTGGGAAAGGTCATTATGGAGGCGGCAGCGAAAAATTTAACCCCAGTGACATTAGAATTGGGCGGAAAGAGCCCTTGTATCGTTCATAGGGATGCCAATATAAAGCTGGCAGCAAAACGGATAGCCTGGGGGAAGTTCACAAATGCCGGACAAACCTGTATTGCCCCGGATTATTTGTATCTTCATAAAAGCATTAAGGATCAATTCCTCCAACAATTTAAAGAGACAACGATTGAATTGTATGGGGAGCAGCCGTTAAACAATGTTAATTTTACAAGAATCGTGAGTGATCGGCATTTTCAGCGGTTGTGCTCCTTCCTCAACAATGGTGAACTTTTTATGGGAGGTAATGCAAATCAAGAAAAGCTTACGATTGAGCCGACGGTCCTTACGAATGTCACCTGGGAGGAACCGCTTATGCAGGACGAAATCTTCGGGCCGATTCTGCCTGTACTTGAATATGATGCGCTTTCAGAAGTAGTAGAAGGGATTCATCGTCATCCGAAACCGCTCGCACTTTATATTTTTACAGAAAATAATGCCATACAAAAGCAAGTATTAAAGAGCATTTCTTTTGGCGGCGGCTGTGTCAATGACACGGTTTATCATTTTGCCTCCCCATACCTTCCCTTTGGCGGAGTTGGAAATAGCGGGATTGGCGCCTATCATGGAAAAGGCAATTTTGATACTTTCTCCCATCAAAAAAGCGTTCTTGAACAAACGACCTTATTTGATATCTCATTTCGTTACCCAAATGTGAAGAATGGGCTGAAAAAAATTAAGCTTTTTATCAAGTAATGAAAGCCATTAAAAAGGTTAACCAAAAAATTCTGGTTAACCTTTTTTAGTATACTTTAAAGATTATCTAATATATTCCCTTTCCCAACTTCTTCGTTAAAGGTCAGAACCTCATCAACTGGCTGGTAGGAATCACCATAGAAATGTTTGTCCTTATAGGTGTGAATCATATCATAGGTTTTTTTCATGGCTTCAAATATCATTTCTTCCGATTCATGAAGTGGTGCCCAATAAAGGATTTCCATCTTATTAATCTCATTTGTCGCAAGAGATTTTCTCTCGTACCCGATAGATTCCGCATGCTCAAAGCCTTCGCGTTTGTAATAACGCAGCCTTTTTTCTGTATCACTGTCCTCATAATTAACTGGTTCGACTTCAAGGATGATCGGTTTCCCCTTGCTTTTCATTTTTTCCATTAGTTTTCGACCAAGCCCCTGGCCGCGGGCAATTTTCGAAACGAAAAGGTAATCGATAAAAACAAAATTATCGAGCTCCACATACATTAAAACATGATTGGGTCCTTCATCTTTATGATAGATTTCAGAACGCTCTTTAAGTAAAGTTTCCATATGCTCTCTTGATTTCATCTCTTCAACCGGAAAATATTGATTCAACTTTTCATACCAATGCATAAACATACTCCTTTACTTCATGATAATTTTCATAATGGAAGTATGTGTTAAAATTTAGATTTAATACTGCATCCACTTTATATCCGATTATAGTCTGCCCGCCAAGTTTGAATCGCTTTCTTAATTTCATCCGGTTTTAAATTTTCCGCTGCTGCCCGCCTACTTAACTCAGGAAATTCCTTGTCATCTGCAAAACGTAATGCTGCCACTTGAGCGAAACTGAGTTTAGGATCCAATAACTCCCCCGTTAATACATAATAACGAAGGTTCTCTTCTGCACGAATCGCCCGATCTTGTGCCTTTAATGGATATAACCGTAAAAGGACTGCGATGATTACAATGATTATCATCATTAGAAAAAGGATTATCGATTGAAGTATGTTCTCTCCCTGGATGATGGTACGAACCATATAGACAATAGTAGTTACTAACGTTCCTAATAATAATAACTGCAAAACATAATGATAAATCGGGTGCACTCGAACGTGCGTTTGATAATCTTGCTTCCTCATTTTTCTCCTCCTCATCCTATTCCCATTTAAACACATAGCTGGCAATGATAAAGGCACCAACGAGCCAACCGCCTAAAATCAGTGCCTCTGTCCCTAAGCTCAGAAACGATGCTCCAACATTCATCGTTTCTCGTAATGCATGGCTAAGATGGGCAATCGGTAAAATCTGAACAATTGGCTGCAAAAATTCTGGCATATTTTTAATCGGGAAAAACACGCCTCCCAAAAATAGCATCGGAAAGGACAGAAATCCGGCAATTGGACCCGCACTTTCTGGAGTTTTAGCGATGCCTGCAATAATAAACCCAATCGCCATAAATGCCAGTGTCCCTAAGATGACAAAACTGATTAAAGTAAACCACGACCCGCGGACTTCAACACCAAAAATCAGATGCCCTACTCCTAGAACAATAAGCGCTTGCAAGCCATTCAATACAAGGCGGGCAGTAATTTGCGCCGCAATAAAAGTAGATGCCTTTAGAGTGGTTCCTTGCATTCTTCTTAAAATTCCCCGCTCTCTCCAGGCAGCAATTTGGCCAGCAACGCCATTCATGTTATTACTCATAATCATCATCGCGACAATCCCTGGCACTAAAAAATCAATATACTTTAAATTTAGCGTTTCGACACCTTTCATATCCATTGCAACTACAGGATGATAATCCAGGATGTCTTTACTAATTCCATCAACAATATTACTTACTACCTGAAGACCGACTTGTGATACGGCAATGTTCGTTTCATTAAAGTATACAGGAAGTAAGTAGGGTGCTTTTTTTCCTGGTGGACTACTTAAGCTTGCATCGTATCCTTTTGGGATGACGACAACTAGCTGTAAATCATCTTTTTTCAATTTGTTTAAAGCTTTATTTTCATTCTTTTCTATTTGTACTGTTAGTGCTTTGTTTTCAATTAGAGTGGTTAATAAATCTTTTGATGAAAAGGATTGGTCTTGGTCTACAACACCAATTGTTAAAGAAATCCCATTACCATTTGATAAAAATGAACCTAGGATAACCATGAGGAAAAGCGGGAAAGCCAGCGTCCAAAACAAGACCTGACGATTTCGAAGGAATATCCGCAGCTGCGATAATGTTAGTTGCCAATAAGCTCTCATCCTTCTCTTAATCTCCTTCCGGTCATATGTAAAAACACATCTTCTAATGTAGCTGTTCGAGTTTGCAAATCTGTTAATTTAAGTTGTTTATCCGAAGCCATGTGAATTAAACTTGTTAAAGTGAGTTGAAGATCATCTGTATATAGAACACAAACATCCTTTTGATTCCCAACCTTTGTTACCCCTTCGATTTCATGTAACTCCACTTCAGTGGATTCATTTTCAAACCGGAACTCCACCGCATTATCTGACTGCAGGTTTTTTACAAGCTGGGACGGTGTGTCTAACGCAATAAGCTCTCCTTGATTCATAATCGCAATACGGTCACATAATACATGTGCCTCATCCATGTAATGGGTGGTTAACACAATAGTTTTCCCTTTCTTTTTTAATAGGAGGATAATATCCCAAAGCGTTCTTCGTGCCTGTGGGTCAAGCCCTGTTGTCGGCTCATCTAAGAAGATGATCCAAGGGTCATGAACAAGTGCCAAGGCAATGGCCAGTCTTTGTTTCTGTCCTCCTGATAGACTTTTTATCCGACTTTTCCTTTTTTCGGCTAGCATCATCTCCTCAATTAAGGTAGGAATGGAAACCTGTTTCGGATAAAAACTTGCATATAAATGTAAGATTTCTTCAACTGTAAGCAGTTCAAAGAGTGACGTCGATTGTAATTGAACACCGATGACCTCTTTTACCTTTTTTAATTCTCTTGTGATGTCAAATCCACCAACGATCGCTGTCCCTTGATCGGGTTTTCTTAGACCGACCAACATTTCTAACGTAGTGGTTTTTCCCGCCCCATTTGGACCGAGAAGACCGAAAACTTCCCCTTTATAAACCTGAAATTCGACTCCCTTTACTGCCGTGAAATCGCCATATGTTTTCACCAGATTGATAACTTGAATGATTTCTTCTTGAGAACTCATTTTTCACACTCCATATTATTCATACTTAAGCGTACATGCTGAACTCTTCAATTAATCATTATCTTCGGTAATTTGTGGTCACTTGCTCTTGTTAAAAAACAACTCTAAATACCATTATTCTATAAAAAATAGATTATTCCTCTAAAATTAAAAGCAAAAAACAATGGAGCTATCTAAGCACATAAAAAAGGAGTCGTTATCCGACCCCTTGTTAAACTTTCCTTGTTATTAAAATATTGAAATAAGTGCTCCGTTCTTATGTATTACCGTTACTTCCTGGCCTGCTCTTTTTTCGTATTCGGATGCTGAACCGTATGGAACTGTTAAAACAAATGGCTCATCCCTATGCTTAAACTCTACGGTAAAGTTGTCCGCAGACCCTACTACCTTTACTTTTGTGGAAATTGCCGGACCGGGAATCGTCAGCTTTTGCCCAATCAGAACCATTTCAAGGTGAAGTCCATTCGCTTTTTTCACGTCCGCTACCTCTACTCCAAATCGGTTAGAAATTCCCCATAGCGTGTCTCCTGGTTTCACTGTGTACACTTGATTAATCTCTTTAGCTTGGGAATCAGCAGCTAGTTTTAATTTTTGACCAATATAAATCTGATCTCCCTGTAAATGATTAATCTTTTTTAAATCATTCATACTGACACCTGATTTTTTTGCCAGGGAATAAAGGGTATCCCCTTTTTGGACAGAATAAAGACTTGTGCTTTCTTTTCCATGGACTGGTTGTACATGTTCGGGTACCAATAGCTGCTGTCCAGCCATTATTTTTTCAGAAGTTAGACCATTAACCTCTTTTAGCTGTTCGACACTGACATCATACTTTTTGGACAGACTATATAGTGTATCATTCTTTACTACAGTATAGGATGTACTGTATGCTGCCACTCTTGTTGTCAGTAAAGCAACAGCCGTAATTGCTCCAGCTACAGCAGCTGTTGTCAGTTTTTGATTACGCGCTCTCATCTTTTTCTGGCGTAATTCAGCTAATCTTTGTTTTCTCTTTATAAACGTCGTACTCAAAGTTCTATACCCCCATAAAATGATCTAAATAGATTACCTTATAGTGTTTCGACAAATCACTCCAATTTATGACTGTATATTAAAAATATTCCTCAATATCCATCTTTTTTTAAAATCCAGTGTTTTAATAGCCTTTGCAACATTTTTATTTTTTGGTAATAAAAATAAACCATCATGGTAATCCTGTTTGAAAATGGACTACCATGATGGTTTTCTAAATTAGCTTTTTTGCAGTTTTTTTCGAATCATGATAACTGAGAATCCCCCGCAAAGGACAATAATCGCAGCTAAAATATAGATTGGCTTAAGTCCAGAGCCGCTTTCTTTAGGAGTCCCGCCGTCCCGTAACAGTTCGTTACTATTTGTGGTCATAATCACAGGTTGCTGTCCGCCATCTACAACTGTTACATTTTTCTCTCCAAAAAACTCAATTAAATAATGGATGGTTTCTTCGTTATACGGTTGGACGCCAATTTCAATTGTATTTTCTAAAGGCGCGGTGTGCGTAACCGTAATGCCTTTATCTGCCAACTCATCCTTTTTATCTTCAAAAATAATTTTATCGACCTCTTTTTGTTTTTCAAGCATAGCCGCAGTTGGCTCAGAAGCTGCAAATGTTGTTAATGTTGCCATAAATGGAATGCCAAGCCCCAATATAATTGCCATGAGCATTTTAAGTTTCATTTTATGTTCCTCCTAAGTTTTTATTTAAATGATTTCGCGATTTTTACGGTTTCTTCAGTGGAGATGGACCCAGCTATCCAGTAATGGACATCATTCAGATACCAGTGAAGCTCAGCAGCCGAATTCCCGTCCTCTGGATTCAGGTACCCCATGGTCCCGTTAATATCCACCTCTTCAAATCCATGTGGGATGTCCCCTAACATGTTTCTTTCGATGATCACTAAAAAAGATTGATCTTCATGGAAATAAGTGAAAACAAGCTTATTAATCTGCTCCTTGCTGCTGCCATAACCATGGATGCCGTCCAATTTAAATTGACTCGGGGTGTAAGTCGGCAACAACACATCAGTCCCAAATGTTTGTCTTGCTTCGTTCTCACTGTTCAAAACCCATGACTGTCTCACAAGTGGATCAGTAGAGTCATTCCCCCCGCTTCGAAATAGGGTGGCGTTATCCGATGTTGTCTTAGGCTGGGACTGATTTGTATCGACTCCTCTTAATAACCAACTAGAAAAGAAGACTAGACAAAAAGCTGCCGCGACTAACATGGTGCTGTAAACTCTTCTTTTTCGAAAAAATGCTAACCAGGTTGCTCCACTTCCCTTTTGATTGTCTGCGGTTAATTTATTCCTCACTTCGTCTTGAAGCCGCGAATGGAAATCCAGCGATTCAAACAATGTCTGATCTAGCTCTTCCGTGAACACTTTCTTTATGTCTTTTTTCGGATCGGTCATTTACTGAACCCCTCCTTTTCCAGTAGTCCACCTAACAATTTTCTCGCACGATGGAGTCTCCCGCGAACGGTACCTTCTGGGTCGCCGGTAGCTTTGGCAATTTCTAACGTATTAAAATCCAGGTAATAGAATAAATAGAGCACCTCTTGATAATGTAAAGGCAAAGTTAAAACATGCTTTAAAATCTCGGTCCTGTTCATCCGTTTGATAACTTCTTCTTCAAGGTTTCTGGTAATTGGTTCATTTATGAAAAGAGTATCGGATGGGATCTCTGCAGTTCTCTTCAATCGTAAATGGTCTCGACAGCGATTGATTGTTATTTTTATCAGCCACGTTTTCACACTGCTGTCACCACGGAATTTCGTCCAGTTTCGATAAGCGAGAATAAATACCTCTTGACTAATATCTTCAGCAAGATGACGATCACCTAAGTAAAAATAGGCAGTCCGCAACACAAGTGTACCGTATTGATTCATCATATCTTCAACCGCTGCAGAAGGATCTTTAGAGAAGTTTAGGTTATTATCTTTGCGGGAAGGCCTTCCCATTTGACCACCTCCACCTTAATAGACGGGTCCTATAAGATTTACGCTACGATGTTTCTAAAAAAAAGGCTGTATTAAAAGTGAATGTTGATTTCCGTTCCAGGCGCTTCGCTTTCCGCGGGGCGGGCGGTGAGCCTCCTCGGCGCTAAAGCGCCTGCGGGGTCTCACCTGTCCCGCTGCTCCCGCAGGAGTCTCGCGCCTTCCACTCCAATCAACATTGTGCTCAAAATCCACAATGTTCTTAAACACAGCCAAAAAAACCGACTCAACATTTGTTGATTCGGTCACGAATTTTCTAGACTATAATTTTTCTTTACTCATGTTCCTTGCAATTATTCATCCTGCTCATGGTAGACATATTCATAGGTTAGTTCATTACCATTTAAAGTGATGGTAACTTCATTCTGGAAGGTTACCGAAACAAAGGTGGTTGACAATCCTTTTGCGGATTTCTTCTGCCAATCCACATCCTCGAGAATTTTTTCGACATACTTATTATAGGCTTTAGTGGATGCACCTTCCCAACGATACACTTCGTAATTATTAGGCGTTTCGGAAACTTGTTCTAAATCAACTGGGTAAATCATCCTCTCGTAGCCATAGGTCACGTAAAGCGGCTCATTATGATGATAAGGTTTTTTCCCTTTAAGCTCTATTGTTGACATTGCTTTAAAAATATTTGCATATTCAAGCTTTGGATAATCAAACGTAAACTGCAGCCATTTTTCCGCTGTCAATGGTATAAAGAAGTAATAGCGGATGACGACGTCCTGCATTTTTACATGCTCAATATAAATGCTGGTTTTATAAGGAAAATGTTCAAGTTCTTTGTTAACAAACATCGATTTAGAAGCAATCGTTGTGTTCTTTTCTGCTTCGGTCACTTCTTTTACAGTTCCAAACGAAATCGGATTGTTCTTGTAATAAAGCTCTAATTGCCCTCCTGTTTTTTTACTCGTGACATCCTCAAGCTTCCAGCTGAATAGTTGATCATCAACAGTGAAATAGTCAGCATTATTTAGCTTAGGGCTCTTCTCCAACAGCATGATCAGAAAACCCCCAAAAATCACTACAAGCAATGAGGCTGCGACGATGCTTTTCCATTGAAAGAATTTAAATGGACGAGCTTTAGAGGGGGCTTGTGCGATTGATTGTCGAACTCTACTTCTGATTGCATCTTTTTGCCTGTCTGTTGACCCAACTTGCTTTAGCAGCTCCCATTGATCATCAAAATGGTTGTTCGCCATGTATTACCCCTCCTTTATCGTTCATTTTCCTGAGAGTTTGCAGTGCCCTTGATAAGGTTTTACGAACCTTAGCCTCAGACCAATGGAGAATCTCCGCTGCTTCTTTTGTTGAACATTCTTCAATCTTGATTAACGTAATCACGAGACGATAATTTGGTTTCAGCGATTGTATATATTGCATTTGCTGGAGAATTATCTCCCGATTCTCAATTAACTGTTCAACATCAATCGAGGAAGGTATTTCATGAGAAAATCCAATCACGTTAAAAAGCCTTTTTCGTTTTCGGTTGCGAATTTCATCAAGGACCAAATATCTCGCAATTCCGAATAGCCATGTTTTCACAGCCGAGCGGTTTTCAAATCGCTCAAGTCCTGTGAATGCCCGTAAAAAAGTGTCGTGAACCAAGTCCTCGCATGATTGCTTATCACCAATCATAAATAAAATAAACCGATAAATATCATCATAATACTGTTCATACCAGTCCATCACAAGCTCTTCTTTGTCCTTACTCAAGCCCCCATCACCTTCTTTTTTTCTTTCTTACTCATAAGTCGTCACGAATTAAATAATGTGACACTTTTTTAAAATGGTATGTTGTTTTTATTTTTCATAGTGCCTATTTTGGACTTTTTTTCCAGTTAACAGGCACTATGAACCTGCCATAGTGCCCGTTCGGGTCTCTTTTTCCTGGCCACGGGCATTATGAACCTCTCATAGTACCCGTTCGGGTCTTTTTTTCTTGCCCACGGGCATTATGAACTTCTCATAGTGCCCGTTCGGGTCTTTTTTTCCTGGCCACGGGCATTATGAACCTCTCATAGTGCCCGTTCGGGTCTTTTTTTCTTGCCCACGGGCATTATGAACTTCTCATAGTGCCCGTTCGGGTCTTTTTTTCCCTCCCACGGGCACTATGAACCTCTTATAGTGCCCGTTCGGGTCTTTTTTCCCTGTCCACGGGCACTATGAACTTCTCAAAGTAAAAAAAACACTTAAAAAATAGACTGCCAAGAATGGCAGTCTATCTTTACATGTCAAATTCCCATTCTTCTCTAAGGTTTAAATAGAGTACAAGCAGTGTATTTTCCAATTCCTGTTCGGTTTTCCCAAGCACATCTTGTCCAATTTTCGGAAGCAGAATCTCGGCAATCTGTCTTGTGAGTTGATTCTTCTCCACCAATGGTAATTGCGTAAAACGGCCGGTGTATGTATTAATGAGCTTCCAATCTTTCGCCGTAAAAGCCTTGAACGTCCATTCATCGATGATTAGATCATCCTTTGAAATCGCTCTGCTCGCGATTTCTTTTTCTATCTGAGTTAACCTTTTTTTCCGTTTCGCTTTTCGCTCATGGATCACAATTGTTCCAGCGACAAGATCCCCCAGCCGCTTATGCTTCGAATGGAAGAATACCATGATAATCCCTAGAAAATAAGCTGTCGGCAACGTATCAATAATCCGCATCAGATTGCGGATAAAGCTTGATAGCAAGGTAATACTGTGACCATTTTCTTGGATGACTCTAATCCCAATCAGCTTCTTGCCAATCGTTCTTCCGCCTGAAAAAAATTCAAATGCAAAAAAATATCCCCAATTAATAACAAACAAAGCAATAATCGTAATCGCTATAGGAAGAGTCTCCTCAAAGAAATAAAACGGCAGTGGTGACGATCCCTCGATAATCAGATAGACAATAATGAGTGCCAGAATGTTAACAACGTTTAAAAGAATCTGATCAATGATAAAGGCTACTGCTCTGCTGCCTAAACCAGCGACTTGAAATTGAAGCGAGACGTATTCCGGTGTTTTAATCTCCATTTGTTCTTGGTTCATAAGGTTTCTCCCATTCTCTATGGTGATTTTATCTAAAGCTGTTTCTATTTTTCTTTAAAATTATTATAATAAGATGAATAGTAAAAAAATACATAATCGCGTAATGATAACAAGAGGTGTCAGAATGAATGTAAAGCAATTTGTAAAACTGCATCGTGATGAATGGAAAGAGCTCGAACAGCTGGTGACCGCTTTAGGGAAGAGGAGAAATACGATTACCGGTGCCAATATTACTCTCTTTCATCGACTCTATCAAAAGGCAGCGCAGAATCTTTCCTACAGTCAAACCTATTTTCCCGCAGATGAAGTAACTCACTATTTGAACGGCCTTGTTTCTAAATCACATAACTTGATGTACAAAGATCAAGTTTCAAGCTTCAAACAAATTCGTTATTTTTTCAGCACAAAATTTATTGGTTTATTGTTAGAGCAGTGGAAATTTGTCTTGATCGCACTGATTTTGTTTACGATCGGTGCCTTAGGGAGCTTCATTTCAGTCATAAATGACCCACTCCATATTTATTCGATTCTTCCGGCGGATATGGCTCAAGGCGTTAACCCTGAGCAGCTGGGAAGCCATGATGGAGCGGTTGACTCCTCCGTAATGTCCGCTAGTATTATGACGAACAACATAAAGGTCGCAATATTAGCCTTTGCCGGCGGAATTACATTTGGGCTCTTGACCGTCTACTTAATGGTTTATAACGGAATCCTTATTGGTGCACTCGCTGCCCTGTTTTGGCATCACGGCAAGTCCTATGATTTTTGGGCCTATATTGTCCCGCATGGGATGATTGAGCTCACAGCGATTTTCATTGCCGGCGGTGCCGGACTGTTAATGGGCTATAAGCTCTTTGTCCCAGGACAATATTCTAGAGGCTATCAGTTAAAGCAGCAAGCAAAACGTTCCGTGCAGCTCCTGCTAGGGACGATTCCCTTGTTTATCATTGCCGGCGTGATTGAAGGCTTTATCACACCGGCCGCCATCTCATTAGAAGCAAAGTATATCGTTGCCATCTTAACGGTGATTGGTTTAATCCTTTATGTTATCATTGGACGGCAAAGACTTATGAAAACTACAAAAGGTTTTGATTCATAATCTCGATATAATGGGAAACGGCCGCAATCGCCAGTTTCTCCTCCCGGGCCTCTATTAATTGGAGGCCCTGTTTTTCCCATTTTATTTTTTCCCGTTTCTTAATAACAATTTGCTGCTGAGCGATACTTTTCAGCATGGCTGCCTGCACATCAATCGGCTCCGCTTTTATTCTTTTTATAAGGGTCTGATCCTCAATCCCAATCATCAAAAATAGATGCCGCTGTCTTAGGCGCTTAAAAAAGATTAGCGCGCTTTCCTCATGAAGAAAGGTCCTTACGTCGCTGAATAATAACAGCAGACTCCGCTTCTTTTGCATCATTTCTAAATATTGCAGGACTGCCCCATAATTAGACTCGGCTGCATCCACCTGGAGATGATAAATCGCTTGGAGAATCGTCTGTAAATGGGCCATCCCTTTTGCTGGCGGAACAAAGACCTTTATTTCCTTCGAAAAAGCAAGCACAGAAACATAATCGCCTTTTTGCAGCGCCGCCGCTGTTACGGTCAGCGCCGCTTCTAAAGCTCTCTCTAGGCGATTCCCTTTTGTCAATTCCGCCCCCATCATTCTCCCGCAATCAATTAAGATGGTAATATATTTCCCGTGCTCCGGTTCATACTCATTCGTCATCACTTCTTGCAGCTTCGCCGTTTGCCGCCAGTTGATCTTACGCGGATCGTCACCAACTACATAACTTCTAATCTTTGCAAAATCACCTACTCCACTGCGCTGCCTGCGAATGTTCAACCCTTCGTAGACGAGAAATTTTTGTGCATTTTCGAGATATTGTTTGGTTTCTGTTAAATCCGGCAGGACTTTTATAGAATCCTCTAATACGACAGTCGTTTGCTTTTCCCATAAACCAAGGAAACTGGTATAGCGAAAATAAAGTTTGTTAATTTCATATTTCCCTCTAACCAAGGCAGCCGTATCATAGGTTATCTTTGTTGTGGATTCCTTTTGGGCCACACCTGATACTGGAAATGGGCGATCCAATGTCTGTGGCAGTCCATCAATCAAACGGAAGGAACAAGCATGCTGGGAGTGATTGCTTACTTCCAGCTCCACCTGGTAGGGTATCCCTCGTTCAAGCTCTGAGGGCAGAAAACGTTTAAAGCTAAGCTCCTTTTTCTTCGGTGAAAACAGTAAATCACCTAGACTGACAAAAAAAACAATCAAATTGACAGTGATGACGAATCCCCAAGGAACCTCCCGAAAAGCCGTACCAATCACTAATCCAAGCGACAGTACAATTACAACCATCATGAACCGTTTAGTTGGTAAAACTCCTCTATCTTGGAACAGGAACCGACCCCACAAGTTCTTCAATGATCTGGTCAACGGTAGATCCCTCCAATTCTACATGCGGGGATAACTGAATTCGGTGTCTTAAAGCGGGTTTGGCAACCATTTTGATATCATCCGGCGTTACATAGTTCCGGCCTTTAATGTACGCCCATGCTTGCGCCGCTTTTCCAATCGATATTCCTGCTCTTGTACTTGCGCCAAAGCGAATTGCTTCTGATTCCCGCGTTTTCCTGACAATCTGCATCGTATAATCGATGACATTTTCGCCAACGGTGACTCTTTCAATCTCTCTTCTAATCGAAATAAAACTGTCCATATTAAGAATGGCAGAAACAAGCTTTGCGTCAAAACTGTTTTCAATGACTTGTCTTAAGACATTTTTCTCTTCCTCAAAGGATGGGAAATCAATGAGCAGCTTAAAAAGAAAACGATCCTGCTGAGCTTCCGGCAGCGGATAGGTTCCTTCAAATTCAATCGGGTTTTGGGTGGCTACTACAAAAAACACCTCTGGCAATGGATAGGTATCACCTTGGATTGTGACTTGTTTTTCTTCCATTGCCTCAAGCAGCGCGGCCTGGGTCTTTGCCGGTGTCCGGTTGATTTCATCCGCTAAAAGAATATTCGTGAAAATCGGACCTTTTAAGGTTTGAAAGCTGCTTTCCTTCATATTGTAAATCGTGCTTCCGGTAATATCACTTGGAAGCAGGTCAGGTGTAAATTGAATACGATTAAAGTCACCGCCTAGCATACTGGCCAGCGTTCGTACCATTTGTGTTTTTCCGGTGCCCGGCACCCCTTCGAGCAGGACATGACCCCCGGATAAAATCGCCGATAATAGCAGCCTGAGATTTAGACTTTGACCTAAAATCCGCTGCTCATATTTTTCTAAAAAGGATGTTAATTCTTCGTTCACCCTTCCTCCACCTCTTCCCGTAATTGCTCTAGTTTTCTGGACCAAAGCAAATATTCCTGTTTACTTACTTTTTCTTTTTCAAGTATATTGGTCAACCCAATTAAAAATGGGCGAATCTCATTTGCTTGCATCCCACGGTGTTTTCGCTCCAAGAAACTAGACAAATCCTTCCATTCAATCCGGTATGGAATTCGCCATCGCTCTTGTAATAATAATTTTAGATAGTCAGCCTGTATCAATAAGGAATCGTGGTAACGTCGGCCGCGGAGATACCAAGCCGTGATCGCCCGTATTCCTTCATCGCTAAAACGAACCGACTCTTCCCTTGGAACAAGCAGTGGTCCGAACCGCTTTCCTTTGAACCACAGCCAAAGCATCATCAGCAGGATTCCCTGTAGAACGAGCAGTAAAAACCACATCGGGTATACCGTCATAATCGATGAACCATTCTGACTGCCATGAAGGTATTCATCAAATAAGACAGTCCCCGTTTTTGCTTCATTGAACAAGTTGAGAACAAGTGCTAAATTGTCCTTCTTTAACAGGTTGTCATTTATCAGCCACTCTGGAGTAATCGCAACGATTAATTGTCCTTTGCCAACAGATCGTTTCAGTGCAATCGCACCGCCGCCAGCATCATCAATGAGAACCGTGTCATCCTTGTTTGTCACTATGCGGAATGGAGAGTTCATTTCGGCCTTATAGGTACCTTGATTTTCCCCATACCACTTTACTTCATGATCGGGGGAAGGCTGCTCGGGAACCGTGTCCAAATCAAACATTCCTTTTGGATTGGTTTGGAATAAAAGAATCGTATTTCCGGCCTTCATGAAGTTCTGATAGGCCTCCATTTCTTCCGTTTCCGGAATAAAAAATGGTTCAACCATCACCAGAAGTTTTTCTTCACCCTGTTTCGGCAGATTCTTGGGGTCTGCAGTCCAGCTATTAACACGAACTTCCTTTTGTAAATATGTATTCAATGCCTTCACACCGGTTGGAGAAGGAGAATTTGAGACATAATTGGGATATTGCTTTGGGCTTTGTGAGCTGAGATATAAACTAATCAGGATAAAAACGAAGAGCAGAACAGTCAGCCAAATCCATCCCTGTCTCTTAGGTTTAAGATTCTTCAAGTGTTCTCCTCCATCCTGCCAAGTGTTTGCTCATATTCCCCGAGCATTCTTCTTACTTCCGTTTGAAAAAGTTGATATTCTTTTTCTTGGACCTTCCGCATACCATAGGTCACTTCATCAAAGAACGCTGCCAGATCATAAAATTTTACGGCCCATTGTTGATTGACTTTTCGCAGTTCCTCATAATACTCCCAATTGGTTTTCCAAATTCGTGCCTCAAGCCAATCCTTTTCGTGAAAATAAAGGAGCAGGGCTAAAAACAGGTGACGGGTAGCAAGCGTATATTCTGCTAAACCCTCTTGTTTTTTAGCCTCCTGTAAATGCCTTTCGGACGACCAATTGATTTCGTGCATCGATTGAAGCGGCTTTTTGTTATACAGCAGTTTATTTCGGTTGTGATTGCGGATCATAAAAATGGCAGCAAAGGCCAAAAAGAATACAACCACGACAATAATCGCAATAAGAATTGGCCCCGAGGCACTGCCGGCAGATTCCATGGAAGGAAATAATTTCAGCAGCTGCTCGGCAATCCATTGTTTTGCTTTTTCCCATAAGGTTTCAATCAAGCCTTTTGATTCATTGTGATAAATCTGATATTCTTTTGTATTTAATATCTCTTTCAGTTCATCCCTTGCTTTGTTAGCATCAAGCATAATCCTCACCTAACTTATTTAGGTATTTAGTTTAGATTGTTTTTGTGTTGTAATTCTCAATCATCTCTTTTAAAT
This sequence comes from Neobacillus sp. NPDC058068, assembly GCF_042885335.1. Lineage (NCBI taxonomy): Bacteria > Bacillati > Bacillota > Bacilli > Caryophanales > Bacillaceae > Neobacillus > Neobacillus sp. NPDC058068. The sequence continues at coordinate 312,059 of NZ_JBHVSI010000001.1, read as the reverse complement.
CATCACCCTCATGTCTCGTTTTTAAATCAAGATACATGACAGCATAGCCAACAGAGAAAATCATTGTCGTAATTAAGGTGGCGAGGTTTGAAATTAGTGATAACAACACACTATTACCTAAAGCGAGCCCAAACGTCATTTGAACGGCTAATTCAATAGCTGAAATTATTAAATAAAAGACGATATAAAGACCCATCAATGTCCAGGTACGTTTCCTGGAAAGTCTCCAGCTTCGCTCTAATCCAGGTGAATCCTTGTCCAGCACGACGGAAGCAAAGTAAAAGCTCCAGCGTGTTAATAACAGCCCAATTCCGATAGCAAAACCTAAAAATAGCAGGATGGCCCCGAGAACGCCTAAAACGGGATTTGCCTCAAAACCAAATAGGGCCGTTACCGTAACGAGGATAATCGGAATTGCGATAATCATAACCGTGATAATTCCGAATAAAATACTGCTTCCGATCATCGGCCAAAATCGCGAAAACGCTTGTTTAATGACGGAACCAACGGTATATTCTTCGTTTTTTCGAATATTAGCAATGGCGAATAGGATGGCTGCCTCCGCCACCAGACCTAAAATCGCACCAATCAAACCTACTATTATGATTCCAATATCAGCGCCGAAGCCGCTCGTCTCCATTGTTCCGGTTTCAGTAAAACCCGAGAGGATTTGCTCAAACCAGACATTTCCACTCCCCATCTCTCTAAAAAAACTAGTCCCGGAAACCAGCTCCATAATTGCTTGAAGCAAATAGACAGGTCCCATGAAAATGAGTGATATCAAGAAAAAATCTTTAAAGCGATTTTTAGTTAAACTAAAGGTATGGTCCAGTATTTCCCCAAAACCTTTTGGTTTGCTAAACTTTGTATCCATAACCGAAATCCTCCTAGAAACAATTGTAATAAAACATATTTTAACATTATTCTGACATCAAAACCGTAGATAGTTATAAAAAAATAGCGAATGTTTAAGAAATTGCAGTGTTTTATTTCATTATTCCTTTTTGACTACTTCTTGCGGGTTTTCATAGACAAGCCAATCGGATCCTTTGATTTTGTTAGATGCATCAATGATTTTTTTCTTTACTCGCTCTTGTTCTGCACCAGTTAATTTTGTTGGCTGATAATTATTTCTAGAAGAAACAGATGAAATAGAAAATGGCACAACGTTGATTTCTTTTTTATCGGTTAGAACACCATTTTTCAAATGAAAGGTTTGTTGAAATACATATGTATCCTTGTCCCTTGGGTTTCGATTCCCGCCAAACATAAAGTTGCCCAAACTATAAACAATAAATTTCCCATTATATTCTTCTATTCCCTGGACGACATGGGGATGATGGCCAAGAATTAAGTCTGCACCGCTATCAATTGTAAAGCGGGCTAGCGATTTCTGAGCTTCATTCGGGACATACTGGCTCTCATTGCCCCAGTGATAGTGAATAAGTACAAGCTGTACCCCTTGATTTCTTAGGTTTTTTATATCCTGTTCCACTTTTTGACGGATTTCTTTTGTATCAGACCAGCCTTCATATCCTAAAGCCCCGACCTTAATCCCTTTGATGGTCGTAATATATTGATGATCGTAGCCAAAATAGCCGATGTTTTGATTCTGCAAGGCGGCAATTGTGTCATTGTATCCCTTCTCCAGGTAATCATGACTATGATTGTTTGCTAGATTAACAGCTTCAATGCCACCTAATTCTAGAATTTTGGCGTACGATGGGTCACCCTTAAAGCGAAATGTCTTCTCTGCCTTTTGCGTCGCATTTGTGAGCGTGGTTTCTAAATTCACGGTTGTAAAATCGTCCTCTAAGAATATATTTTCCAAGCCCTCAAGGAAATAGGGCAGACCATTGGCAGACGCCGTCTTTACAAACGAATCACTATAGGTAAAACTTTCATCGGTTCCAAGCGTAAAATCCCCGGCCGCACTTATTTTGATGGTCGTTTCTATATCTGGTTCCGGTTTGATTTCTGGTTTCTCTTCCACTGCGACCACTTGTTTCGGCTCCTCTCCCTTTCCCTTTTCTGTTGCCTTTTCCCTGGCCGGAGAAACTTTACTAGAAACATTTTCTGACTTCAAATGGTTAGCGTAGAAAAAGCCCCCGGCAAGGATCAAAATTACCGCAAAGATAGCAAACCGAACAATCCCTTTCGATTGATGGCGTTCTTTTCTCGTCTTTTTCCCGCTGCTGCCCTTATTATTCATCTCTATCGATAGCTCCTTTATTTTTCTAACATTCTTAATTCTACAATATATACCGCTAATACTCTATCAGTTTTACAAAATATTGGTTAATAAACAGAAAAAGCAGGCACAGAGGTTTATTAAGCTAAAGGGTGCGATACTTCAAGAAGGAGGTCCCCTTTTTTCTTTTTGCACAAAAAAGATTGTGAAATGTTGTACTTAAACTATCTTGCGGTTAGTGCAATAAGACCTATGGTATTATTGCACTAAGAAAGCCTAAAAATTAAAAATGAAATAAATTAACTTAATCTTTTAATAAAGTGAAACTTTTAAAAACTGTATCTCGTTGTAGCTATAGAAAATTAAGGTGGTGAGTAAATGGCAAAAGAAAATACGGAAAATAATCATTTTATCAAAAATAATCAAGATGAATGGTTAGAAATAATAATGAGTGAATATGGAGAACGATTAAAGAAATTAGCGTTTAGTTACTTAAAGGATTGGGGCTTGGCACAAGATGTAGTCCAAGAAGTTTTTGTTACTTGTTATAACCAATATTATAAAGCATCTGAAATACACTATTTCAAAGCTTGGATTTATCGTATCACCATTAATCGCTGTAAAGATATGCTAAAAAGCTCATTTTTAAAAAGATACTATTTTAACAATAACTTACTCAAACACTTTATTAATAAGGATTTGTCTCCAGAAATGAAGTTGGTGTTGAAAAACGAAAAAGAAAAGCTTTCTCAAACAGTCCTCTCCTTGCCAGTAAAATACCGAGAAATAATTATCTTTTTCTATTATGAAGAGATGACTATTACCGAAATTGCTGAACTTTTAGCCATTAATGAAAATACAGTAAAAACAAGATTAAACAGGGGTCGGATATTGGTAAAAAAAATATTAGTTGGAAGTGAACTTTATGGAAGAACAATTGAGTAACCTTAAAAGAGCAATGGATGATACTGTATATAAGGGAAACCATTTTTCGGAAGAACATAAGGTGAAAATCAGAAATACCATAAAGCATCCGCATAAGAAAAATAGATTTGAGTGGTTTCCTAAGCTTTTAACTGTGACATTATTCATAGGCTCCATAATATTTATTACAGATATAACAAAAAAGAGCATAAATTCCTCTGATAAACCATCACAATTAGAACAAAGAAATGGAACCAAAACAGAAGAACAAAGGAATAATGAAGAGAACTGGGTGCAAAAGACAGCAATTAAAAAAGTTCTTGAGCAAGAGTTTACTAGTCCGGATGAGAAGTTAATGGATCTATTATTGAATCCTAAATATAGGACTGTTGTGAATAATAAAGAAGAGAACCAAGAGGCAGATAAATATTTAGCAGAAGTATACGGACGTTACTTTGCAGATTTTTCTAGGATCGAGACCTTCATTGCAGCATTTGGTGGTACCCAATACCAAACTTCTGCCTACTTAAATGGCTATAAGTTAAGTCTTAAGAATATCACGATTGAGCAAGGGAATATTTCACATCGTTATACCTTCATAGCAAAGGTCGGTTATCAGAAAAATGGAGATGAAGAAAAAACTACAAGTGTAGAAGGTGAAGTCTTCTTTTCTACAAAGGAAAAGGAAGAAGGGAAAATCGTGGGATTTCGATTCGCGGATCACAACGGTTTGTTGCATATTTTGAGAAATAACAATTGAACAAGTTAACATGCAAACACAAAAAGGACCTAATTTGGTTCTTTTTTTTATGATTGAAATAACAACAATATTGTTGAACATAGCCATTCAAAAAAAAAGTTTGTGGAAAATGTACTTAAAGGGGGGCTTTAGTTGAAGAAGTTTCGGATTTCAATAACAAAGAAAACTCGCCAATGGCGAGTTTTGCTTTTTTTATATACTAATTACTATGTCAAAACGACTGTCAATTCGGTACATTTTTTTAGGAAAGCACCTCAAAACGGAACCCTTTAAATTTTTCTGGCCTGCTTCCTTATACTACTTAAACGGTTAAATTGTTTTCAATTGCCGTCATTCTTTCTTTTACCTCTTCTTCGCTTAAACCATGTTCGGCGATATAACGGTTCCGAGGATGTACTCTGCATTCTTGGGAACAGCTGCGTAAATGTTTATGTTCGTTTTCTTCTGAACAGAGAATTTTTTTATTACATGCCGGATTGGCACAATTCACATAACGTTCGCATGGTTCACCTGTAAAATAATCTTTTCCAACAACTACGTGCTCTTTGCGATTTACAGGTACACTGATGCGCTCATCAAACACATAGAGCTGTCCATCCCATAATTCCCCTTGAACTTCGGGATCTTTTCCATAAGTGACAATCCCGCCTTCAAGCTGTGACACATCTTCAAAGCCCTCTTGAAGAAGCCAGCCTGAAAATTTTTCACAGCGAATCCCTCCGGTGCAATACGTGAGAATCTTTTTGCCTTCGAAAGCTTGTTTATTTTCTCGAATCCAGTCCGGCAAATCGCGGAAGTTCAAAATATCCGGTCTGACCGCACCTTTGAAATGGCCCAAATCAAATTCATAATCATTGCGGGCATCGATTACCACCGTGTCTTCTTTCTGCATTTCCTCGAAAAATTCTTTAGGTTTCAAATGTTTACCTGTTAGAACATTCGGATTAACGTCATCTTCTAAACGTAAAGTAACAAGTTCAGGCCTGAAACGTACTCGCATTTTTTTGAAGGCATGCCCTGATGCTTCATCTATTTTAAAAATCGTTCCAGCAAACAGAGGATGCTCCTCCATGTATTTCATATACACGTTCGTCTGTTCGATGGTGCCTGACACCGTTCCATTAATTCCTTCCGACGCAATAATGATTCGACCCTTTAAGCCGAAATCATTACATACTTGAAGATGTTCTTTCGCAAACTCTTCCGGATTCTCGATTACGACGTATTTATAATACAATAACACTCTATATTCTTGATTCATAATGAACATTTACACCTCTTAATTAATGATTAACCTATTTACTATATCAAAAATCCGGCCTGCTGCAAAATTTTTTTCTTTCAGGGGTCTCACTTTCCCCACCTAAGAGGTTGATATTACCAACCCATCCTACCCGTTTTTTCTGATACAATTTTTATGAGGAAGACGATTGAGGAGGAATTCTGCAAATGAACAAACGTAATCTCCTCCTTGCCTTGGTAATTGTGATTACCTTCATTGGAGGAATTTTAACTGGAGTTTTAGTCACTCGTAACAATTCACATGAAAATAATGATACAAAATCTATTAATATAGTAAACGCACCTAAATCAGCACTTATGCCCGAAGAAAAAGCCTTGCCAGAAATAGAAAAAGAACAGTCAAAAGCTCTTATCGCTTATGTTCAGGATTTCCGCGACCCAAACGAAATTGATTATGCCAAATTGACACATGTTATTTTTTCCTTTGCCCATCCGACAAAGGAAGGCGGCATTTTGCTCAATGGCGATCCTGCCTTAAAAAACTTACGAACGACCGTTGCAAATGCCAAGAAATATCACACAAAGGTGATCCTTGGTGTTGGCGGATGGTTCCACATAAGCGGCGGCGAATCGTATTCTTATTTTAAGGCGGCGATTTCTAATCCTGCCACTCGGGCGAAGCTTGTTCAAGAGCTTACTAGTTTTGCAGACCGTGAGCACTTAGACGGAATTGATGTTGACTTTGAGCATCCACGCAATCAAGAAGATGCGGCAAACCTAGCCGCTTTTACTAAAGAGCTAAGCGAACAGCTTCATCCTAAAAACAAGGAATTATCGGTTGCCGTTTATGCAAAAATTCATGCAGTAACCTTGACTGAAACCAAATTTGTTAATTATGAAACCGCCATGTTTCAATATGTTGATCATGTAAACATCATGGCCTATGATGGTCAGTGGGATGACGGCTACCACGCCGCTAATTTATCCCCCTATCCCTACACAGAGAAAATTGTAGGCTACTGGGCAAACTATTTCGAGACAAACCATCTCTCTAAAGAAAAACTCGTTTTGGGTGTTCCTCTTTATGCTCAGCCGGAGAATCCAAAAATCAAACAGGTTTCTTATGAAGCAATCATCAACAATAATCCTGCAAATGCCGCCAGCGATACAGTAAAAATGAATGGGACGACATATTATTATAATGGTGACGCAACCATGAAAAAGAAAACAAAATTGGCTCTTGAACATGGCTTCGGCGGAATGATGCTGTGGGAAGCAGGGCTTGATGCAAAAGGAGCACATAGTCTTACCGGGACTATTTCTGCGGAATTGAAAAATTCAAGTAATGATCCTGTGAAATATTATACGGTAAAGAAGAATAATTAAAAAAAGGCTGCCTTCTCTGGCTTTGGAGAAGACAGCCTTTTTTTATACTTGTACCATTTTTGACATAAATTTGTATAAAACTATCGATTTCGATGGTGCCTGACACCAAATTGTAATAAATTATGGTAGTTGTCGTATATTTTTCCAAAGATTTTGAAGGATTTTGTCGTAATAAAGAGAATGAAGTATAGGAGTTTAAAAAAAGGAGGAATACAGATGAAGAAATTTTTAACAGTATTATGTGGAGGCTTAATTGCATTAACGTTGTTCGTGACCACAGGGAATACGGCAAAGGCAGCGGAACCAACCGATCCACCAGCAGTCACCGAATCAGACGATTGTGGCTGCCACGATGCTACACAACTTTTTGGAGCTGAAAGAAATAAAATTGTATCAAATGTAATAAGCAGCGATGCGTATAAGAATGTAAAAAAAGACCTTAAAAATAAAGGCTATAAGTCGCATGGAGCAAATGAAATCGAAGTTATGAAACATAATGTATATGGTGTAATAATCGTTGGTGTTCCTTTTACTAATTCTAAGGGAAATATCGAAATGGCAGTTTTTATTGATGGTGAATTTATGGGCGTTTCCCCAGCGGATGCAAACTAAAATAAGAAAATTCCCAACCATCAGTAGGTTGGGAATTTTTTCAGGCAGGACATGGGCGGTTAAAAAGGAAACTAAACAATCTGTTCGTCATTGTTTTCCATATTCAATAAGGCTCTTTTATTTGGTATTTGCGTTAAGTTTGATTTTTTTAGAAGATAGGATAAATGATCAATGGGCATTGAACCATGACCTTTACCTTCTCCAAGTGTGAACTGAACCGTAATTCCATTGTAAGCAATCACCGTAAGTGATTCAGCGGAGTTAAAATTTCCCTGAGCCCCTTGAGAAATTTGATATTTCGTTCCCTCTTCAATTTGCATTACGTCTCTCCTTTGATGATATTCTCCCTAACAGTATGCCATAAGTTACCAGTTACATACATATTATTTCCAATTGATATCAAAGTAGATTTCAAAAAAAAAGAGAGGTATATCCCCCCTCATTCTTCAACGATTTACTCTTCCTCATCCATCATTTCATCAAATGCCGCCGACACTTTGTCAAATTCCTCATCGCTTTCTATCGCGGAAAAATCTCCATCTTCATCGACCTTTAAAAAGAAGATATCAATATCATCATCCGTTTCTTGTTGCACGTCTTCCGCAAATCCAACTGCGACGTAGTCAGCTCCTTCAATTGTCATTACTCCTAGTACTTCAACCTCTTGTTCTTGGTCATTTTCATCGCTGATAGTAAAAATTTCGCCTACTTCAATTTTAGTCATAGTAGTAGTTCCTCCTATTTTTTAAATCTTCCTTCAAACAGTATCTCTTAAAAAGAGAAATAAATCCACATTCAACGTAAATTATCTATCGTAAAGCTAGATATTCCTCATAAATCTCTTATAATGAGTGTATATGGCAATTGAAGGAGACGTTTTCTATGAATCAAAAACAAGTGGAAGAAAAAATTATCGAGAACTATAAAGGTGAAGAGAAAATGATGATTCTCGTCTTCGCCCAATGGTGTGTAAATCATGACCTCAATCCAGAGGAATTATATGTTAGGGCCTATCCAAATCAAGCCTCCAACCCTGCCTTGAAGGAAGCAATCGAGTTAACGGTACCAAAAGAAGAAGCTGGAGATGTTGGTGACCAAACCTTGCTAGGCGTTTTATCATTATTTGGCAACGATGACCTTGCCTTTGTTGTGACGGAAGAAATACAGAAGATGAAATAGCTTGCGTGCTTTTCTTAAAAAAAGCTGCCTTATTTTGGCAGATAAAAATCTGTTTTTCATATTTTTAAGTCAAAACTTCCCGTAATACAATTCCAAGTGAGATGCCAATGAACATCGAAGTAAGGGTGCCGAGCAAGAAATACTCTGCCCAATCCCGGTCATCCATTTGTTTAAACCTGGCAATCGATTTTGCCGCAACAATAAACCCGATGGCTGGGTAGGCACTGTAAAATGTCAACACTAAAACTAGCAATCTTTCAATATAGCCGATTAATTTCCCGCGAGAAAGATCGTGTTTAGAGAATATGGTGTAATGATATTCCTCGGTTAGTTCCTTTTTTCCGATCCTTGAATGGGCATACTGATCCTCATGTCTGTTAGCTTTAAAAGCATATTTTCCTTCAAAGCTTAACAGCTGGTTCGGCAGCGATCCTAGAAGAATCCTTATTAAATGTCCGCTAACACTTGTGGTTAGAATCACAATGATGAGGATAAACAAAACGGCATTTATCGAGCTTAACTTATGTCCTTCCTTGAAAACTTCGCTTATTTTTGTTATCTCTAGACCAATAAATAAATGACATGCAAGCAAAATCATCCCAAGATGGAGTAATTGATCCAATAGGAAAAAACTAAGCCGCTTCATGTTCTCCTCGTTTGTAATTTTAATCGTATCAAGCAGTTTGATTTTTATAAAGTCAATCAGAAAATGAGAAAAAACAATTAAAACCAAAGGGAAAAGGAAATTATTTAGGCTATTTATTACGTTAAAGTAAGGAATCAAATAGCCGCCAAGAACCAACCCAGTCATAAAAAAATGATGTGCTAGATGCTTCTTAAGGTTTTTATACTTTTCCCTCACCATATTATCTGTTTGCAAATAAAAATCAGAGATTAGATGGGCGAGAATGAGACTTAAAATAAGCATGGTTTCCCCTCTCTAGTTAATAAGCAGCAAGTTTATATTGTCCTTCAAATGACTTCTAATCGAATCATGCAACCTCTCAGCTGTTTCCATTGGGTTATCCGCTATACCTTGAATGGTATTTTTCTGTAATGAATTTAGGACGTTAATCAATCCATGAAAGGTACGGAGGACTTCTTCGCTTTTTCCTTTTTTGAAATGACTCGAAATAGTAGGCGCTGTTTTGCCAAGCAGTTCACCAACGGCTTTTTGCTGCTGCAATATGAGATAAAAGGAACATACGAGCTCCTGGATGTTCGTTTGTTCTTTGATGAGAGTGTGCTGCAATTGCAGGATTGTGTTAAATAACGTCTCGAATTCATAGCGAAACTGGTTGTATAAAACAGGGATATTTCGATCACCTAAATAAAATTGGTCAAGCTCAAATTTAAAAGGGGGCCGATTTTGTTCTTGTTTCAACAAATCGTTCGCATATCTGGCCTGCTTAATCAACGGATGGATCCATGTCTCGATATCGACTTCTGCTAGTTCCCTATCGATATCTCCAAAAGACAAACCAAAATAAGGTTTGTGATTGCGATATTTCCAAATCCTGCTTACATAAAAAGCGATGATATAGGCTGTTGAATAGCCATTGCCAACAAAGATGATTTCATCACCAGCTCGATGCTTCACTTTTACTTGTCCATTGTTTTCGGTCCAAATGGTGATCCATTTCACCATCTCATCTAGATATAGCGTCAGTTCATCTCCCATATTTTCAGCCGACGAATTACTGACATCTAATATAAAAATTGATATTGGATTATTCTTCGTTTTCACGGTTGTTCACCCTAATTAGATTATTTAATCTAATTTTATAAAAGTTTGATTAAATAGTCAAACTTCATTCCAGTTCGATTATTTAGTGCAAATGCCCTGATTGTTAAATGATTGTATACTCTCTCCATTCAGGAGGCAAGAGCATTTGATACTGCTTTTGTAGAAATCGGTCGTCGACAAGGACAATCGTCCCATGATCCGTTTCAGAGCGAATCAATCGTCCCCCGGCTTGCAAGACCTTGTTCATCCCCGGGTACACATAAGCATAATCATAGCCATTCTTGTCCTTTTTATAAAAATGATCCTTGATAAGGTTGCGTTCAAAACAAAGCTGTGGCAGCCCAACCCCAACCACGACAACTCCATTTAATCGATCTCCGAGTAAGTCTACTCCTTCAGAAAAAATCCCGCCAAGAACAGCAAATCCAAGTAAGGTTTCATTTTGATCAGGCATAAATGCCGCCAAAAAGGCTTCTCTTTCTGCTTCTGTCATCCCAGTCGATTGAATGATTGTTTGCGTTTCTTCATCTGATTGCTTGAATTGCTCATAAACGGACAATAAATATTGATAGGACGGGAAAAATATCAGATAATTTCCCGGTCGGTTTTTAATTAACGATTTGATCATCGCTACAATTGCATCTTTGGTCTGTTCCCGATCCCTGAAGCGCGTCGACAATGGTTTAATAAAGACATCGACTTGTTCAATTGAAAATGGCGACGGGATGGAGAGCGCATAATCCTCCTCATTCCCGCCGAGGATATCTTGATAATACGATAATGGTGAGAGTGTTGCTGAGAAGAACACCTTTGAGCGATACCCTTTCCCCATTTGTTTAAGCAGCTTTGAGGGATCGATGCAAAACAGCTTAATCACCAAATCGTTTTTATTTTTCTCCGCGTAAATGACATAATGCTCATCAAGAAGCGGGACGATTTTTAAAAAATTATTCACCGTAAAGTAGGCTTCTACTAGACTTTGAGAGGTATTTGTTAGTAGTTGCTGTTCTGCATCCGCTACAAATTGAAAAAGTTGTTCAAAAAACGCTTCATCCAGCTGCTCTAAGATAAATTCATTCTTGTCGGCATTTGCTTTTTTCAAGGAAATGAACGAGGAATTCAACTTGCTAGCAGCGTCAAAAATCACCTTATTGACACCCTTAAAGTCTTTTTTCAACTGGAGAAACATCTCCTTGTTTAATGAGGCTGAGAACATCTCCCGGCCGCGGTCAACGAGATTATGAGCCTCATCGACCAATAAAACGGTTGACTTCTTTTGTTCCTCAAACAATCGCTTAAGCGACACCCTCGGGTCAAAAATATAATTGTAATCGCAAATAATGGCATCAACGGCATATGCAAGGTCAAGCGAAAATTCAAATGGACAGACAGTATGCTTACGGGCATAGGCTTCGATTACTTCACGGGTCATCCCGTTTTCATTTGATAAAATATCAAGAATTGCGTCATTAATTCGGTCGTAATACCCAGCCGCAAACTCACAGTAATCCTTTTGACAAATCGTTTCATCCTTGAAACAAACCTTGTCCTTTGCTGTAATCGTGACCGAGTTCATACAAAGACCACAGGAAGACATGCGGGCAAATGCCTCTTCCGCTGTTGTTCTGGTAATTGTTTTTGCAGTCAGGTAGAAAACACGGTTTAGGGGTCCTTCCCCCATCGCCTTCACCGCTGGGAAAAGAGTAGAAATCGTCTTGCCAATTCCTGTTGGCGCTTTTGCGAACAGATTTTTTTTATCTACAATCGTTTTATAAACAGCTCCAGCTAGTTTCCGCTGGCCGTCACGATAGGTTTCAAACGGGAAAGCTAATTCTTTACAACTTTCATTTCGTTTGATTCGATGCTCATGCTGCAGCTTGGCATAAGGGGCGTAGCCTTCAATCACCTCTACTACAAATGTCTCAAGTTCTGATAATGTGTAGTTCTTTTGATAATATTTTTTTGCTTCTGTTTCCACATGGACATAGGTTAGCTGGACAAGGATTTCCGATTGAGCGTTGTCTTTTGCATACATATAGGCATACATTTTTGCCTGTGCCCAGTGAACAAGGTAACCTTCACCTTCGATTTGCTCGAGTGGCTGCGAGAACGACTTAATCTCATCGACCATTACCCCTCCATCACGAAACAAAAGCCCATCGCATCGGCCATCAATGAGGAAGGTAAGGTCATCATAGGAAATTTCAGTTCGAAGATAAACTTCCTTTTGATCACCCTCTTGATACGTTTTTTGGATTTTCTGATGTATCCTTGTCCCATCTAATAGCGTCGATTGGGAGCGGAAACGGGTATCAATACTGCCGCTCCGGAACACATATTCAACAAGAGTTCTTACGGAAATATGAATATCATCTGACATTTGAACACCAACCTACTATACGAGAATGTATGTTTGTATATTAATTATAACAGAAACTAGAACAAAAATTTAGGCTGATTTAATAATTGAGAAGAGAAGTTAACACATAGTTAACACATACTATTTGGACCTTTTCTTGGATTTTCACTTGAAATGTTCAAGTAGAACCTCTTTACTTAGACTTTTTCATGGATTTTCATCCGTGTTGTTTAAGTAGATCCTCTCTACTTAGACTTTTTCATGGATTCTCATCCGTGTTGTTTAAGTAGAACCTCTCTACTTAGACTTTTTCTCGGATTTTCACCCGTAATGTTCAAGTAGAACCTCTCTACTTAGACTTTTTCATGGATTTTCACCCGTATTGTTTAAGTAGAACCTCTCTACTTGGACTTTTTCATGGATTTTCATCCGTATTGTTTAAGTAAAACCTCTCTATTTACACAGCCAAAACAGAACGCAAAAAAAGCGCTTTTTTAGCGCTAAACAAAAATATTACGAACGAATTTGCCCTGTTCCCTGAACAATTGCTTTAGAAGTTGTCAATGCCTTAAGCCCCATCGGCCCGCGGGCGTGCAGCTTTTGCGTACTGATGCCGATTTCCGCACCGTAGCCAAATTGTTCGCCATCGGTGAAACGAGTCGAGGCATTGTGATAAAGCACCGCCGCATCCACGGCCTTGAAAAATAAACGCACATTTCTTGTATCTTCACTAATAATCGCTTCAGAGTGTTTTGTTCCATATTGGTCGATATGTTCAATCGCTTCTATCACATCACTCACGAGTTTTACTGCTAAAATCGGTGCAAGAAATTCCGTGTGCCAATCTTCTTCTGTTGCTGGCGCGACAAAAGAATAGGCGGAGGCTAATTCCTCACTTCCTCGCAGTTCAACCCCTTGATCATGAAGCGCATGCAATAGGTTTGAGACATATGGCCAATTTTCATGAATAAGCAACGTTTCTGCGGCATTGCAGACAGATGGCCGATGTAACTTCGCATTTATGGCAATATCAATACCCATTTTTTGTTCCGCTGTTTCATCAATAAATACATGACAGTTACCAACGCCAGTTTCTAACACTGGAACAGTGGCATGTTGGATGACCGATTGAATCAACCCTGCTCCGCCCCGAGGGATGAGAACATCTAAGTATTCGTTAAATTTAAACATTTCCGCCGCTGTTTCGCGGCTCGTATCCTCTAGCAGCTGCACGGCATTAGCTGGAATCGCAGTTCCTTCAAGTGCACCTCGCATGACATGGACAAGTGCTTTATTGGAATGGATTGCCGAGGAGCTGCCTCTTAAAAGCACAGCATTTCCTGCTTTCAAACAAAGGCTCCCGGCATCCACCGTTACATTGGGACGTGCTTCGTACACCATTCCGATAACCCCAAGCGGGACCCGAATCGTGTTAATTTGCAACCCGTTTGGCCGCTCCCATGCTTCGATTGTTTCACCAACTGGATCCTCCAAATGAATTAACTGCCGTACCCCACTAACAATTTGATCAATTCTTTCATCCGTTAACAGCAACCGATCTAAAAGAGAAGGTGATAGTCCGTTTTCTTTCCCCGCCTCAATATCCTTTGCATTTTCACTTATAATCCAGTCTTTCCCCATCAATACATGGTCCGCCATCATCGCTAACGCCTCGTTTTTCTCGGCGGCAGAAAGCATTGCCATCTGTTTCGCTGCTTTTTTTAATTTTCTAGCCTTTTCGAGTAACTCACTCATCCCTCATTCACTCCTTTGGCATGGTGACCCAATTATCACGATGGATCACTTCCGCTTTTTTGTTAATCGAATAAACCTTCGATTGTTCACTTGGTAAGCCTTTTACCATTAATAAATTCTTAGAGGAATAATAAATCTGCCCTTTTCCGACGGTTTTCCCTTTTTGGTTTCGAACCACTACGACATCCAGTGCGTTAAACTCACCAATTACCTTCGTCACTCCAACTGGCAGCAAACTTTTCCCATGGAACAGAATGGCTTTCTCTGCCCCATCGTCAATTTCAATCACTCCGCCGACCTGAGAGTGATAGGCAATCCATTGCTTTCTCATTTGCATTTGCGTTTGGAATGGACCGCCTATATACGTCCCATCACCTTTTCCAGCTAAAATATCGACCAGTTTTTCCTTTCCTATTCCTGTGCCGACGAAGACGCTGACACCAAGTGACAATGCCTTTTTTGCTGCCAGTAACTTCGACTTCATACCGCCAGTGCCAACAGAAGAACCGCTATCCCCGGCAAAATCAAGCATTTCTTCGGAAACCTCTGGGATAAAGTTAAATTTTTTGGCCACTTTTGTGAGTTTTGGATTACCATCATAAAGACCGTTAATATCTGTTAAAATAATCAATGCATTGGCATGTAAAAACCCGCTGACGAGGGCAGACAGCAAATCGTTGTCCCCAAAGGTCAATTCCTCAATCGATACCGAATCATTTTCATTAATAATCGGCAAGACGCCTCTTTGGAGTAGCTCATTAATCGTCGAGAATAGGTTTTGAAACCGGGTCTGGCTGTAAAAATCTTCACGAGTTAATAAGATTTGCGCTGGTACCATATCAAACTCTTTAAACAGCTGAATATACTGTTGCATTAATAGTCCTTGCCCAACAGCTGCAGCCGCCTGTTTCCCGGAGTTACTTTTTGGGCGCGTTGGGTAACCAAGAGAACCAAACCCTGCCGCAACAGCACCGGATGAAATCAAAATGACCTCATGCCCCTGGGATTTTAAAAAGGCGAGTGCATCCACATGCTCACGGATTTTTGCTTCAGAAATTGTACCAGACGTATTTGTAAGTGAGCTGCTCCCAATCTTCACCACCACAAGCTGTTTTTTCATAACCGTTCGACCTTTCTTATAAAAAATAAAAAAACGATTCATCTGTCCTTAAAAAAGGACGGAAAAATCGTTTCCGCGGTACCACCTTAATTGATGACGAGCACAGCGCTCACACCCACTTGGAACCCGTAACGCAGGCAGGCGTCTCATGTTTACATAAGCAGCGTGTGAGGGCAGGTTCAAGCTTTTTTCCGTGAGAAACCTTTCAGCCTGCGGGTTTCACTCTCTATCACGTTCCAAAGGTTTACTAGTCCCATACCATTTTCTATTTCAATTTATTTGATTATCCATAGAAATTGAGAAAAAGTCAATATAATTTTTTGAAAATTTAAATTTAAAAAACAACAGAGAACTATACATTTCCGAGTTACATAATTTCGCCTATATTTATTTCAGTTTATTAAAGAAAGAATAGATATTTGATGTTCATTTGTATTATTCACCTGTTGAAAAGGGGTAGAAATCAAGAATAAAATCTCAAGTAAAAATTTTCAGTCTCAAAATAATCATCATAAGGACTAAAAGTAGGGAATGTTTGTGTTATTGGAGAAAAATTTCTTTTTTATGTCTTAACAATGTAATGTATGAGAATAACTAATCATGATGAAGAAACATTTTGATCAATCATTTTTGGTGAGGAGGAAATAAAATGCCCTATATTACTGTATTCGGTCAAGGTACTTTTGAAGTAGCAATGGGAAAAAAGTTAGTATTAGCACTGGAAGATAACGGTGTAAATATTCTCCATCGCTGCGGCGGTAAAGCAAAATGTACAACTTGCAGAGTAGAAGTTCTGGCAGGTGATTATCAAGAGATAACCAGCAATGAAAAAAATGCTTTTGCGGCTAAAGGATTGAATGATCAATTAATTGATGATTATCTTCGTTTATCTTGTCAAATAATTGTGAATGGAGATATTACAGTTCGTCCTATTATGACAGTAGAAAACTCTAGTCTTGCTGCCGGCCCAAGACCATCAGAAGAAATTTAGCAACAATTATTCAAAAACCACAGTTCCATTATTGGATATAGCTTCAAAAGTCATAAAAATTCGGTGTAATATTTTTCTTTTAATGATTAGAAATGGATCACTTTCCTCCAAGGTACCCGGTTCAATCATAAGCCCACTTTATGAGTCGATGAGTTTTCTCGATAAACGACATTCCTTACACTTCTAATACCTCTTGACACGACATGTTCGTTGCTCATTTTATAGTTCTTCTCCTTCCTTTATTCGGGGTGCACAAAAAGTTGACACCTTGAACGTACAACAGACCTAGTTTTATCGCTTATGAAGAGTTTTATTCATTCTAGTAATCTCAAAGTTTTAATCGTTAAAAATGATATCCTTCGTGATTTCCCTTACTATAAATAATTTCCTACATTCAATACAAACAAGTACATATATTTAAACTAATACTAACATTTGAAAAGAGGTGTCCAATGTTTATTTATGTGGTTAAAACAGATGATTCTATATTTTCGATTGCAACAAAATATCAAGTTTCTATGGATAGTATACGCAACATAAACGGATTAAAAACAGATAGATTAGTACCAGGACAAGATCTGCTCATTCCGACAAATATGTATATTGTTCAGCCTGGGGATTCACTATATTCCATTTCTCAAATGAGTTTAATTTCAATTGATACCATCCGTCTTTATAACGGGTTGCAATCAGATATTTTAATGGCTGGAATGAAGTTATATTTGCCTCCTAGACCTAAGTACGAAGCAGAAGGATTTAGTTATATAACGCCTTCTACACCTGAAAAGAATCAATTAATCGTTCAGACCTTCGCACCGATTAATACTTTTTTTGGAATTTTCGAATACCATATTCTTCAGGATGGAGGTTTAAGTACTTTAAATGATCAGCAACTAATTAGGCTTGTAAGAGAGAATAAGGTAGCACCCCTAGCCGTTATCACGAATTTGACACCGACAGGATTTAGTCCCGAATTAACGAGACGAGTATTAAATACTCCTGAAATTAGAGAGAGATTAATAAATAACATCTACAACCTAATCAAATCCAAAAACTATGCTGGTGTAAATATTGATTTTGAACGGATTCATGAAAGTGAAAGGGATTTGTATAGTGGCTTCTTACGTTCGTTAAGTGAACGATTAAGGCCTGAAGGATTTTATACATCCGTAGCAGTACCGGCTAAAACAAGTGACAATATTTCCTGGTTAAAAGGGTATGATTACGGAGGAATAGGAGCAGCTGTTGATATTGTCTTTATTATGGCTTATGACTGGCACGAAACAAGCAGTCCGCCAGGCCCTACTGCTCCCATTGGGGAAGTAAGAAAAACTATTGAGTATGCTCTTAATCACATGAGAGGAAATAAAATTATCCTTGGTGTTCCACGCTATGGGTATAATTGGACAATGGCTAATGGAACAGTAGACAGCGCCCGTGCCGTATCTGTCTCTACTGCAATAGAAACAGCTATGAAGTATCAAGTGCCAATTCAATATTCAACAGAATATCAGCAGCCTTTTTATCAATATCGAGATGAAACGGGCAAACGACATATTGTGTGGTTTGAAGATGCAAGAGCTCGTGCTCAAAAACTTCAACTAATGGTTAACTATCGTTTAAGAGGGATTGGGGCCTGGCAATTAGGATTACATTTCCCTCAATCAGGTATCTTAGTAAGAGAATTTATGATTCCAAAAAAAATTATTTGATAAGTAAAAAACTGGTTCCTATATATAATTGGGAAACCAGTTTTTTTATTTAAAATTTAGCATAATAATATTAAACCTGAATTATTCACCTGTTGAAAAAGTTTTCTCAACACTTTCCACACCCTCCCTATATCCTCGTAGAGTAAAGCGCAAACAACAGGCAGGTCTCCTGCCTCGGTTCATCGCTCCTTATCCCTTCCCATTTCAATATATTAATTTCTAACATTTTAAAAGAAATTATTACATATATTTAATTATTAATACTAACCTTCGAAAAGAGGTAGCCCTATGTTTATTTATGTGCTCATTTCCACAATCAGGTATCATAGTGAGAGAATTCATGAGTACAAAAAAAATCATTAGATAACTAAAATCTCCTATTTTCAGCAAGGAAATCTCTCACAAAAAAGTTGAATCCTTAATAGAAAAATTATGTATTTGACAGTCCTGCCCATGAGAATGGTAACCCATATTTTGATACAGCATGACCGTTAAAAACCAGCGCTGCTGCTAATATTATTGACGCACATATAATTGCGGCGAATACTCGTCCAACTGATACCCTTTAAGCAAAAAGTCCGCCAACGGCAATATAGTTAGGGATATTATGAACTAAACCCATCCATATTGCAGCATAATTTCCGATGTTCCAACTCCTATCTTCTGGCTTCGGCGGCAAAACGTCTTCGCTAAAACCCGCTGCTTTTAATTGCTCTCGATAGATTTGCTTCATTATTAATCTCAATTAATCGGCAAGAAATAGATAGGACTTATTATTCATTCGCTTCTTGAAGAACCGAAGAGTGTTCTTCTCTAATAAAGACGATGATTCCTTAGGGTAAGAAACATCGTCTTTTTTTAAATCAAAATTTTCTTCCTCTTTTTTCAATGTTCTTCATTTCATCTGCCAATCGAAATATAATCGATCGGCACTTAATTTATTATTGGTTTGCCTTTTTTACCCATTCTGCAACTGAAACTGTACGTTTCGCTTGGTGTTTAACTGCAGCCTGTACATCTTCAATCATTTTTCCATCTTGCCCTACCGTAACACTTGTTCCGTAAGGATTACCCCCAGACCCGAAAATAACCGGATCGGTATATCCTGGTGCTGCAACAATCGCTCCCCAATGGTACATGGAGGTGTAAAGTGATAAAATCGTTGCCTCTTGGCCGCCATGAGGATTTTGTGCTGAGGACATCGCACTCACCACTTTATTCACTGTCTTACCGTTAAACCAAAGACCGCCACAAGTATCGATGAATTGTTTCATTTGTGCAGGCATATTTCCAAATCGTGTCGGAACACTGAATATAATAGCATCAGCCCACTCTATATCCTCCAATTTAACCTCAGGCACATGTGCGGTAGCTTCGACATGTGCTTTCCAGCCTGGATTACCCTCGATCACAGATTGCGGTGCAAGCTCAGGCACTTTTAATACCTTTACTTCTGCACCAGCTTCTTTTGCCCCTTCTTCCGCCCACTTTGATAGCTGATAGTTCGTTCCACCCATGCTGTAATATATGACAGCTAATTTAACGTTTGTCATCATCCTTGTCTCCTTTTCATTGAAAATTGCCGTGTCCCATTTGATTCCCGACTAACAAAATTATCGTTCCCTATTCTTATGTTTTAATTCCATAATTAAAGGTGGCAGGGCCTCAATTATAATAGGAGTCCCCCCAAATCGCGATCTTACAATTTGTTAAGCGCCGGAGAAAGGACTACTGCTACATGGACTTGCAAAAAGGTTCAGATGGAACTAGCCATCTACATTTCGAGCAAAGGGAAAAATTTCTTTATCAGAGAATTTTAAGGTTCTATCAGCGAATTTCGTGAAATTTCCTCCTGCTTTCTCTCTTATTCTCAATATTTCAACCTTGATGTTTTTCATGCCTAATCGATCGAACCAACCGGAAAATTTCCATGCTACCCTTCAGTGCCATAAGGACAGTTACTATTTTCAGCCAAAGGAATAAGTCCGGCTGAAAGATGGTTGCCAGATGCCATATCGGTACAATTTGAGTCATACTCAACAACAGGATCATAAACAGACCTGCAAAATCCAGTACAATTCTTGCTATAACTTTAATCGATATTTCAGTACGGCCTGAATGGTCAGGACTTAACGGTCCAAGGCAGCGCTTCGCAGTTCGAACGGTCGTATATAATAACCAAAAGCTGAGGATGATTATTAATCCATTTACAAGCAAGTATTTCTGCGAAATGCTTAGACCAGATCCCCCAATCGGTTGTTCATTTAGTAAGTTTATAACCCCATAGGCGATGTGGGTAGTCGTAATGACGTGTGTTTCTGGCCATTCGGCATCAATCGCGTCAAGTACGTTAGCGAATACGATAACTCCCAATTGTTGGTCCGGAGCAAAAAAAGTTTGGGCTTGGAAACCCAGAGAGCCACCCGGCGAACCGAGAAACTGTACACCGTTAATGGAATCTGTCGACCAACCCATGGCATACGTTCCCGGAACCGGTTCGGTCTGCATGAGACCTATGCTTTCCGAAGAGAGGACGGTATTACCTTCAAAGCGGCCGCCGTTCATTTGGGCAATCAAGTAATGGCTCATGTCCTTCGCACTGGTATACATGTAGCCCGCCGGCGCATCCCCGGCAATATAAACAAAGGGGCCATCGTAGGCAACGTTGTATCCAAATATCCGACGGTAGGGCGTAGCCAGTCCATGTGCAGCCGCTTCATCGAGCGTAACGTAGCTGTCATGCATGGACAGAGGGTTGAAAATATGTTCCTTCACATAGTCGCCATAGGACTGGCCGGATACTCGTTGCACAATGTAGCCAAGCAGTACATAATTTGCGTTCGAATACGTGTAGGGATGTTCGGTTTGTTTGGTTCCCTTTAAAAACTTTTCCGCATAAGACAAGGCGTTTTTCTCTATAGCGTTTTGATATTGATCGTTGACACTTGCCAGCGTGTTCCTAAAAGTTGAGATTTGGGTGAACCCACTTGTTTGATTAAGTAACTGACGGACAGTAATGAACTCTGCACCGTCATACTTGGTGGGGATATAGCGCTGTATAGGAGCGTCTAAGTCAATTTTTCCTTCTTCGGCAAGCTGCAGAACGGCCATAGCAGTAATCGACTTGCCGATCGAACCTAATCCGAAAGGTGTTTCGGGTGTTACAGGACGACCCGATGAATCGGCTTGACCATATCCCTTAAGGTAAAGAATGCGATCCCCCTGTACAATCGCGAGAGCAAGCCCCGGAAGACGTTGTCGTTTCATTTCACGAGCAATATACGCATCTACTTTGGAGAAGACTGAAGCGCCAGATTGCTCGACTTGCATGCTTCCATCACTTCTCGCTGAACTGAATAGGGGGAAGATGAACAGACCGCACAGGATTAAGGCTATTATTTTCATTTTCATTTTCACTCCATCCCATCCCTAGTTATTTTTCTGTAAACTTTCCAAAGATTGTTCAGATTCGCTTTAACTGATGGATAGTGCATATTCCTATGAATGAATAAAATTAAATTTATTCATTCGGAGTTAAAAGGTTTACGCTTCTCAGTGATTTCTCTAGTGTGGGGGTGGCGTTACGTAATGTGTCGCTAGGGGGCGCAAGGGCAGCAAAAGTGGCAAAGGTTTTTCTTTACTGAATTGGGAAGCGCTCCATCAATAGTGAGATTGTTGGGGACTTTCATGGATCTGAAGCGCATGTGCCCAAAATCTGTGCCAGACCCATAAAATTCCCAAATGGACAAATACGTGACTTTCAAAGCTCCTTTGTTATTTCAACGCTAAAGAGATTTCCCTGACAGCCGTTTCACCTGATCCTGTTTCAACTTCTGTGTGTTAGTAGAAACGGCTGACCTTTGAAGCAGTTTCACGGCTGATAAAGCTGCCACGAAGATCATCGTAAAGATACCAACCGTAGCTTCCGCCTCGGCAATGCTTCTGGTATGCCAGACCACCCCCATCGCGTCAGTGACCAGTGAATTGCCGCTGTCTGACAGATAGGCCAAAACAAATCCCAACCCAGTCACGGCATACATGATGATAGCTTGAGCGTAGAACGACCTAGGAAAAGCCGACTCCTCCTTGTTGCCATCAGTCCTGCGCAAACGAAGGAAGAGGGCAAACAATTGGAAGATCACATACACAGTGAAGAACCACCCCAAGAAGTTGGTGAGTGGCACCCCGAAGTAGCCACCACCTTGCTCCCAGATCCAGAAATGATTGATTGTCGAGGCTGTTGGATCAAAGCCCAAATCCCAGGCGACCATGGCGAAGGAAGCAATAAACGGAACTGCGAACGTGGTGAACGCACTGGACGTTCGATTAATATCACTAATCAGTACCGTGCCAAGCACCCAGGCGAGGTAGCCGATGGCACAGTAGCTAGGGCCGATAAGCAGAGGCACCAGAAAGAGCTTGGGGCCAATCACGTCGGTGTAATAGTAGTGACCAAACGGAAAGCCAGTCAGAACACTGATGTTTTCCAAGAGGTTACTGACGACCAGACAAATGACAAGAAAAGTGAGAATGCCGCTCCATTTGTAGCGCAAGGCCCCGTGAAGCAGCCCAAAAACGATCGTGATCAAAACCACGAACGGTATGGGAATATGGAGTGGAAACACTTGATTCGCCAGTTTAACCACTGTATAAACCACAACCAGAATCCAAAGAACGTAGGTCGATATGGTTCTCACGAAAATCCTCCTATACTAGAATACTATCCCGCCCGGAAGGACGGCTAACAAGGATACCGGGCATTCCAAATAGAACAATTACAATGATTCGAAACCAATTAGTTCTTTTCTCATAATCATGCGCTACCAGATGCAGCGATACTCCAGAAGCAATAAAGATAAGAAAAACCAATAGATAGTCGGATAGATTAGGGTGCAACTTTCCTCCCCATCCATGTTGAAGATTGTGATCAAAACTAAATTCAATCTCTTTGCTCTGCAGATATTTTCAATTTTGCTTTCATGAGGGCATCGGTCTTCTGTGCGAGGGACACAGATCCAAAAAACAACATCAGAGCGAGCACCGGATGGAGAGCAGATAAATATCTAATTCCAGACGGTAATTTAGCGCTGACCGCTATTAAAATGATGATGCCGATTAACCCCGCACTACGCAGACGAAAAGAAAGCGGCAGTCGAGCGATGAAAGAAATCACGAATATCAGGATAGAAACAATGATTAGCAATTTGGCGAATCCTATATGGCTGGTCCATTGGGCCGCATCCCAAAACAGTGCGAGACCGGCAAGAAACACCTGGATCAAAATACATATCGCAAATATTCTTAGCATTGCTTTAAACACCATACGCGCTCTAACCACGAGTGGTGAAAGATTGGTTACTTCTACCGCATGATCGCCGGCTTCAGGTTTACTGCGGTTTACGGATAGGTTGCTCATCTTTAAACCTCGCTTTCGTTAAAATAAGATTAGTCAGGTTTTCCATAAGAGATCGTACAATCGCTTACTCGACTTCGGGATCTTTGTCGTTAAATAGGCTCTGTAACTCCTCAAGCTGTTTTGCTAACGAAACGATCTCGTCGTTTTCAGGTTCACAGTCAGTTTAAACAATAAATGTCGAGAACTTATGCAGATCTTCCTCTTTTTGTGTGGATTTCTTCAAGAACATGTTAAATCACGGTATAATTTTCGGTAAGTGGTGTTTTCCCGCACAGGAAGCAGACTAAACTGGAAAGATGTGATTGGAATGGAAACGAAATTGTTGCTTGTGGAGGACGAACCGGGCATGCTTGAGGAGATGCACATCTATCTGGAACGTGAAGGGTTTCGGGTATTGACAGCCTGTACCGGTAAAGAAGCGCTCACGATTGTTCGGTCTGAGCAGCCTGATATCGTCGTGCTTGATTGGATGCTCCCCGAGAAAAGCGGCATCGAGGTATGTCGCGAATTAAGGCATACATCAAATTGCGGTATTATCATGGTCACAGCCCGATCGGATGAATCGGATAAAATCGTCGGTCTGGAAATCGGTGCGGACGATTATTTGACGAAGCCGTTCAGCTTGCGCGAGCTCGCCTCGCGTATCCGAGCTTTACTTCGCCGCTTGCATGGACCTGAAGACAGGTTGATGTTCTTGGAAAGAGACAACCTGATCATTTCCGAGGCCAAATGTCAGGTATTCAAAGATGGCCAGGAGATCCAACTGACACCAACAGAATTCAAAATTTTGTACACGTTGGCTACGCGTCCCGGAATGGTTTTCAGCCGCCTGCAATTATTAAAAACCGCACTCGGGGACGAATATATGGGATACGAAAGAACTATGGATTCCCATATCCGGAATCTTCGCCGCAAGCTGGGAGACGATCCGGCCAATCCTCGTTATATTCAAACGGTATACGGTTTCGGTTACCGATTCGGTGAACAATCATGACGTTGACAGTACGCAAAAAAATATTTGTCTCAATGGGACTGCTCGTTCTTATTATCGGCGGCGCTCATGCAATAACCAAACAGGCTTACATGGAGTCTTTGTTCGATCAATTTCGTAAGGAAGAAATTGATACATCTTATTTAAACTCACTGCCCGGGGAACAAATCGAGATCTTGAAGACTTACGTTTCAGGTAAGATGCAGAAATTTGGGCTTGGAAATTGGGTGTTTTTCATAGCAATCGGGCTGCTCTTCAGTTTATGGATTTCGGGGGTACTGACGATTCCGCTTAGAAAGCTTGTTGCCGCTATCGAACGCGTTGCAGAGGGGGATCTGGACGTGAACGTTCCTGTCCAATCAAAAGACGAATATGGGAAAGTAATCCAGACATTCAACGATATGACGCTTCGTCTCCGGGAAGCTGAGGAAGGCCGCAGGCGGTTGGTAGCGGATGTCGCTCATGAGCTACGAACACCGCTGTCGATCATGCAGCTAAAATTAGAAAATGCTCAACAGACCGGTCAATCCGTCCCTCCGGAAATGCTGCTTAGACTCCAAGACGAAGTGATCCGCTTAAGCCTGCTTGTGGAAGATCTTCATGTCTTGTCGTTGGCCGAGGCGGGTCGGTTGGCATTGGACTTCCAACCGCTCGATCTGTCGGCAAGACTTGAACAAATCGTTGATGA
The DNA here is from genome assembly GCF_042885335.1 of Neobacillus sp. NPDC058068. Lineage (NCBI taxonomy): Bacteria > Bacillati > Bacillota > Bacilli > Caryophanales > Bacillaceae > Neobacillus > Neobacillus sp. NPDC058068. The sequence goes on along the minus strand of NZ_JBHVSI010000001.1, from coordinate 286,986 downwards.
TGTGAAAATAGAGGCTGAGGAAAACGGACTGGAAATGAGCTTCTTTTCGAACACGAGACCGGTAACGGTGATGGCCGACGCGAGACGGATCACGCAGGTGTTCATCAATTTGTTGACAAATGCAATCCGCTACACACCGGAAGGAGGAAAGATTTCGGTTGTAATAGAAGACAAGGTCCTGGATCAGAATGTAATCTATACATGTGTCTCGGTGAAAGACACCGGCATCGGTATTCCTGCCGAAGAATTGGCCCACCTATTTGATCGTTTTTATCGTGTGGAAAAGGCCCGTTCGCGGCATACAGGCGGAACGGGGCTCGGATTATCGATCGCCCATCATTTTGTCAGAGCCCACGGCGGGTTCATCCGCGTCGTGAGTGAGCCTGATAAAGGGACGACATTTACCGTTTATTTGCCTTTGGGTAAATGATATGTAATAAAGGCTTTTTTGAATATTTCGGCGATTATGTCATCGATTTACAAAACATCCCTCAACCAATAGAAGAGAGTATACCTGTATAAAAAAATAGGTCGCAGTGAAAACTCGAAATTCCTACTCTATCATTAAAAATTGACCTAAAAAATGCTCTGAAACTTTTTCCGAATCAAGTCTTGCAGCGATAAATGGCGGTTGAATACTTCTTGCTCCTTCTATCGGCAATCCCAGCCAGAGCAGCCGCCGATCGATGATAATGAATGGAAACGATAAGTTTTCATTCAGCCTATTATCTGGCTGAAGCTCAATCCATTCTTCCCCGGAAATCACTGTTAATTTTACGAGTTTTCCCCGATTGTTTAACTTCTCCTTCCATTGCAGCAAAAGTGCAGTTTGCGATGGTAAAGAGATGACAATCGATGATCTTGCCCCCGCTATATCCTGGAACACTTTTTCAAGCTTCATAGCATGCATCCAATGCAATCTTGGATGCTGATTCTTAATCCACGTCCCGATTTCTCTCGTTCTAACAGTTTGCCGATGCTTCTCTTGGTGTTCTACTAGTTGTCTAAGTGTTTTGTCATGATAAACACGCTTACGAATATATGATAGATTGCTGACATGAATAAACTTTCCTTTTGTCCTCGTTATTGCGACATTAATCAATCGTTCGCTATCTTTACCAGTTAAAAGCATACCGGCACGTTCTTGCGGCTCTCCATCGACGGTATCAAAAACCATGACATCGCGCTCACTGCCTTGGAATCTATGGACTGTCGCCGCAATAATATCGGCTGTTAAGCGTTCGTTTTCATATAAATCATCGAGTAACAGCTCCATCAAATTAGCTTGGGCACGGTAAGGTGTCACATAGCCAATCGATCTTACCCCAGCCAAGTACGATTCATGGATGATTTGAAACGACAATAACACCTGCCAAAGATTCATTCTCGACTTCGACGTCCGTTCAGTCATACAATGGGCACCAGTATTGCTTGTATCTACAAGAATTGACGCCCGGCCGGAAAACGGTGCTTTTTCAACAATTTCATTTCTGCTCTTTAGAACACTTTTATGATCACCCACAAGCTTATTGTAGACGAACTGATTAGTGAAGGCGGAGATATCCGGATGCATTCTTCGTTGTTCTTTTAATAAAAATAAATGCGGATGCAGCTTACCGTCATTTACCCAATCAACGACACCTGCCCGGTGAAAAATATCCTCCTTCAGCCACATCGTGACCAAAGAATCTCTTGAGGAGGCAATTGGCGGTAATTGTTTAAAGTCACCGCAAATAATAACGCGTTTCCCAAGCGTTGCGGCGAAAGCAGCCTGCGGCACATAAGCCATGCTTGCTTCATCAAGGATCACAACATCAAATTCCTTTTCATAGATTGCGGGGTCGCTCGCTGCTTTAGCCAGCGTTGATCCGACAACAAACGCATCCTTCACAAACTGGATTTCCTTTTGGCGAATTTTTTCGAGGACTCTGGCAATTTTCGTCTCAAGCTCCAACAAATGATTCGTGTCTCGTTTACTAAAAGACCGGGCTAAATCCTGCTTTAGCTTCCGTCTTTCGTCTAATAAAATTTCCTTGTCCTTCGCGAGATGGGGTTCTTGTTTCTCTAATAACTGAATAGTAGTAATCGCTTCATGATTTGCGAGCTGCTCTCCCGTATTAGAGCTATAGCGAAGAACATCCCCTTCACGGAAGCGGTCTTTCTTATTAATGAAGGTAGAAATTTCGGCTATTAAGACATCAACCGCTTGGTTACTGTGCGATAAAATCAGGACCCGCTTTTCTTGAAAATATTTATTTGCCGCCGTGCGCGCCAATGTGTAGGTTTTACCTGTTCCAGGCGGCCCCCACACAAAGGTAACTGGATTGTATTTTGAACGCAAAACTAATTCGTGAACATTGCTTTTTATTTTTTCAACTGGATGCTTTGCCGGCATCGAAGGATCCATTAATTTTTTTACCCGTAACCGTTTTTGTTTATTTTTTCTGATTTCATCTAGTCGTTGGATGAGTTGTTCAAGCAGTTCCCATGGATCGTGAACCAGAAATGCCTCGGGGATTAAGTCTCCGTATGATTTCTCGAGGTCCAGCATCACGCCTTTGCCTTCTGATGAGAGCACGCGTCCACTTTGTTTCATGCTTCCCCATTCAAGACGAATCGAAGATCCAACGGGAATTCGTAATGAATAGACGGTATCAAAATAATAGGTAAACGAACCTTCACTTGATAATAATCTTCCATTTGAAACAATAAATTTGTTGCTTCCGAATTTTTTTAAATGAGATATTTCATTTTGCAGTGCCTGCTGCCATTCTTTTATGTATGTAACTGTACCTGTCATTCATCTCTTCCTCTTATAAAAGCTTCAGCCAATTTTTCTACTGTGCCTATCATAGCATTTTAAGTTGAAAATAAAAAAGCACACGTTCCAAAAAGGAACGAATGCTATTGTTTAAATTAAATAGATACATCTCCAATTGAGAAGCTGCAGTTCAACGCTTCCGAAATCTTGGCTAAGGTTGAAATCTGTACATCCAGCTCGCCATCCTCAATTGCTGCGATTGTTTCAGTGTGCAGTCCTGATAAAGACGCTAATTTTTCTATTTCCATTTCACGGTTTAATCTAATTTTCTTTAGTTGATGTCCAATATTGTTCATTCGAAACACCCCTCATATATGTAAGCGATTACATTAAGTTTATTTCATTATAGTAAAATATCTAAAAATTTTCAATACTTTTTAGATTAAGAGGAAGGAGTTTTTCATAGGGCAGCAACAGCCAGATGAAAAACTCCAAAACTCAACTTGAACATTTCAACTTAAAAATTAATACCCAGTACCTTGTCCGCCAGTAATAATCGCAATACTGGAGCTTGCACCAATTCTTGTGGCACCAGCTTGAATCAGCTTTCTAGCGGTATCTAAATCTCTTACACAGGCGGAAGCTTTCACGCCTAAATCTGGACCAACTGCATCGCGCATGAGCTTGATATCTTCAGCCGTTGCACAGCCTGGACCAAAACCAGTAGAAGTTTTCACAAAGTCTGCGCCAGCCATCTTAGCAAGAATACATGCCTTTTTCTTCTCTTCGATTTCAAGAAGACCCGTTTCAATGATTACTTTTACAGGAGCATGACCTTTTGCCGCTAATACAACACCTTCAATGTCCTTTTTCACGGTTTCGAAGTCGCCTGATTTAAGCGCACCGATGTTAATGACCATATCGATTTCCGTCGCGCCATTTGCAATCGCATCGCGGGTTTCGGCGGTTTTTACAAACGTGCTTGTTGCCCCTAATGGGAAGCCGACAACCGTGGTAACGCCGACACCAGAACCTTTAAGTTCCTTCGCAGCTGTAGACACCCAATATGGATTAACACAAACAGTGGCAAATTTATGTTCCTTCGCTTCTTCACAAAGCTTCACGATTTGGTCTTTGGATGCTTCCGGCTTTAATAACGTATGATCAATCATCCGCGCAACGGATGGACCAGTAATAATATTGGACGCAGAACCTTCTTTATAGGTCACGTTCCCGGAAACAGCTGGCTTCGCTTCCTTCAACGCTTGTTTATTTGTTAATTGTTCCATAATTTGATTCGTAATTTGTTCAACTAATGCTTCAATTTGCACCCTTGTTCACCTCACATTAATGTAGTCGATCAACGATTCCGGCAATGACCGCATCGAAAGAGCCTTTCGGGTCTTCTAGGATGTCCCGTGCCGATCCACCTTCTTCAAGAATTAGAACATAGTCGCCAACACCTGCTTGAAAGCGGTCAAAGGCAATCATTGCGTCACCACATTCATTGCCTTTTGCATCAACAGGGATGACAACCATCAGTTTTTTATTCTGATGACTCGGTGTTTTAATCGTTGATACGACATTCCCAACCACTTTTGCTAGTTTCATTATTTTGCTGCAGGTAGAATCTTCTCGATATCTGAGTGTGGTCTTGGGATAACATGAACGGATAAAAACTCGCCAACACGCTGCGCTGCATCAGCTCCTGCCTCCGTTGCTGCTTTTACGGCACCAACATCACCGCGTACCATTACCGTAACCAAGCCGCCGCCAACATTCACTTTTCCGAGTAGTGTCACGTTTGCTGCTTTCGTCATGGCATCTGCTGCTTCAATTGCTCCTACTAAACCTTTTGTTTCAATCATTCCTAATGCGTTGCTCATTTATTATTCCTCCATTCGTTTCGTCACGTTATAATAGTCGATAATTCCGAGAATCCCAGCATCTGATGGAACCAAATCCTTGTTAAGCGGCAGAGAAGACTCTCTGCTTTTTGCTAAGTAAACGAGGTCCCCTTCTCCTGACTGTCCAATCGTATCGATAGCCACAAGTGGTTTGCCTTTTTCTTTCAACCCGTCATCGACTGGTTGGACAATCAAAAGCTTTAAACCTTTTAAATTGTCATTTTTATGAGTACAAACCATATTGCCAATCACTTTGGCTACAAACATTGAAAAAACCTGCCTTTACCGGTGTAAAAACCGGCTTTCGATTTCCATAATTTTTGTCACACGACGGTCATGACGGCCGCCGGCAAATTCGGTTTCCAGCCATGTCTTTACTAATTGCTTGGCTAATCCCTCGCCAATAAATTGCCCGCCAATCGATAGCACATTGGCGTTATTATGCTCTTTGCTGTTAATAACAGAGGATAAATCCCAGCAGACTGCGCCGCGGACTCCAGGTATCTTATTCAAGACCATCCCGCTGCCAATGCCGACACCATCAATCATGATGCCCACATAGTCAGCATTTGTCGCAACCGTTTCACCTACTAAAAAGGCAATATCGGGATAATCTACGGATTCGTTGGCCTTACAGCCAAAATCTAAATATTCATAGCCTAATTCAGTTAAATAGACTTTTAAGGTTTCTTTTAGTTCGTATCCACCATGGTCGCAACCTATCGCAACTTTTTTCATGAATTTTGTTCTCCTTTGGCAAATACCTTGATCATTCCATCAAAAGACTTAGCCTTCAAGCTGGCGCCGCCAACGAGCACGCCGTCGATATCCGGCATCTTGCTATATTCGGCTGCATTGCTTTCATTTGCCGAACCGCCATATAGGATCGAGATACTCTCTGCTTTTTCACCGAAAATTTGTTTCAAAACAGAACGGACATAGGCGTGTGTTTGCTGCGCTAATTCAGCAGTAGCTGACTGCCCAGTTCCAATCGCCCAAACAGGCTCATAAGCAATGATAAATTGACTGGAATCAATCTTATTCAAGGCACCGAAAAGCTGACTAGCTAAAACCTCTTCGGTCTGTAATGCGTTTTTTTGTTCTAACGTCTCTCCGATGCAAATAATCGGAGTAAGACCAGCCGTAATCGACTGTTTTACTTTCATATTGACCAATGAATCATCTTCACCGGCATATTGTCTTCTTTCGGAATGGCCAATAATGACGTATTCACAGCCGACATCCTTCAACATCTCAGTCGATGTTTCTCCGGTGTAGGCACCTTTGTCTGCCCAATGGACATTTTGCCCGCCTAAGTGAACCGGCTTTCCTGATTGTTTAATAAAAAGATGGGCCGGATAAAGCAGCTGTGCCGGCGGGCAAACGACCACAGTAACATCATTGCTGCTGTTGATTTCTTGAAAAAATTCAGCTGTTTCTGCCAGCGTTTTGTTCATTTTCCAATTGGCAATCACATATGTCTGCCGATCTCCCTGGAGTTGCAGACCACCTAAAGTTTGGCCAATGACATCTCTGACAAGATTTTTGATATAGCTTTCAATGGATTGTTCCATTTGAATTCACCTTATTCTGCTTTCGGTAAAATACCTTCTACATCGCCGTTTGGACGTGGAATTACGTGTACAGAAAGAAGTGTCCCAACGCGCTGTGCCGCATCTGCACCTGCTTCTGTTGCTGCTTTAACGGCACCAACATCCCCACGTACCATAACCGTAACAAGACCGGCACCCACTAATTCTCTGCCTACTAAGGTAACATTTGCCGCTTTCACCATTGCATCTGCTGCCTCAATTGCTGCTACCAAACCTTTTGTTTCGATCATTCCTAATGCTTCTTGACTCATTTTATTTCCTCCTTTAGTAATTTCTAATTTTGGTGTTGTCGCTTTTTCTTCTTGTGAAGTGACGGTTTTTTCTTCTTTAGACTTTGCCAATTAACACACCCCACTAAATAATTCTAAATCCATCTACTAAAACGCAGCGGCGCTGGCGTGTAAATGTTTTCGCACTTGTTAAGCCTTCACCAGTCGGACCAGCAATTGTAAGTGTTGTGAAGCCTTCACTTTCAAAGCCAAGACCAGCAACAGATGGCCCATTTTTCACAAAAATAGTCGCTTGGATTTCTTGTGCCATCTTTGTTAAGTTGGTGATGTTTTGCGAGTGCATGATCGCCGTATGACGATTTCCTTTTTCAGCAATGACGGCCAATTCAATCGCTTTATCCACATCGGTAACTCTAACGATTGGTAAAATAGGCATTAACATTTCTGTCATCACCAATGGGTGATCCTTTGTTGTTTCAGCAATGATTAACTTCACATTCGGACTTGCATGAATGCCGGCTGCCTGCAAAATCACCGCTGCATCCTTGCCGATAAAGTCTCTGTTCGGATAATACTTATCGTTTTTCTTCACTAATACCTTTTCCAATAATTTTTCAAATTGGAAGCCTTTCAGCTCGATTGCTCCGTTTTTGACCATTTCTGCCTTTAAAGCGTTTGCAGCCTTGTCAACAACGAAGACTTCTTTTTCAGCGGTACATAATACATTGTTATCAAAGCTTGCACCTTGGACAATGTGAGCCGCCGCTTGTGAAATGATCGCTGTTTCATCCACGACTACTGGTGGATTACCAGGACCTGCGGCAATTACTTTTTTACCAACAGCCATCGCTGCTTTGACAACTGGTCCGCCGCCTGTGACAACCAAGGCATTTACTTTAGGATGGTTCATCACTTGTGCCGAGGTTTCAAGATTCGGTGCAGCTACAGAGGTAAGGGCGTTTTCAGGTCCGCCTGCAGCGACAATCGCTTGGTTTAGCAGCTTTAATGTTTTCAGCGACACCCGTTTGGCGCTTGGGTGCGGGTTGTAAACCACGGTATTCCCGGCGGCAATTAGCGAAATCGAGTTATTGATAACGGTCGCTGCCGGATTTGTTGATGGTGTTATCGAGCCAAATACACCGATGGGGGCATATTCTACAAGTGTTAATCCATCATCACCGGAATAGGATGTACTGACTAAATCTTCGACTCCTGGTGTTTTGTTGGCAGCTAAAAGGATTTTAGCCACCTTGTCCTCCACACGCCCTAAGCCGGTTTCGTCAACGGCGAGCTGTGCCAGCTCATTCGCTTGAGCGCGGCTGACTTCTCTCATGTTATCAATCATTTGTCTTCTCGCGGCCAATGGGAGTTTGCGCAGTTTTTCCCAAGCAAGTCTTGCTGCTGCTGCCGCTTCGTCGACTGTTGCGAACACGCCGTCGCCTAAGCTGACATCATTTTGTGGTGCAATAGGAGCATCGGCTGCTTCAGTCTGGCCTAATTGCTTTAGCACCTGTTCAACCATTTTTTTGATATCGGTTTCATTTATTTGCAATGCTAGTTACCTCCTTTTTTAAAGGTTAAGGACCCTTGTATCTCAATCTGATCGACAATTCCCACGATTGCCGCATCAGCAGGCACACCGTTTGTAATTTCTGTTTGTCGTGCAGAACTTCCGCTGACGAGTAAAACGACTTCACCGACACCTGCTCCAACTGTATCGATTGCCACGAGTGGTTTTCCGTCTTCTTCGATACTTCTCATATCAAGTGGTTGTACAATCAGAAGTTTCTTCCCTTTTAATTTCTCTGCTTTAGTGGTAGATACAATCGATCCAACCACTTTACAAATGATCATAGCGTCCCTCCTTTCGAGGAATCGTTCTGCTTAATTTTAATCTTTAATTCTCTCGCCAAGTCCTTTGCCGAAGGTGTCACCTTACTCCTTGCTGGAACTACTATTTCTCGTAATCCATCGCGATCCGCTTTTTCTACATGTCTCGCTAGAATGAGAGCTTGTTTTTCTTGGAAGGCAGTGTACTGTTCTTCAACCGTTTGTGAAAGCTTCTTTAATGGCACCCATTTCACGTCATCTGTTTGAATCTGCCTAATGTATGACTGCAGGCGTTCCTGGACAGTATGCGGCGCATAGATTTGCTGATACACATTCGGTTCAACATAATCGTTTACGATGACAATGGGCTTACCAACTAATTGGTATTGAATCGCTAACCACACCGCTAATTCATCATCGATTGTTAAGGCAAGCTTCGATACCAATTGATAGGATGCTGAAGGAACAACAAGAACGGCTGATTTTTCCATTAAGACAAGCAATTCTTGCTGTGAAGTCTCTTCTAATAAAACATATGACTTTCCGCTCAACTTAGTCGTTGCTTGGAGCCAATCCTTTGATAAAATTAACGTCACCTCGTAAGAATTCAACAACGGGGTAACCGCTTCCAAGATTTCCGTTGGATTAGGAGATTGATAGCCTAAAAGTATAGCAATCGGTTGTCCTTTTTTCCCTTGCGACTTTTCCTTTAAGTAGGCTTCGACAACTTGCTGGACGAGCATTTTAACCTGTGATTTAACATCCACCAGCATTACTCCCCACTCACTTTATTTCGACCTTCAATGGCGACAATTTCTCCAAGTTGTCCATTTTTGATATTTGCAGCATTTGCCTCATCAAGGTCAATATGCATCTCAAGCTTGTATTTTGGTGAAACACGAATCAATACATTGGAGAAAATAACCCCGCGTGCTCCATCAACTTTCACTTGAACAAGGTCTCCATCCGAAACAGCAAACGCTTCGGCGTCTACAGTGTGCATATGAATGTGGCGTGCGGCACAGATCAGCCCTTCTTTAATGGTGATTTGCCCGCGCGGACCTTGGATTGTGATCGATTCTGAGCCTTTAATTTCTCCGGAGTTACGAATCGGCGGTTTCACACCAAGCGTAAAGCCGTCGAATAGAGACACTTCCACTTGCGTACTGCCTCTTGCGGGCCCAAGGACACGAACATTTTGAATCTTACCCTTTGGACCAATTAAGCTAACGGTTTCCTTTGCTGCGAATTGGTTCGGCTGGGATAAACTTTTAAGCTTCGTTAGTTGATAGCCCTTTCCAAACAGACGCTCAACATGTTCAGGGGATAAATGAATATGCCGGTTTGAAGCCGCAATCGGAACTTGCTTAGCTGGTTGAAGCGTATCTTTGACAATCTTTTCGACTAGTTCTCGAATACTCTCTTTATCCATTAACGTTATCACCCCCCATTTCGAGTAAAGCCTTGGCCGTATACTGATCGGTAATCAGTACATTTGCGTGCCGGCCATTCAGAGCACCATAAATCCCATCCACTTTCGTGTTACCGCCTGCAATCAGGATGCCGTAATCTTTTCCGGCCAAGTGCGAGAGTTCAATGCCAATCGTACGGTCATTTAAAGCTTCATGGCTTATCTTCCCGTCGATATCAATAAACCTGGAGCAGATATCACCAACCGTTTGATTTAATCGTAAAATCTCGATATCACTTTCTAAAAAGTAACCCGCGTGCATGAGTGTCGATTGTTCGCCAGGTTCCCCTACCGTGAAAATCGCGATATTTGCCTGTTTGCCTAACTCTAATAATCGTTTCACATGCCTGTCAGCCACAATCGCCTGCTTGACGACGATATGGTCTACCACCGCCGGAACCGGCAAGAAATGTGGTGTCGTATTGAAAGCATTAGCAAGACCGTTGATGATTTCAGATGCATATGTGTTCGACTCAGAGTAACTCACCCCGCCATTAAGCTGAACAATCGTAATATCCTTTACATTCTTAGGCTGTAGTTTTTTCACGAGTTGATAAAGGGTTGTTCCCCAAGTAATTCCAATGGTGTCGCCGTTTTGAACAATTTCATATAAATAATCGGCAGAAACGTCTCCCAGTTTCTCTTTGATGAGTTCATCCTCATACTCTGGAATCGAAGCAACAATACAATGCTTTAACTGGAATTTCTTCTTCACTTGCATTGCCAATTCCTGAACGTCTTCAGCCGGATTAATTATTTTAATATGGACAACACCCTCTTGGATAGCTTGATCCAGAAGTCTGGATACGGTGGGGCGGGAAATACCTAATTTTTTCGCAATTTCCTGTTGACTGTAGTCTAATTGATAGTATAATTTCGCTACTTCAACAAGGCGCGAAATTCTTTCATCCGCCATTGTATCCTCACCTAATTTTTAAAGTTATTAAAATCGGAAACTCGAAGAAAACGATTACAAACTATTGTAAAAAGAAACATTGCATTTTTTCACGAAAGCAGTTTGTGTGAAATTATGTAAAACTTACGTGAACAATTGCTAAGTTTATTATAACTCATTCAAATGTTCTGTCAATTGTTACTTCGAAAAATTTCGACATTTTTTCACACGAATTCGCGAAAAGAACCCCATTCTATTAAATTATTATATTGTGAATTTATGTCCTAAAATGAAAAAAAAGAACACTCGTAATTTACAATTTGTAAGTTACGAGCGCTCTTCCCTAGCGAATTATCGAATTTTATCCAGTGATTCCGTAAGTGTATTGACGATAAAATGAAGGTCCTTTTGTTCAATGTTTAGCGGCGGTGCTAATGTCAACACATTATTGTATCCCGCAACTGTTGCGCCGTTTTTCCCGATGATAATCCCTTCCTGTTTACAATTTGCAATTACTTGATTAACAAGGGCTACATCCAACGGTTCCTTTGTGCCCTTATCCTTCACTAATTCAATCCCCACAAGTAATCCTCTACCACGGACATTTCCGACATATGGGTGGTCCTGTAACAGGTTCGTTAGATCATTCAGTAATTGTTCCCCTAAATCTCTGGAGCGGTCAAATAAGTTTTCTTTTTCCATAATCTCGAGATTCTTTAACGCAAGTGCACAGGCTGCGGGATTGCCGCCAAACGTATTTACGTGACGGAAGTAATCATACTCCTCTGTCCCTTTAAACGCTTCATAAATATCCTTGCGTACTGCTGTCGCCGAAAGCGGCAGATAGGCACTGGTAATTCCCTTTGCCATCGTAATAATATCCGGCTTCACCCCGTAGTTCATAAAGCCAAATGGTTTTCCGGTCCGCCCAAAACCGCAAATGACTTCATCGACGATAAGTAGTGCGCCATGTTTCTCACAAACCTCTTTTGCTGCTTTCATATAGCCGTCCGGCGGAACTAGAACACCGCCTCCAGTGATAATCGGTTCCATAATCATCGCAGCAACCGTTTCACTGAGCTCCCAGGTCATCGTCCGGTCAATTTCTTTGACGGAAGATAATTCCCTTGGGTCAGCGACGTTTGTATCATCGCGGTAAGAATCCGGAGGTGACACATGGATAAACCCTGGTGATAACGGCTCATATTTATATTTTCGTTGTGCCTGCCCGGTTGCGGCTAAAGCTCCCATTGAGTTACCGTGGTAGGACCGGTAGCGGGAGACGATTTTATAACGGTTATGTTCGCCCTTTTGTTGATGGTATTGCCTGACGATTTTAAAAGCAGTTTCGTTTGCCTCTGAACCGCTGTTCGAGAAAAAGATGACATAATCATCGCCAAGCATTTCATTTAATTTTTCCGCTAGTTTAATAGCCGGAACATGGCTTTGCGATAGTGGAAAATAGGCCATTTCCTTTAATTGTTCATAGGCGGCTTCTGCAAGCTCAGTCCGTCCGTAGCCGACATTCACGCACCATAGACCTGCCATTGCATCTAAGTAGCGCTTTCCGTCAGCATCGGTTACCCAGGACCCTTCCGCCTTTGTTGCCACAATTGTGGCATTTGGATTATAAGGTTTCATCGAATGCCAGACATACTTATCATCCTGTTCCAATAATGTTTCGTGGGGACGGCTTGTTTGAACCATATCCCTCTTCCCTCCTTCAGTTAATAGGTGCATGAACCATATTTATGTGAATTTTAATACTGTCTAGCTGCAGCGCCTAGGGGCTCGGGGTCATAAGCCAATCCGTCAAGAAGGCTAAAAAGCAGCCTTCTAGCCGGCTCGTCTTATGCCTGTCGCCCCTGGGCAAGGCGCTTCCGCTTTTCTATGCATCGAATCTAGAAGTGATCATTTTCTTGCGAGTATAGAAATTCAACCCGTCTTTACCGTTAACGTGTAAATCACCGTAGAAGGAATCCTTCCAGCCGGAGAATGGGAAGAAGGCCATTGTTGCCGGAACGCCGACGTTGATCCCCAACATGCCGGCATCTGCTTCTTCACGGAACTGGCGAACCGCTTTTGCGTTATTTGTATAAATGGTCGCTCCGTTTCCGTACCTCGATTTACGGATAAATTCTAACCCCTCATCTAAATTATTCGCGCGAAGCAGACTTAAGACCGGAGCAAAAATTTCGTCTTTAGCAATTGTCATCTCCGGAGTAACATGATCAAATATCGTTGGTCCGAGGAAATTTCCTTCGGGAAGGTCTTCCATTTCCCTGCGTCCATCCCTGATCAAATCTGCCCCTTCCTCTACTCCTTTTTCTATATAGCTTAATGCCCTTTCGCGGTGCTCCCTGCGGATGACAGGAGTTAATAATACTTCGTCATCCATGCCGTTCCCAATAATTAATTCATCTGCCTTTTTCTTCAACGCTTCAACAAATGGCTCATTATCGCCGACAACGACAACGGCACTGCAGGCCATACAGCGCTGACCGGCACTGCCAAATGTGGAACTTAACACATGCTGAACAGCCTTATCCATATCAGCATCAGGCATGACAATATGGTGGTTTTTCGCTCCAGAAAGAGCTTGAACCCGTTTGCCTTCAGCAGCTGCACGCTGATAAACATACTTAGCCACCGCCTGCGAGCCGACAAAGGAAATCGCAGCAATATCCTTATGCTCGAGTAAGCCGTTGACGACATCATGGGCACCGTGAACGACATTTAAGACACCATTTGGTGCTCCAGCTTCTGTGAATAACTCTGCTAAGCGATTAGCTAAAATCGGAGTGCGCTCAGATGGCTTTAACACAAAGGTATTTCCACATGCCACAGCGAGCGGGAACATCCATAACGGTACCATCATCGGAAAGTTGAACGGGGTAATCCCGCCGACGACCCCCAGCGGATACCGGAACATTTCCGAATCGATGTCCTCGGCAATTCCTGACAGTGTTTCACCCATCATTAATGTTGGTGTGCCCGATGCGAATTCAACACACTCAATCCCGCGCTGCACCTCCCCATACGCTTCCTTGTAAGCCTTTCCATTTTCCTCAACAATTAACTTTGCCAAAGCTTCATGGTTTTCAGTTAACAGATAATGATATTTGAAGAGGATTCTTGCACGCTTCGGAACCGGGACGTTTTTCCATTTTTTAAACGCTTCTTTTGCTGCGGCAACAGCAAGATCGACGTCCTCTTTGGATGATACCGGAACCTTTGTTAACAGTTCATTCGTTGCCGGATTCGGTACATCAAGTGTTTGATTGCTGTTCGAATTCACCCATTCACCGTTAATAAAGTTTTTTAAAACAGCTGTATCATTTTTTGTAACGCTCATACTGAAACCTCCTTATTTTTGAAAAAATAATCGATTGAATTTTCCAACAATAAAACGTTGATACCATCATTATCTCGTATCGATAGACGGCTTTCATTAGACAATCCGTAAAATAACTTGAAGCATTTCTGCGACAAATTGAATATTCATTTAACATTTTGCTTATACCGAGACGATTTACAAGGCTTGATTTGCTTTCTTAAACTGTGAAGCCGACAGATAATCATGAACCAAAAGCATAAATTCAATGGCCACCCGTTTTTCATGCTCCATAAAGTCTTCTCCCAACAGGTTTTCGAGTTTATGCAGACGATGGTATAATGTTTGTCTGACGATAAATAACTTGTTCGAGGTTTCTTGCTTCGACCCATTACACTCCAAATAGGCTTTTAACGTTTCTAACAGTTTGCCATTGTATTGTTGATCATATTGAATGACGGGATGTAAGTATTCAGAGGCTAGTTCATGTAAATCAGTGTGTTTGCTCATTTGCGAAATCAGCCGATATAAATGCAGATCTTCATAAAAATGATAAATTTGTTTGTTCGTCATTTTTTGTTGAATCCGCAGCGTTTCTTTTGCTGTTTGATAGCTCTTATGTACCTCACTCAGTGATTGAATAAACTTACCTGCCGCAATGATCAGCTTTGCCGATGTTTGCTGGCGGATAAATTCTGAGTCTTGGATCGATTCAATCGCCTTTTTAATCCGTTCCTTTAGATTTTTTTTCGTTCGATTATTTAACAGTATAAAGGTAATCTCATTTCTTTTTTCGACGAAAAAGACAGCAAAGCCATTCTGTTCAAAAACAGAGCGAAATAATAATTTGAAGTAGGTAACATCCTTACTTGATTTTTCCTTAACAGGAATCTGTTTTGTGATTAATACCGCAACATCACTGGTCTTTGGTTTGATTCCATTTTCAACCAGGTATTCGTGAATGTCTTCAAGTGAATGCTCGCCGTCAAGCCAGCCGTGCAGCCACTCAAACTCTTCGACGCGCTTTTTTTCCTCCACATACAAATCTCTTAATAAATGCTGGGCTAACGCGGTTGCCGTTCGATCTAAAATCAACGAATCATATTCGCTGATGGGAATATCCTTTGAATAGACAACCAATTCGGCATATTCCTGGCCAAACAAAAAAATCGGCGCTGAGGCGATATGATCATAAGGCTGCGTTTTTGCCTCCTGAAGCTTAGCGATAATTGAAATTTGTTCTTGGCGATTAATTTCAGGTACGAATTCATACTCCTGGTTTTTCAAACGGAAAATGATTTGCACATCCAATGCTGAGAAAATAAATTGAAGAATATCCTCATATGTTTCAATGGTAAGAAGTCGTTTATTTAAGCTCTGCGAATAATTCTCTAAGTCAGAAATCTTCTGGTATTGCTGGTTAATGATGACGGAATGGATGTCTTGCGTGATTTCAACAAACGGCACTTCTTTTTGAAAAATAATAATCGGAAATTGCACATCATTAGCAATATCAATGACCTCTGAAGGAACCCCAGACATGTATGTCCCCATCTCAAGGCATAACCCTGCCGCATTGTTATCAATAAATTCCTTCACCATCGAGACAAATAAATTCACATTATCCTTCCAAGCCACCCCTGTTGACAAAATAAGCTCGTTCCCATTCAATAGGTTGCGAATACTTGTTACCTCGACAACATGAACCCATTTAACGGTTCGATGGATGCCCTCCTCACCTGCAATAACGATTGAGTTTTCAAAGTGCTTTCGTTTCAAAATATCTGCGGTCGTTAATTGAAAATGTTCTTTCATCTGATTAGCACTCCTTGAAAAATAAGACATGAACTTGGAAAAAGATTGGTTTTTCAACCAACCCCTTTCCCATTTCAATCAATTTTTTGGCTGATTCTGACTAATTAATAGACTGGAAAAATATTTTCTTCCGTTCGCAGTTCCAATTTGTAAGGTTTCTGTGACATTTCCATTAGGATGTAAAAAATCAACAGAAGCCCCATTTAAATGTTCTCTTACACCGTAAATTTGGCAGCCTTTTTGGATAAGAAAATCAATCTTGTCACGTTCATCGAGAAATTGTTGATAGTCTGACATCGTATCCCCATCCTAATCTGAGTTAATATATATAGGCAAGATGATATTTTTTTAGATTGATAAGGTTTCATTTTGGTTAACAGGTGTCGTTGTGCGATATTTCGCTCGCTTCAAATATTGACCGGCACCCGGCTTCCCGACAAATTGCTTGTCACGGACGACATATTCACCGCGTACTAACACAGAAACAGGTTCGCCGGTGACCTCCATGCCTTCAAACGCATTGTAATCGACCGCCATATGGTGAGTCTCAGCAGACAGGACCCGTTCGACATTCGGATCAAAAATCACAAGGTCGGCATCAGCACCAACAGCAATGGTTCCTTTTTGCGGGTACAGCCCAAAGAGTTTAGCCGCTCTTGTCGAGGTTAGGTCAACAAACTGGTTCAGACTGATCCGTCCTTTCTTTACTCCCTCCGAAAATATAATCGCTAAACGGTCTTCAATAATCGGACCGCCATTCGGGATTTTCGTAAAATCATCCCTGCCTAAATCCTTTTGCCCGTTAAAATCAAACGAGCATTGATCGGAGCCGATTGTTTGCAGCTGACCGCTCTTTAACGCATTCCAGAGGGCTTCCTGGTTCCACTTTTCACGGAGCGGCGGCGACCACACGTATTTGGCTCCTTCGAAATTCGGCTTTTCTAAATAGCTTTGATCAAGGACCAGATATTGCGGACAGGTTTCGCCCCAGACATCGAAGCCCTTGCTGCGCGCCTCGGCAATTTTTTCAGCCGCATCGGCACAGGAAACATGAACCACATATAGCTGCGAATTGGCGAGCCCGGTAAACCTGGCGGCACGGCCCGTTGCTTCCCCCTCTAATTCCGGCGGTCTTGTTAACGCATGATAAATCGGTTCTGTATTCCCTTCATCGAGTGCTTTCTTTGTTAGATAATCAATGACATCCCCATTCTCGGCATGGACCATAACCAAGGCTCCAAGGTCTTTTGCGGTGACAAGCGTCTTGAACAAGGTTTCATCGTCTGCCTGGAAGACATTTTTGTAAGCCATAAACACCTTAAACGAAGAAATTCCTTCTTCATTTATGACTTGTGGCAGTTCATTTAGAACATTCTCGTTGATTTCCGAAATCATTAAGTGGAAGCCATAATCAATCACGGCTTTGTCCTTTGATTTATCATGCCAGGTTTGAATCGCATTTTTTAGCGGCTCGCCTTTATTCGTTAAGCAAAAGTCAATGACCGTCGTCGTGCCCCCGAAGGCAGCAGCCATTGTTCCCGATTCAAAATCATCCTTTGTGACTGTGCCGCCGAAGGGCATATCTAAATGGGTGTGCGGGTCAATTCCTCCTGGAAAAACAAGACAGCCTTTGGCATCAATAACCTCCGCGCCAATTGCCGAGAGATTCGAACCAATTTGCGTAATTTTTCCATCTTCGATTAATAGTTCTGCTTGAAAAGTGTCAGATGCGGTGACAATCGTCCCATTTTTAATGATTTTTTTCATATAATGAATCCTCCTAATCTATTATTTGGCAACGTCTGCTTTACACTCGACTGCGACACTTAAGGCCGTTTGCCGTTCATTCCAGGTCATTGGCGCCAGCTCTCTTGGTGCTTCAATCATGTCGATTGCTCCATCAACCGGGCATACAATTGAACATAAATTACAACCAACACAGTCTTCTTCTCTAACTTTCAGATAGCTTTTTCCATTCGCATCTGTAAGCATATCAATGCATTGATGAGAGGTATCCTCACAGGCAATATGGCATTTATTGCAATTGATACATACATCCGGATTGATTTTTGCGACAATGTTGTAGTTCAAGTCCAAGTTACCCCAATCGGAGTATTTTGGAACAGATTTCCCGATAATATCGGAAACGGCAACAATCCCTTTACTGTCTAGGTAGTTATTAAGGCCTTCTATCATATCTTCAACAATGCGGAAGCCATGGTGCATCGCAGCCGTACAGACTTGGACACCCGTTGCCCCCATCAGCATAAATTCAACCGCATCCCGCCAATTGGAAATACCGCCAATTCCAGAAATAGGTACATTGATATGCGGGTGCCTTGCACATTCAGCAACCATATTTAAGGCAATCGGCTTAACTGCAGGTCCGCAATAACCACCGTGCGCCCCTTTTCCGGCGACATGTGGGATCGTATTCCATGAATCAAGATCCACTCCCATTAGGCTATTAATGGTATTGATCATACTAATAGCATCGGCACCGCCATTGCAAGCTGCTTCAGCAGTAGCGGTTATATCGGTAATATTAGGCGTTAATTTAACAATGACAGGAGTTTTCGCTACTTCTTTCGCCCAATAGGTCTGACGTTCAACAAGAGCTGGAACCTGCCCAGAGGCAGAACCCATTCCGCGCTCGGCCATACCGTGCGGACAGCCGAAGTTTAATTCGAGCCCATCAACCCCGACATCTTCAACGCGCTTGACGATTTCATGCCATTTTTCCTGCTTTGGTTCGACCATTAACGAAGCGATAATCGCATGGTTTGGGAATTTCTTTTTTGTTTCATAGATCTCCTTTAAATTGACATCTAATGGACGATCTGTAATCAGCTCAATATTATTGAAGCCAGCGACTCTTTGACCGTTAAAACTGATTGCGGCAAATCTTGAAGTAACATTTAGGATTGGGTCGCCAAGTGTTTTCCAAACCGCTCCTCCCCAGCCGGCCTCAAAGGCTCTTTGAACCTGATACCCCGAATTGGTTGGAGGTGCTGATGCCAGCCAGAATGGATTAGGAGATTTTATTCCTGCAAGGTTTATACGTAAATCAGCCATTATTTTTCCTCCTTATGATCGATTAAGCTGTTCCCACAGCGGTAAATTGCTTGTGAATCGCGTAGGCCACATCTTTGCCCTGTTGTGCAGCCGTGACGACCATGGCATCGCCTTTTCCTTTGCCAAAAATGACGTCGCCGCAGGCAAATATTTGCGGATTCGATGTTTGCAGTGTTTCTTTATCGACCTTTACGACCCCGCCTTCATGTGTTAGACCAAACTGCTCAATCAAATCCAAGTATCTTGATTGTCCAATTGCTTTGACAACAGCATCTACCGGTAGGACATGCTCCGACCCTTCAATTGCTGCAGGTCTGCGGCGGCCATCCGGTTCAGGTTCACCTAGTTCCATCTGGATACATTCAATGCCGGTGACCATTCCATTTTCGTCACCAATAATCCTTGTTGGTGCGGTTAACCAACGGAATTCGACGCCATCCTGTTTAGCAAATTCGTATTCAAAGTCATATGCCGTCATTTCCTCTTCAGTTCTTCGGTAGAGGATTTTAACGTTTTCGGCACCTAAGCGGACCGAACAGGTGGCTCCGTCAATCGCGGTATTTCCGGCACCGATGACGACAACACGCTTGCCGCGAAAGTCATTGGACAGCTCTCCGTCCTTTGTTGCCTTGACAAATTCAATCGCATCAAAGACTCCATCTAGATTCTCGCCTTCAATGCCAAGGTTTGGCACATGGGCCATTCCAATTGCTAATACAACCTTGTCGAAATTCTCAGTTATTTCAGCAACGGAAATATCCCTGCCGACCATTGTGTTCGTTCTGATTTTGACATTCATTTTTTCAACTTGCTCTACTTCCCAGAAGGAAATCTTCTGTGGCAATCGGAAGGAAACGATGCCATACGTATTTAATCCGCCAGCTTTCTCGGCTCCTTCAAATATTGTTACGTTATAGCCCAATCTCGCCAGTTCACGAGCTGCAGATAATCCAGCAGGACCGCCGCCAATAATGGCAACAGTTTGTCCAATTGATTTACCAGGTTGAAATAGGGTTTGTTCATTTTGAATGGCCCAATCTGTCGCATATCTTTGCAGATTGCCAATCATAATTGGTTTTGTTGAATGATTGAGGACACATGCTCCTTCACAGAGTTCTTCTGTTGGACAAACCCTGGAACAGCTTGCGCCGACTGGGTTCGAAGACATAATCGTTTTTGCGGATCCAAGAAAATTCCCTGAGGCAATTTTCTTAATAAAGGTTGGAATATCAATACCTGTTGGACAGGCTTTAATACATGGGGCATCATAACAATAGAGGCAGCGATTGGATTCTTCCACCGCTTCTTGGTTTGTCAGTCCTGGTTCCACCTCTTGAAAGTTTCTTTCAAGATTTGAAAGGGAAATTCGTTGCATTTTTTCAATCGCCAATGCGAAACCCTCCTTTTAATCAATGGTTTATTAACCAATTAATATTTTAAAGATGAAAGCGCTTAAATAATTATCCACCTCTGGTTTCGGAAATAACTCCACTCCCCTCAGGTTCATTTATGTAGTTTGCAGAATATTCTGCAGCTTATCTTCATTTTACAGACCGACTGTTGGCATTTCACCTGACAACTAGTTAAATAATACAGCCGTTTCATTATCCACTATGTAAAATGGTTTCCTTTCTTAAAAAAGGCCTTCTAGTTTATTATTCTGAATTCTCTACCAATTTACCATATAAAAAGTAAGGATATTGTAAAAAAAACTCGAAATCTATCTTTCTTTCTTTTTATCGAAAAAATTCTTTATGCTCTAAACATCATTAGTTCTAACTGAAAAAAAGTTTTCCATCGAAATTTTTTTAAGAAAGTTTTCGACATTCATCAAGAATTTTGTCGAATCGTCATAAAAAACAGGCATCGGATTCTCTTCCGATGCCCTTTTCTATCCTTATTTTTTTCCTTACTTTTCTTCCGCCGCTTCAACAAGTTTAAATAAAAACCGATAAATTAACAGCAACGCTTCGCCTATCGTTATTTCTTCAGTGAATCCATCTACATAATTCAGCGCAAAATTCAGATTCCATAATCCGTCATCATGACTAAACATTAAATCGAATTTTGCTTCTCCGCCCTGTAAATGACTATTTAAATGCTCCTTTAAGGTTTTTTCGAATTTCTTCTGAAGTTTTAATCCTAACATGACGTCATAAGTCCCAAAGACATCATCTGCCTCTAATGAAACAGCTTCAACTCCAATCAACTCAAACCAATTGGACTCTAAATAAATAAACTCATTTTTATGCTTTTTCAGGTAAACAAGTGGCTCCGATAAGAATGAGGAATTCTCATTCTTAATCATATTTTCTGATTCTTTATCACAACGTTCAATATAAGCATCTACAAATCGAGCGTTAGGATCCTTCACGTCAATTTGGCTGTTTTCAACTAACTTATTTTTTTCAACATAGTCTTTTTCTTCTTTAAACATCGCAAAGGCGTCGCTGTTTTGTTCTGATATGTATTGTTTGATTTGATCTTTTAACATGAAAAAATCCTCCCATTGAAACATTTCTTCTTTTAATATAGTGTTTTTTTGCAGACAAAAGCAAATTTGTTCTACTTCACAAACTGCTTAAGCAAAAAAAATAGAGGTGACTATGAAAGTCACCCCAGAGATTACCATTAATTTTCCGCTAATTTTGCCATCTTTTTAGGAGCAGGCTTAACTTCATTTGTATCTCCTGCTTGTTTTGCCCGCTTTATAAAGAAGGCGAGAATAAGCGCAACTGCAGAGATGCCAACCGTAACCAAGAATGCATCATTTATTCCTTCTAACATTGCCTTCATCATAATTTGCTGCTTCAATTCCTCAGTAGGAAGTCCTGTCAAATGTTTCATTGCAGCTTGCCCAAGTTCAGTCGCATGTGTAGTAGTCCGATTGGTCATGATCGTTACTAACAACGCTGTTCCAATCGCACCGGAAACCTGCTGTAGTGTACTGTTCATTGCAGTACCATGCGGATAAAACCGCCCAGGAAGCTGGTTTAAGCCGTTCGTTGTCACCGGCATATTCACCATTGACATTCCAAGCATCCGTACAGAATACAGAATAATTAAGTGTGTATAGGTCGTTTCAAGTGTTAATTTGCTAAAATAATAACTTGTTACCAAAGTAATTGTTAAACCAATAATCGCTAATACCCGACCGCCAAATTTATCAAACAATTTCCCTGTAATTGGCATCATAATAGCCATCAAGATTGCCCCAGGCATCATCATTAAACCTGCATCGAGCGGAGAAATTCCGCGAATGGTTTGCACATATATCGGTGTAAGAATCATCCCAGAAAACATCGCCATAGTTACGACCATTGAAATAACGGAAGATAAAGCGAACATTGGGTATTTATAGATTCTGAAATTAAGCAATGGTTTTTCTTGCTTTAATTGTCGCAGAATAAATACTACTAATGATATGACCCCGACGATAAGCGTTCCATAAACTTGCGGACTATCCCAGCCCTTACTGCCTGCAGAACTGAATCCATAAAGAATACCGCCAAAACCAATGCTTGAGAGCAGCAGTGATAAGAAATCAAGACGGATATCCACTTTTTCTTTTTTATCTTTTAGTAAGAAAAAGCCAAGCAAGACAACGATAATCGCAATCGGTGTAACAAAATGGAAGAGCATTCTCCAGTCATAATGTTGGATTAACCAGCCCGATAATGTTGGTCCAATTGATGGGGCAAACATTAATACTAAACCAAAAATCCCCATTGCCATTCCCCTTTTTTCTACTGGGAAGCTAACTAACATTACATTCATTAAGAGCGGCATCAAGATGGCCGAGCCCGCAGCTTGGATCATCCTGCCCGTTAACAAAACAGGAAACACATGGGCAAAGCCCGCTAGGACGGTCCCAAGGGTGAATAATAACATCGCTGCTAAAAAAAGACGGCGAACAGAATATTTTTGTATTAAAAACGCTGTCGCTGGAATTAGTATTCCGTTAACTAACATAAAACCGGTTGCCAGCCACTGCACAGTGGAAGCTTCAACCTTTAAGTCCTTCATAATAGATGGCAGTGCAATATTTAGCAATGTGTTGTTTAACATTGCAATAAAGGCCCCGACCATCAATACGGCAATTAGCCCGTATGGTGGACGATTCGTTTTTTTCATGGTGTTATCCATTCTATTTCCCCCTATAAACTACTAGTTCATTTTTTTATACCCCTGTTATACACTTAGCTAATAATATACTCTCAGTTCAACTTTTGCAAGTAAAAAAAACATAAAAGTTATGCGTTTGTATTCAGTCTATAAATAAGGTAGTATAAATTTATACAGTAAGTACAAATCAAACAAAAGGTGATTATATGTACAACCGGAAACAAAATGTGATTAAGATGGCACATCAATTATTTGTCGAAAAGGGCTTCCACGCTACCTCTATTCAAGACATTTTAGATTATAGCGGCATTTCTAAAGGGACATTTTATAATTATTTTTCATCAAAAAGCGAGTTATTAATCGGTATTTATAAAACAATTTACAAGGAACTTGAAAAAGAGCGCACTGATTTATTAGTGGGCCATGATCTATCAGATATCGAGATATTTATGAAACAAATGGAATTGCAGCTGATTTCAAATAAAAAGAATAAGTTAATCGCCCTTTATGAAGAAGTCATGGCTTCCAATGATATCGACCTTAAACAATTCATTCAAAGAAGTCGTTTTAGGACACTTCATTGGTATTATGCAAGGTTCATAGATATCTTCGGCGAGGAAAAGAAACCATACTTGCTAGATTGCGCCATCATGTTTCAGGGATTATTACAGCATAATCTTCAATATAATCGACTGGCCTTTGAAACAGGGGAAAAAATCAGCCAGGTGGTCCGGTATAGCGTCGGGCGTTTAGTGAAAATGGTTGAGGAAGTGAGCGAATCCGGCAGTCAATTGCTTGAACCTATGTATTTGGAAAAGTGGCTGCCGTCTTGTAACCACAACAATCAAACATTTAAACAACAACTTCTCCACTATGCTGTACCGTTGCGGAAAGCGATAACGAAGAACTTACTTGACGAAGGCGAACAGGAGAAATACCTCGAACTGTTAGACTTTATCCAGGATGAATTATTGCATGGAAATAAGCCTCGAAAATTTCTAATTGAAAGTGCCTTGGTATCTTTGAATAGCAGTTCATTTTGGAAAAAAGAATTGAAGCAGCTTGAAGGACTGATTGAAGATTATATTAAGCAATTAGAGGAAGTGTACTAAATAAATTTACCCCTAATCAATCGATTAGGGGTTTTTTACTTGATGCCTATGTATCGCTGTCGCTAGTAAATAAAGCTTTCTGAACATCCCAAATGATGAAATACTTTGAGTATTGCCTAGTTTCAACAATAGCTTCTTCACCATCTTTAACGAAGATTAGTCCCGAACCCATTTGTTCCTCATAATTCCAGCCTTTCGATTTCATAAATTCCTTAACGATATCATATCGGCTATCCCCGCTATTTTTCGATAAATACCGGCTGCGTTTTTCTGTTTTTGAGAACTGGACGTACTCAGAATCGTAAAGATGCAGCTTTATGGCTGATACCATTAATGGAACTGGATTTCCCTCTTGAAATAGGACAGACCCAAAAGAACTAATAATAATAGTTGATCCAAGTGCCAAAATAATAATAGAAGTAATAAATATTCTTTCCAGCTTTCCCATCCTTTTTCCTCCCGATCAAACCTCTCATACTTAATTAGACGGCTAAAGGGTGGTTTTTGTTTCAAAATGGGATATTTCAGTTTTATTACAAATATTTACTTATTGGTTAAAAAAGTACTTGGCATGACGACAGCAACGACCTCGCCAAGCGCGCAAAGAATATCATTTGCAAAAACCTCAGTTTCCACCTTAAACTTTTTCGGATGAATCTCATGGACAGTTCCAACAGCCTTTAATGGTACACCGTGTGGAGTAGGCTTAAGAAAATTGACATTTAATGAAGCGGTTACAAAACGTGGCGAGTCAACTTTTTCTCCCGGTTCATGACCATTTTTCCGATGTAGTGCCAGGGCTGCAGAACCTGTTCCGTGGCAATCGATTAGCGAAGCAACAAGTCCGCCATAAACAAATCCCGGCAATGCGAGATGCGCTTGTTCAGGTGTATAAATCGTTACGGTTTGCTCCCCGTCCCAGCCGGTTCGGAAATGATGACCCTCCTCATTCAAGCGGCCGCAACCATAACACCATGCAAAATCATCCGGATACTCATCTTGAATTGCATTTACTATTTTTTCAACCAAAGTTATTCCCCCTTTTTCAGAAAAGTATAACATATTTCTAAACCTATGATAATATTTAGTAGTACGAAATATGTAAGGAGGAATGACAAATGAAAAAAACAGTTGAAAAAAGGCTTACCCGGGCTGATGTACCGGAGGAATTGACATGGAACCTTGTGGATTTATTCCCGAATGAACAGGTTTGGGAAGCTGAGTTAGACGTGATAGATCAAGAAATCTTACGGTTTGAGAAATTTAAAGGTACCTTACATACTGGTCCAATCGCGTTACTCGATTGTTTAAGTGCCCAAGAACAACTGTTGATGAAACTCATAAAGGCCGGGACTTTTGCCAGCCTAAAGCAATCAGCCGATGGAACTGATCCGCTTAATCAAGCAAATTCAGCAAAATTCTCAGCCCTTCGGACAAAAAGTATGGCGGCCATGTCGTTTATTAACAGTGAAATTCTTGCACTTACGGAAGGGACAGTCGAAAAATACCTTCAGGAAGAACCTAGACTTGAAGATTTCCGAAAAAATCTGCTCGAGCTCCTTGAAACAAAAAAACATATCCTTTCACAAGAAACGGAAGAAGCACTGGCAGCACTTGGTGAACTGCAGGGAGCTCCATACCAAATTTATCAAATGACCAAATTAGCTGATATGGACTTTTCTTCGATTGAGGATGGAGAAGGAAATGAACTTCCTGTATCGTTTGCCTTATTTGAAAGCCGTTACGAATTCTCAGCTGATACAGCCGTTCGCAGAAAAGCATACAACTCGTTTGTTTCATCGTTAAAGCAGTATAAAAATACCATGGCCGCTACGTATGCAGCTGAAGTGAATAAGCAAGTAACGCTCGCCCGACTGCGGAAGTATGAGTCTGTTACACATATGCTGTTGGAACCGCAGCAAGTTACATTTGAAATGTACAACAATCAGATCGACATCATATATAAAGAGTTAGCACCTCATATGCGCCGCTTTGCCCAATTAAAGCAAAAGGTATTAGGACTTGACAAGATGTTGTTTTGTGATTTAAAGGCCCCTCTTGATCCTGATTTCAATCCGAAAACAACCTATGAAGAGGCCAGTCAAGTAATCTTGGACTCTCTCCAAGTAATGGGACCTGAATATTGCGCTATTATTGAGCGTGGCTTTAAAGAGAGATGGGTTGACCTCGCCGATAATGTCGGGAAATCAACCGGTGCTTTCTGCTCTAGTCCATATGGTTCACATCCATATATTCTGATTACTTGGCAGGACAACATGCGCGGCTGCTTTACCCTTGCACACGAATTCGGCCATGCGGGACATTTCTATTTAGCAAATAAAAATCAACGAATTATGAATGTTCGTCCCTCCATGTATTTCGTCGAAGCCCCTTCAACGATGAATGAAATGTTATTGGGGCAGCATTTACTCTTAGAGACGGAAGATGAGCAAATGCGCCGCTGGGTAATCTTGCAGCTGCTGGGAACCTATTATCACAACTTTGTCACCCATTTACTTGAGGCGGAATACCAGCGCAGGGTGTATGCACTTGCTGAAACAGGCAAAGCCCTTACAGCACAGACGTTAACTGAAATCACCGGAGCGATCCTTTCAGAATTCTGGGGGGACACTGTTGATATTGATGAGGGTGCAGGCCTAACTTGGATGCGCCAGCCCCATTATTATATGGGCTTATATCCATACACCTACTCAGCAGGCTTAACGGCATCGACAGCAGTTGCGCAAATGATTCAGGAAGAAGGTCAGCCTGCCGTTGACAGATGGCTTGATGTACTGCGAGCTGGCGGCACAATGAAGCCGCTGGAGCTTCTAAAACACGCAGGCATAGATATGTCAACACCAGACCCAATCCGCAAGGCAGTTGCTTATGTTGGCTCCTTAATTGATGAGTTAGAACGTTCATATCAATAAGAACAGAATAGGGTGTCAGGCACCATGTGAAAAATTCACATGGTGCCTGACACCCTTAATAACACTTAATTCTTAAGTTGGCTTTGGTAGGCGTGTGATGTTCGTATTTCGATTGTTAATGTGCCTTTTCCGTAGATGGTTTTTATTAGGAATGGAACTCCTGTTGTGTTTTGAAATTGAAAGTCCGGACCGCCATAGGAAACGGTTGCATCCCTTCCTGCAGGCACATAGCCGACAGATAAGGAATGATGATGTTTCTCTACATACTTAACGCTTAATTTGTCAACAACATTGAACAAAGTGGAAGATGTTTGGCAAATGCCCCCGCCGACCCCATCAACTAATTTCTTGTTGACAATTTCTTTCGCTATTTGATATCCATGGGCGGCATCGCTCGGTCCCACAGTCGTATTAAATGAAAAAATATCTCCGGTGCCAACAATGATATTATTAATTGCTTGTGCTGAGAGCTCAATATTTTTTGAACGGCCAACGACCGCACTAAATTTTGTTGTAAAGGATGCGACAGCTACTTCATCTAAATGGGCAGCGTCTTCCGGCTTATAGCCGCTTTCAGTCACATATAAGGGCAGCTCAACATCACCACCTACTACCGATGCCGCCATCAGCTTTTCAACCAACTCGGATTCCTCTAAAATGATTTTTGGTTTTCCTTTCAAAATTTGACCATTGGCATCCAGTTTATCTAAAATCATCCGCTGGTCATACCCAGGCGATTGATCCGTCCCCCGCGCCAGTTCCTTAGCCCACTTTTCCATTTCCTTTTTATATTTGTCATTTTCATTACCAAACCCCAAATCTACCGGAAGAAAGGATTTGACTAGATCCTTCGTCATAGGGTCGATAACATTTACCACAATAGGCTTTGGTTCCTCTTCCTTCTCCGGTTCCTCGTGGGGCTTCTTTTCAGGCTGCTGTTGCGGCTCGGTTACCTTTCCATCTAATGACTTATCTTTCACCGTTTTTTCTGTACACCCAGCCAACCCAACTAAAGTGATAATTAAAAAAATGGACAGAATCCACGTCCGTTTATTGATTTTCCGCAACTTCGCCACTTATCCTTTCATTTAATGGTGTCTAACTAGCAATCATATTAAAAAATTTAGATGGCGCCCTTCAGCTCCCACTCACCTATCCTATTCCTTCCAGCATGTCGATATTACTGCAACCTCACCACTAATTTACAAAACTAACTAACGAAGGGAGTTCCTGTATTTTAGATGCGATTTCGACATAAATCTACAAAATACACGATGCTCCGAGCAAAGGAAATTATTATATGGTATAATGAAAATATCTGATTCGCTTTTTCAGCCTTGATGAAGAAATAAATGTAAAAGGAGGTTTTTTTCATGGAACATTCAATTGAAACAGTTTATTTCTTGGAAAACCCTGAGAAGAAAATTGTGAAATTTGCAACTGGCACCCAACTTCGATATGAGGATGTAATAAAAGAGGTTTTTGGTGTAGCGAGTATCAATGATTTACAAATGATGATCCAGTATAACAAAAGTTTTCAAACTAGCATTTGTAATAGCCATGGAATAAGTGAAAAGAAGATTACACTTGATAAAATCATTCGGATTGCATCTAAGGTGGATATGCTTCTTTTAAAAAAGCAAATAATGGACCAAGAAAGAAATAGCATTGGCGAATTTCTTGAAGCGAACATCCCCATCACACGCCCCTTTGATACCATAATAAAACTGCAAGAAGGAATTTTTCAATGGGATGACAATGAATCTTCATATAATTCAGTAAACTCACGCGCCTGACCCCTTTGTGGTTAACAAAAATTAACCTACAAAGGCAAGGTTCTTTTTTTTAAATTTTAAGAGCTGACGACAAAAAACCGCTAGGATTTAGGTTCCAACGGTTTTTTTTGTTCCCAGTCTTATCGATAATAAGCTGACAAATCGTAAATTTATTTACGTTTATTACTCTTCTTCTTCGTTATTCTTCCCAACAAAAACGCTCCTGCCGCTACGCCGAGGATGGTATTGGTTTTTTTGTTAAATACTTGTTTGGCTACCAGATTTAAGTTTTGCGGTCTTTCGGCAAGACGTCTCATGAAATAGCCATACCAGTCATTTCCAAATGGTACATAAGTACAGAAGTTGTAGCCTTCGCTTGCTAGTTTTAACTGCAGGTCTTTTCTGAACCCATAAAGCATTTGAAATTCGAATTTTTCTTTGGGAATGTTGTTCTTTTTAACAAATTCCTTTACATGATTAATGATTTGATGATCATGAGTGGCAATCGATGTAAATTTTCCGTTAAGCAGATGCCATTCAGTAATCTTGATAAAGTTCGCATCGATATCTTTTTTATCCGGGTAAGCGATTTCTTCCGACTCTTTATAAGCACCTTTTACAATCCGAATCCGGAAGTTCCGATATTTTTCAAGATATTCTTGTGCCTGGCGGAAGTAAGACTGAATAACCGTTCCGACATTCTCATATTCAAGTGAAAGATCATCTAAAAGATCAAGTGTCGGCTGCAGGTGGCTGTAGTCTTCCATATCGATATTAACAAAAATTCCATAGTTGTTAGCTTTGTCGACAATTTCTTTGACGTTGTTTAAACAAAAGTGATAGTCAATATCTAATCCTAATTGTGTCGGTTTCAAAGAAATATGTGCATCCACTTGATTCTTATAAATCGCTTCAATAACCTTAAGAATTTGTTCTCTCGCTTCTACCGCTTCTTCTTCTTTGAAGACGAATTCTCCTAAGTTATCAACAGTACAAGAGATTCCGTGGGCATTAAGCTCTTTAATACTTTTGATTGCTTCTTCTATATTGGTGCCGGCTACAACTGTTTGCGCTCCCATTTTTAACCCATACTTTTTAGCTGTATTATTAAGAAATTGATTTTGGGATAAACCCATGAAAAAATCTTTTAACATAGCGATTTCTCCTTGCAGTTAAATTTACAAGTTTATTATAGCATACGCTTTCAATAAAAATTATTTTGCGAATATTTTCAATTTAATATTGTGAGAAATGGTAATGTTAAAAGGTTTGGAAGATTTAAACGGCGTACAAAAGGGTGTCAGGCACACTTCGCACCTGCCACCCAATTATCAGTTATTATCTATTCCTTCTGTTTCGATTCCGCAAGAAGGCAGGGATATCCAGTGATTTTTCTGTCTCTTGACCATACCGGCTGCTATCACTGTGCGATTCTCTTGTCTCTAGTTTATTATCCTCATTATTATACAGCGTTTCTTCAGAATACTCCCATTGCCCGCGGACGTTTTCATGCGTTGGTTTCTCTGATTCCTGCCACCCATAATAATGAACTGGTTCCTCTACTTTAGGTCTTTCACGTCTAGGCTGCCCTTGGAAATTTGACTTTGGCAGTGCTTCCCTTGAGGATTTTGAAGATGGTTTCTCCTTATCCATAAATCCAGTGGCAATGACTGTTATCATGATTTCATCCTTAAAGTTTTCGTTAATGCTCGAACCGAAAATCATGTTCAATTCCTTATCAGCTGCAGAAGCGACAATATCCGCCGCCGCTTGCACTTCAAACAGACTTAAATTACTGCCGCCTGTTATGTTCATTAAAACGCCTTGGGCTCCATCGATAGATGTCTCAAGCAGCGGGCTCGAAATAGCTTTTTTGGCTGCATCAACAGCACGATTTTCCCCCTTTGCCAACCCAATCCCCATTAATGCCGTGCCTTGATTAGACATAATCGTTTTCACGTCAGCAAAATCAAGATTAATTAATCCCGGGACAGCAATTAAGTCGGAAATACCCTGCACACCCTGACGAAGAACATTATCCGCTTCCCGGAATGCTTCAACCATCGGTGTTCTTTTATCGACAATCTGTAATAAGCGATCATTTGGCACAATAATTAAGGTGTCTACCGCTTGCCTCATTAACTCAATGCCGCTGGCTGCATTTAATCGGCGTTTATGCCCTTCAAATCCAAACGGACGCGTTACAACACCAATTGTTAGGGCGCCAAGCTCATGGGATATTTCTGCTATTGCCGGCGCAGCTCCTGTTCCCGTTCCCCCGCCCATTCCTGCTGTAACGAAAACCATGTCGGCACCCTTTAAAACTTCTTGAAGCTGACTTCTGCTCTCTTCCACTGCTTTCCTGCCAATTTCCGGATTTGCCCCTGCTCCTAAGCCTCTTGTTAATGAGGCGCCAATTTGCATCCTTATCCCGGCCTTCGATGAGTTAAGTGCTTGGGCATCGGTATTCACAGCAATAAATTCAACACCTTGAACACCATCCTCAATCATTCGGTTTACGGCGTTATTTCCGCCGCCCCCTACACCAATTACTTTAATTTTTGCCGCTTGATCTATGTCCAAGTCCCACATAATTCTTCCTCCTAATTTCCATTCACTATTATAAATAATTTAGCGATAATTTTTTTATAATTTAGTAGCTTTACAATTAAAAACTCTATATTTAGATATTTTACCAATATAATAGCGTTTTTTATATAGTCCTCAGGACATTCCTTTTAAAAAAATGTCATGAAACATCCAAATCGTTAGTTGGATTTTTCCCGACATTTCATTTTCAGCGATTATTAATCGTCAGACTTCTTAATCTCCATGTAAATGGAACGGTCACTAGTAATCCCGAAGCTGATCGTTTTCTCTTCCCCTGACGCTACCTCTGCCCAAAATTCGATATGGTTGGCGTCTACTGATTTAAACTCATCAGTTGATTCCTCAATCTTCCAAAAACGGTCACTAATGTAATGGTTAATTTTAATCAGGACGCTTTCACTCTTTCGGTTTTTCAAAATGTATTCATGTTTTTCATATTCGTAGTTTTTCATTTTATAGCGTTTTAAAATTTTGCTTTCACAAACAATATCAAAGGCATTGCCGATATATAAGGAAATGTTTTCATCCTTCGTGGTGTGGGAAATACGGTCTTCACCGATAAATTCAGTCGTGTTCTCTACGCAATCGTCTTGATAGACTTTAATCTTCCCTTTAGGCAGAGGAATTCCCATACGATTAGGTACAGAATTCTTGATCTCGAGCATGACTTTCGGATTTTCACTATAGGAATCAAACTCGTAGTAGCGTTTAAAAATGCCATTTTCAACGTGGATAAACTTAATTTGTTTTTTCTGATTATCCTTTAATGTGGTCGTTCCTTTTAAAGTATAAATATGGTAGTCTGCGAATGGCTTTTCCTCGAAATGTTCTTCCATATTCGTGAGGCTATAAACAACTGGCTCTATATCATAAGCTCTTCCCTCTTCTGCGCGGTTCACATCGCCAGCTAAAACCTTTAGCTTGGCATCAAGAAAAGCAGCTCCTGAAAAATTCTCAATTTCTACCCATCCGCTAAGGTCAAACGTCTCATCCTTAAGTTTGAGCACATAATTGGATTCCCAGCTAATCCCTTTTGTTATGTAAGATACATTGATAGATTTAGAGTTTGATGGGGTCACTTTCCAGACAAGTGCGGGTTTAACAATTAATTCATCAGGAAGTTTTGGCAAAATAATCTCCCCGGTCGGATCAAGGACAATTTCTTTCGTCGCGGCATTTTCCAAAACAAGTCCGCCGCTCACACTCAGCAAGCGATACTCGGCTTTTTCTCTCGATTTACTATCTTGTAAAAGAACCGTGTGATCCATATACTTTTCCAGCAGCTTTGATTTATCTACTAAATCAAAATCATAGTTCAACTCTTGCACTTCAACACCGGAAACAATGATAGAATCGGTTTCAATCTTTTTGGCAACATCTAAATAATGAACAATGGTCTCATTCTCCTGTGGTGCATAATCCCTCGTCTCTTTCACAACAGCAAAATTGTCATTATAAATCGTTAATGATAGGTTTTGAGTATTAGCAGAAGAAGATTTGTAGACCATAATTTGATTCCTCCCATTAATTAAGATATTTATACACATTTTAACATGAATATCCATCGTTCTACCAAAACTTCCTGTAAAATAATCGGATTATTCAGTAAG
This sequence comes from Neobacillus sp. NPDC058068, assembly GCF_042885335.1. Lineage (NCBI taxonomy): Bacteria > Bacillati > Bacillota > Bacilli > Caryophanales > Bacillaceae > Neobacillus > Neobacillus sp. NPDC058068. The sequence continues at coordinate 253,890 of NZ_JBHVSI010000001.1, read as the reverse complement.
AATGATTCTTTTTCAACAGCCAAATTATAAAACCATATCCAGCATCTAATTTTCAGAATTGTTGACTCTGAGAAAATTTTGTGTCACTTTAAAGAAGAATTGTCCTATTCAACCCTTACTTCCATAGGAGAGGAGCTCACTCCTAATGAGCAGAAAAATTATTGCCTATAACTTTGTCTTAACTGAGACACTTGAACAATTAGATGACAACTTTGAAGTAGATTTTTTTGAAGGAATTGACCCAAAAACAGATCCGGCTTTTTTAAAGGCCCTCCAAAAAGCTGAAGGTATTGTCGGCCTTGCACTCCCGGTTGATAAAGAATTACTGGACAGGGCACCCAGATTAAAAATTGTTGCGAATAATTCCACGGGCTATAACAACCTCTCAATTGAAGAGATGACAAAGCGCGGCGTTATGGGGACACATACCCCGGGAGTTCTAGAAGATACTACAGCGGATGCCATCTTCGGCATACTCCTTGCGGCGGCACGGCGCATCCCCGAGCTCGATCACTTTGTGAAGGCGGGGAATTGGAAGCAGCATTTAACGACCGAACAATATGCAGTCGATGTTCATCATAAAACATTAGGGATTATTGGCATGGGAAAAATCGGTTCAACCATCGCTAAACGCGGGCATTTCGGATTTGATATGAAGATTTTGTACCACAATCGCACCCGGAATCCAGAGGCCGAGGAAAAATATCATGCTGCATACTGTGACCTTGATACATTGCTAAAGGAATCCGATTTTGTTTGCTTAATGACCCCGCTGACACCTGAAACAGAGAATTTAATCGGCGAACGAGAATTTAAATTGATGAAAAAATCCTGTATTTTTGTCAATGGCTCGCGCGGAAAAACAGTTGATGAAAAGGCACTGATTGAGGCAATAAGAAATAATGAAATTCATGGTGCTGCCTTAGACGTTTACCATACAGAGCCACTAAGAGCTGACCATCCTATCCTCCAGTTTGCTAATGTAGTGACAACACCGCATATCGGGTCATCAACCTATGAAACCGAACTAAAAATGGCCAAGCTGGCAGTCGAGAATCTGCTGGCAGGATTAACGGGTAAACGTCCGAAGAACTTGATTAATCCTGATGTATTGAACTAGTTGTTACTATTTATTTTTAATTAGGACAATATAAATACGAGCAACTGTTTTCTATTGCTCAAAAAACTTCGGCGGGAGTGATGGATCATGGCTAGAAACAAACTTTTAGTTCCGGGTGCAGACAGTGTTCTGGATCAAATGAAAGAAGAAATTGCGGGCGAGTTTGGAGTTCAGCTTGGTGCTGATACGACCGCACGAGCAAACGGTTCAGTTGGCGGCGAAATGACAAAACGGCTTGTCGCCTATGCTGAACAATCATTACGAAATCAACAGGGTCAATAACCTTAGATTTCCGAATCAGGGTGTCCCAAGAAATATTGGGGCACCCTTTTTCGTTTAATACTATACAATCCCCGCTTGATTAAGGTTTAATAAAAATGGCTGTGTTAAAAGTGAATGTTAATTTCCGTTCCAGGCGCGAGCGGTTCGCGGGGCGGGCGGTGAGCCTCCTCGGCGCTAAAGCGCCTGCGGGGTCTCACCTGTCCCGCTGCTCCCGCAGGAGTCTCGCGCCTTCCACTCCAATCAACATTGTGCTCAAAATCAACAATGTTCTTTAACATAGCTATAAAAATAAATGCGATTTTTAAAGGAGATATCATGAGCAAAAAAACAGCAATCGTTACAGGGTCCTCGAGCGGCTTTGGTTTGTTGTGCGTCATCGAACTGGCATTGAAGGGCTTTACGGTGATTGCGACAATGAGAGATAGTAATAAAGCAACACCATTACTAGAACGTGCGAACGAAAACAATGTGGCTGATCTCATTTATATTCAACCGCTTGACGTCACATCCGCTGAGGCTATTCAGCACTTTAAAACGATTCTATCTGACTATCCATCGGTAGATGTGCTGGTAAACAATGCAGGTTTTGCACAGGGAGGCTTTAGCGAGGAGCTTTCACTAGAAGATTACCGGCAGCAATTTGAAACCAACTTCTTTGGTGTGATTGCTGTTACTAATGCGGTCCTTCCATTTATGAGAGCTAGAAATCAAGGCAGAATTATCAACATGGGCAGCATTAGCGGGAGATTCGGATTCCCAGGTTTATCTGCATATACATCATCCAAGCACGCTCTAGAAGGTTATAGCGAAAGCTTAAGACTTGAGCTCAAACCTTTTGGGATTGATGTATCGATAATCGAGCCTGGATCGTATCAAACCAATATTTGGTCTAGCGTTGACCAAATGGAAATCGATGCTGATTCGCCTTACATTTCCTTTATGGAGAGTATGCTACAAGAAGTGGAAACCGGAAAAGCAGAACATGGCAATCCGGTTGAAGTTGCAAAATTAGTTGCACAAATTGCCTCACAGCAGAAAACTCCAGCCCTTAGATATCCCATTGGTAAAGGTGTAAAGAAAAATCTGTTGCTAAAAACCATCCTGCCCTGGAAAACCATTGAAGCTGTAATGATTAAAAAGCTAAAGCAATAACCAGTAATCGCGCAAGTCAAAAATGAAGACCTTCCTTCTATTTTACTTTTTCAAATGATCACAACAATTTAGAGGTAAAATTACCCATAATGGTGGAAAATGTTGTATGATAAATAGGTGTCATCCCATAGGCAGATTCTAACTGTAGAAATCAGAATCTTTCTATTATTTTAAAAAAGAATCTGGGAGGTCTAAAATGCTAAGTCAATCTTTAATTGAAGACGTACTGACAGCAGCTTTATCAACGGGCGGGGATTTTTCGGAAATTTTCGTCGAGGATCGTTTTACGAATAACTTTACCTTGCAGAGCAGAAAAATTGAAACCTGCCTTTCCGGGCGTGATTTTGGGATTGGCATCCGTGCTTTTAAAGGATTGCAAAGCGTCTACGCCTATACAACCGATCACAGTAAGGAAGGACTTCTGAAAGCAGCTAAAAATGCCGCACAAGCGATAAGCGGGAATTCAATAATTCAGCTGTCCCCTTTTGTTCACGAGTCAGTTGAAAACATCCATCCTATCCACCTCAACCCGCAAGAGGTCGATAAATCCCGCAAGGCATCGATCATGAAAAATGCTTATGATATAGCAAAAAACTACCATTCTAGTATTTCACAGGTCACGGTCCGTTACATGGATGAAGAACAAAATGTCCTTATTGCTAATTCGGAAGGGAAATTTGCCGAAGACAAACGCGTTCGTTCAAGGCTGGCGATTCAGGCAGTAGCAGTGCGTGATAACCAAATGGAAACAGGTTTTCATGGACCGGGCGCCCATCAAGGCTTTGAATTTTTCGAGAATTTAAATATCGACCATTATGCGAATGAAGCAGCCCGAATTGCTGTGACGATGTTAGACGCAAGCCCTTGTCCAAGCGGGAAATTCCCTGTGATTATCGATAATGATTTCGGCGGCGTTATTTTTCATGAAGCCTGTGGCCATGGATTAGAGGCAACCGCTGTTGCGAAAAACAACTCTGTGTTTGCGAACCGCATTGGTGAAACGGTTGCACCGTCCATTGTTACCTATATCGATGACGGCACGATTCAAAATGAATGGGGTTCCATCAATATTGATGATGAAGGTGAAAAGGCGCGCAAAAATGTTCTCATTGAAAATGGTATTCTCAAAGGCTATTTAATTGATAAATTTAATTCAAGACGAATGAGCATGGAATCGACTGGTTCGGGAAGAAGACAATCCTTCCGCTTTGCGCCGACCTCGAGAATGACAAATACGTATATAGCCCCAGGAACATCAACACCTGAAGAAATCATCGCCAATACCGAACATGGTATTTATTCCAAATATATGGGCGGCGGTCAGGTTAACCCGTCTACAGGTGATTATAACTTTGCGGTTATGGAAGCGTATGAGGTGAAAAACGGTAAGCTCGGTAAGCCATTAAAAGGTGCCACCTTAATCGGAAATGGACCTAAAACCTTGCAGCTTGTCGATATGGTCGGGAATAATTTAGGACATGGCGCTGGAATGTGCGGTTCGCTTAGTGGAAGTATTCCGGTTAACGTCGGACAGCCAATGATCCGTGTCAGCGAAATTACCGTCGGTGGGACAAAGGGGGAATAAGTGCATGAATATACAGGAATTTCAAGCGAACCTATTTAGTGCGGCACTAGCCAGCGGTTTTACGGATGTTGAAATCTATTATGAAAAGAAAGAAGTATTTGGCTGCCAAATATTCAAAGGGGAAATTGATCAATATGAAATTGCCGAAGACGGCGGCGTTTCCTTCCGCGGGATATTTAATGGAAAAATGGGCTATGCCTATACCGAAAAAATCGACGATGCCTCCATCCCCTTCTTGTTGGATAACGCGAAAGAAAACACGTTGATCATAAATGATGAAGATAGTGAAGAAATCTTTGCCGGCAGCAGTCAATATGAGCAAGGAAACTTTTTCTCTACGGCCTTAAATGAAGTAACCATTCCTGAAAAAATACAATTTATTAAAGATGTGGAACGGGAATTACTTGCATTAGATTCAAGAATTGTTGCGACTGACTATTGCATGATTCGAACAGAAACGGTTTCGCGATCTCTTTCAAATAATAAGGGTTTGTCATTAACGGATGGAATGAATTATTTGTATGTCATTCTGGAAGCGATTGTTAAGGACGGAGAGGAAACAAAAACATCATTTGAATTTACAGTATCTAAAGACTTCCATAACTTAAATGCAAAGGAAATCGCCAAAAAAGCCGCTGAAGAAGCACTTTCTCAATTAGGTTCAAAAAATATCGAGAGCAAGGAATATCCGGTGCTTTTAAGAAATGATGCCGCAGCAAATCTATTGGCAACATACTCGCCTAATTTTTCAGCGGAAAATACACAAGCAGGGATTTCATCTTTAAAGGATAAGCTCGGAACACAGATAGCTAATCAAAAGATTACCATTGTTGATGACCCATTCCTTGAAGATGGCCTTGCCTGCAGGACGTTTGACAGTGAAGGAGTTGCAACTAAGAAACTTACATTAGTAGAGTCAGGTGTGCTGCAATCCTTACTTCACAATCAAAAAACAGCAAAAAAAGAGCAGGCTGAAACCACTGGCCATGCCTATAAGGATTCCTATAAAAGTGCTGTCAAGGTCGGTCCTTCTAATCTATATATTGAACCTTCCGAGCTCTCTTTTGAAGCTTTGCTCGCTACTATGGGCGAAGGTATTTTGATTACAAGTCTATCTGGCTTGCATTCAGGCGCCAACACAGTTTCAGGTGACTTTTCACTTGCCGCAAATGGGTTCTATGTTGCAGATGGTAAGGTTCAATACCCGGTTAATTTAATGACGATTGCAGGTAACTTTTATCAATTATTGCAGCATGTCGAGGAAATTGGCTCTGATTTAACGTTCCCGCTTTCACCGATCGGATCTCCATCGTTTTTAGTGAAATCGTTGTCGGTTACGGTAGAGTAAAAGCGCTTTTTAGAGTGGGGATCCAACTGGATTCCCACTTTATTTGTGATTTTGCAAATAATAACACCTAAAGAAGTGGTGCCTTGCACTCAATTTTTGCAAATATAATATATGCTTAATTTTCATATTCATAGAAACCGCGGCCTGTTTTCCTGCCGTAGTGACCAGCCCGAACTAGTTTGCGCAATAACGGCGCTGGGCGGTACTTTGAATCGGCTGTTTCTTCGTAAAGGGTATCGATAACCATCAGAAGTACATCCAGCCCTATCATATCAGCCAAAGCTAATGGACCTATAGGGTGATTGGCCCCAAGTCTCATACCAAGGTCAATATCTTCTTTACTTGCGATTCCTTCTTGAAGAACGAAGATCGCCTCGTTAATCATCGGCGCCAATATTCGGTTTACAGCAAACAAAGGTGCTTCGTTAACTGTTATTGATTTTTTACCAAAGCTTTCACATAAATCTTTGGCTATCAGATAAGTTTCATCCGAGGTATCATTGCCTCGGGTAATTTCGACCAGTTCCATAATTGGTACTGGATTAAAAAAGTGAGTGCCAATTACCCGATCCGGCCGCTTGGTGGCAGATGCCATCTCGGTTATACTCAAACCTGATGTATTGGAACAAAAAATCGTGTCCAGTTTGCAAATTTGATCAATCTCGCTGTATAGCTCCATCTTTTTCTCGATATTCTCGATGATAACCTCAAAAACTATATCGGCGTCCTTTAAATCTGCTAAGCTAGTGGACACGATAAGCCGATCCATTATTGCCTCAACTGAATCATTAGTTCTCCCTTTAGCTGACAGCTTCTCTAAGCTTTTGCGAATACTGCCGATACTCCTATTTAAATAATCCTGCTGCAAATCTGCCAAAATAACTTGGAAGCCAGCGCAAGCAGCTACTTGGGCGATTCCTGATCCCATGCTCCCTGCCCCAATCACACCGATTGTTTTTAGCGACATTTAAATACACCCCACTCTGTTTTGTTTATGTCTTGTTTTTTATTCGGGTTAAATCCCCTTAAATTCGGGAGCACGTTTTTCCAGGAACGCATTCAATCCCTCTTGAATATCTTCCGTTGCTAATAGGTGAGCTTGAACCGTGACCTCTTGCTCTAAAAAAGTCTCCCAAGGGAGATGGACAGAATGATTTAGCATCTTTTTAACATATTTATTACTTATTGGCGGTCCCTTCAAAATTACCTGAGCGAATTCGCTTGCTTCCTGAAGCAAATCCCCTTCCACCACTTTATTGACTATCCCCCAGTTCTTTGCCTCTTCCATTCCGATAATCTTACCGGAAACAATCCATTCCTTGGCAATGGCCAATGGTACTCGTTCCGATAATAACTTCATTAAGCCAAGATCCGGAATCACTCCTAGATTCACAAAGCTTAGTCCAAACTTCGCTGAGCGGTCAGCGACAATAAAATCGGAAGCAAGTGCAAGACTAAACCCTGCTCCTGCAGCATATCCATGGACAGCAGAAATCACATATTTCTCCATATTTAGAATCATTCTGGTTAGATTTATAGCTTTGTGTAGATAAGAGGCGATATCACTAGGTTTCGTAAACTGCATGATGGTTTCCAAATCTCCTCCGGCACAGTACGATTTCCCTTCGCCTGATAGGAGAACGACTTTGACATCGGCATTTTTATCCAGAGTTTGCAGTGCCTCTGTAAGAGCTTCTACTAAATCGGTTGAAAGTGAGTTCAACTTCTCTGGACGATTGAAAGAAATAGAACCAATGCCGTTCTGAACACTTACCTTAATAGCTTCGGACATATTTACCGCTCCCTTTTTTCAAAAGTTATTATTTCTAAAAAAAATGATAGCTGAAGGTATAGTGCCCTAAAAAAGGGGTGCTACTTCCCTTGAAACTTTGGCTTTTCCTTCGCTAAAAATGCCCTTGCACCTTCCTTTTGATCTTCCGTGGAGCAAAGCTCTTTAAACAACTCAGCCTCTAGGTTTAATGCATTCGCTAGCGGTTGGTCCAACCCTTGAGTGATTGCCTTTTTGGCCGCTCCAATTGCCAACTGTGCCTTTTTCTGTATCTTGACTGATAGGCTCAGAGCATGACTTAGGGCTTCCCCACTAGGAACGAGAATATCCACTAATCCAATTCGGTATGCTTCACTAGCTTCAATAACATCACCGGTAAAAATAAGCTCTTTCGCTTTACCTGTACCGACCAATCTTGGTAATCGCTGTGTTCCGCCGTACCCTGGAATAATCCCTAAATTCACCTCTGGCTGTCCAAATTTCGCCTTTTCTCCAGCAATTCTCATATCACAAGCCATGGCAAGCTCACAACCAGCTCCAAGTGCAAATCCGTCAATAGCCGCAATAACTGGGATTTCAAATGCTTCAAGCCGATCAAAAATACGCTGGCCGATTTTCGCGAGTTCATAACCTATTTCTGGCGTTATATCGAGAAACTGTGTGATATCTGCTCCGGCCACAAAAGCTTTGTCCCCTGCACCGGTAATGATGATCGCCTTTGTATCGGAATTTCTCTTTAGCCCTTGCAGTGTCTGGTCAAGCTCATCCATAATCTGCCGGTTAAGTGCGTTAACTGGCGGATGTTCGATTGTGATAACTGCCGTCCTGCTTTCAAAATGAAGTTTAACAAATGGTTTCATTGACAAAATGCTACCTCCTCGGATAACTAGCTATTATCTTTGACATTTACATTCTTTTAGCTGAAAAGGCCCGTATTGGCCAATTTCTCAATTTTCGATTGAGAGTATCCTAGACTTTTCATAATTGCTTCGGTGTTAGCCTGTGATAGCGGAATCCCTGTATGCCGATACTCAGGTAAAGACTCCGAAAACTTAATCGGATTTGCAATCTGTTTTATTTTGTTTTCATTTGGTCCAGGAACCTCTACAACCATTCCCCGCTCCCGAACAAGCGGACTATCTAATACTTCAGAAAGTTTAAGGACTGGCTCAACACAGGCATCCGCGTCATTGAATAGGTTCATCCAGTCTTCTAATGTTCTCGTTCTAATAATCTGGCGAATCTCTTCCTTGATTGCGGATCCATTCTTTGGTGTCACTCCACCTGTCGCAAAGTCAGGCCTGCCAATCGTTTGACAAAACTGTTTAAAAAATTGCGGCTCGACACCGCCAAAACTCAAGTACCTGCCGTCTTGCGTCTCATAATAATCATACAAAGATCCTCCATTAACAAGGTTTTCTTCCATTCCCACGTCTTTTCCATCGACTAAATAAGAGGCCCCTTGCATGAACGAATTAAAGGCAATCATTCCGTCGGTCATTGAAACATCAATATGCTGCCCCTTACCAGTCCGCTCTCGATAGATGACAGCTGACAGAATGCCAATTATGGCATTGTTAGAACCTGAAGCAATGTCCCCGATTTGCACACCTAAAAGCGGCGGGCCAGATTCTTTTTTCCCTGAGTATGATGCGACGCCTGACATCGCTATGTAGTTAATGTCGTGCCCCGCCCGATTCCTCATCGGACCTGTCTGTCCATAACCAGTTAACGAGCAATAAATCAGTCTTGGATTTACCTTTTTAAGGCTCTCGTAATCGAGATTTAATTTCGCCATCACACCTGGGCGAAATTGCTCAATGATAATATCGTACTCACCTAGAAGCTGGTGAATCACTTCCTGCGCACGCGAATCTTTAAGATTTAGGGTCATGAGCTTTTTATTTCTGCTTAATTGCGCCGACACGGATGACAACTCTGTCCCAGGCAGGTAAGGTGGTAAAAAATCAACTACATCAGGCCTAGTTCCAGATTTAATTCTTAAAACATCCGCTCCCATATCTGCCAAGCACATCGTTGCGTAAGGTCCCGGAACCAATGTACTAAAATCTAGTATTTTCAGACCTTCAAGTGCTCCAGCCATTTTCATTCTCCTTTCTGAATGTTTCATTTATTGACTAGTCTTAGTTTCTTGTTTATTTTGCTGGGAGCTGTGCTGCACCGTCCAGCATAATCGTCGTTCCATTAATATAAGGATTCTCCACAATATGACTAACCGTTGCCGCATATTCTGACGGTCTGCCCAACCTTTTCGGAAAAGGAATATGCTTTGAAACCTCCTGCTTAAAGGACTCAGGCATACCACTAGACATTTGTGTATCGAAAAGACCTGGTGAAATGGAAACAATCCGCATTCCGTAATCCCCAATCTCACGGGCAATTGGAAGCGTCATGCCGACCACTCCGGCTTTGGAAGCACTGTACGCCGCCTGACCCAGCTGACCAGCAAAAGCAGCTGCCGAGGCTGTAGTGACAATAACACCCCTCTCCCCATTTTCATCTGGTTCATTCTTCCGCATTTCTTGTACTGCATAACGGACCACGTTCATTGTCCCGATTAAATTTACCTGTATCACATTATTGAACATATCCATTGGAAAAAGTCCCTTCTTTGAGTGGACCTTTGCTGCATATATAAGACCTGCACAATTGACCGCCACATGGATGGCACCAAACTCTGAAGTAACCGCTTCCATAGCTTCGCGAACAGAGCTTTCATCACTTACATCTGTCTTGCAAAAAACGGCGGATTCACCAAGTTCCCTTGCAAGATTCTCCCCGCGATCTTCATTCATATCTAAAATTCCTATCTTAGCGCCCTTTTCCACAAACAGTCTCGAACAAGACTCACCGAGACCCGATGCGCCGCCGGTAATGATAAACACACGATTTTCTATTTTCACTTTTGGTCACCCTCCTATCAATAACCCTTGAATTCAGGTTTGCGTTTCTCGGCAAATGCTTTAAGTCCTTCGGCAAGATCGTAGGAGCGTACATGCTGCCTGAGGTTTAGCATCTCATGGCGTAATGCCGCATCCTGAGTTTGATCCAAAGCTGCGTTCGCCACTTCCTTCATCCGACTAAGCACCAATGGACTTTTGGCGGCGAGCTTCTCAACAAACTTTTCTACTTCGAAGGAAAGCTCGCCATCCGGGACCACCTTATTCACTAAACCAAACCTTTCCATTTCAGCAGCTGAAAGAAAATCGCCGCTGAAGAGGAGATACTTCGCCCGGTTGAGACCGATTTTCTTCGGTAGTACAGCCGCACCACCGGCACCAGGAAATACGCCGAAGTTAGAGTGAGCATCTCCAATCTTGGAACTTTCTGCTGCAAAAACAATATCGCAGCACATGACAAGCTCGAGTCCCCCCGCCAGTGCAAGACCGTTAATCGCAGCAATGACTGGCTTGGGCATTTTCCGAATCAGTCCGCACACCTCGTCAAACATATCAAGGAAATCTTTCATCCCCGGTTGTGAAGGTTTTAATGAGGAAAGCACGTTTTTAAGGTCTGCCCCAGCGCAAAATGCTTGCCCTGTGCCGGTAAGGACGACTGCCTGAATACTCCTGTCAGATTGACATTCAGATAGTACAGTCTCCAATTCCTGGAGCATAGTTGATGATACCGAGTTCATATTTTCAGGACTATTTAAAATAATCCAAGCGCCGGCACCCCGACGCTCAAATAGGATCGTTTCATACTGCATGGCCTTCTCCCTTCCCAATCTAGGTTTCAAAACGATTTAGGTAGTTTTGTTTAGTTGATAATTCTGTATCGAACAACTCGCACAATCTTTGGCCGGTGCCCGGGACTTATTTAAATCTTCCTCTTCCTCCACCTTTTTCCTAATTCCTGTAGCGAAATCGTTCGCAAATAATGCCGCCCCTAAAGCGCCAACGATCTGGGGTTCATTAGGGATAAAAATCGAAACACCTAAAGATTGCTCTAAGGCATGGACCAAGCCAATATTTTTGGCGCCGCCACCTGTCATCATGACCGGTTTTTGCATCCCTACACGCCCAACCAAACCTTTCATTCTCCCTGATATCGCTTTATGCATTCCAGAAAGAATATCGATCGTTGAGTGTCCCTCAGCCACTAAGGAAATGACTTCTGACTCCGCAAATGTTGTACACATGCTGCTGATTTTGATATCAGCGTCTGATTGCATAGACAACTTGCCAATCTCAGTCAATTCAACGTCTAACGCTCTCGCCAGAACTTCGAGAAATTGGCCGGTTCCGGCAGCACATTTATCATTCATAGCAAAGTTTTTGACGTTTCCCGATGGATCGACTGCAATCACTTTACTGTCCTGACCTCCAATATCAATCACCGTTTTTACTTCGGGATAAAGATAGTTGGCCCCCTTTGCATGGCAGCTAATTTCTGTCAAATTCTTAGCGGCAATTTCTAACCTTTTACGTCCATAGCCAGTACTTACTGTATATGCGATATCATCAAGGACTAATCCCGCCTTTTCCAATGCCTCATCGATGGCCATGAAAACAGCCTTTTGACTTACAAAACCCAATTGTTTGACACTATGTGATACAATACGTTTATTCCCGTCGATAATTACTGCTTTGCCAGTTAGGGAACCACTATCCACACCCATTGTATAAAAGGAAGAACCATCCATTTTCGATGTCATCTAACTCACTCCTTTATTATTCTGTTAATCTACAAAAGGGTCGACTCTCCCTAAATTGTTGATCCAGAATATTAACCACTTTTTGAATCTGTCAGGGAGATTCACTCCCGGACAAACTCAATCTTGTTTGAAGGTTTACCAAAGATTAACCAAAGAATGTCATCCCCTGCTTTTCTGAGCTTCTAGGCTTTCAATTAGGGCTTCGATTCGGGTATTGACGAGTTCTTCCTTGTAGAATGAATCGTCGACCATGTCACCTTCAAACGAAGTAGATTGGATGCCCATCTTTTTATTCAGGTTTTCAGCTAACAAGAAATGTGAACGGGAGAACGATCGGCATGTTCTTGCACCATGAAAGACAATACCATCGATGGAATATTCCTTGGATAATGTCATCATCCGTTCCTCTGTTATCGGATAACCAAGATTTAATTGGCACTCGAGGTGATTAATCGCAATTCCCCTCAACGGATGTTCAGGGTCTATCGAATCTGGTTCATGCCAGAAGGCCATATGTGTATATCGGCCAGCGACCACTGTGGCATCATAACTGGCAAACTTATCAGCCATCCAGCCAAGCTTATTCCAATTCATGATTCCTTCCCAGAAAATGCGATACTTTTCGGTCGGAACAGCACTTACACCATTGTCGAGCCTCTCTTGTACTTCTGCTTTAACCGCTTCCATTGCTTCCACTGTTCCCGGCCATGCTGTGAGATAATTAACTGGTGCAATTTGAATGGACCAATCAAAGAAACTCGCAGGAGCTGGTTTCGCCTTACATAGTTCCATAGCCTCCATCCGAAGTTGACCAACCTTCTTGGTGACACCCATTAACTCTTGAAATTTATCCCAATTATAAGGTTTCCCGCTTATTACCTCTAAAAACTTAATCAAATCTTCAAACTGTCTCTCAACGTATTTAACATTTTCCTCAAATTCTTCCCCTTTCATATAGGTAGAACCGTTACGTCCCATATGATACGGAATGACGACATTGAACCACGGGATTTTTTTGCCGAAGACCCGCTCGATTGCCCAATCCCACTGCGGGCCGGTTGAACAGCCAGGATAGCAGGTAACAATGGCATCCGGCGCCGGTATTTCGGTTGCAATTGGACCTGGCATTAAATCATCCGGGACCCCAAATTCAGCGAACATCGCACAACCCATCTGTGTTCTGGCATAGGAGCAAAGTTCACGATTAAATCCGCGGTTCTCTGCAAAGGTTTGAGGTTCTTTTTCCTCGTGTCTAGCTGCTACACGTGCACCGTATCCTTCTCCATGGATCCACGCCAAATCCTGTGCTGCCATAAATGGACCAATTGGCAGACCAGTCGTATAAACGACTTTTTTACCAGTCTTCTTTGCATTAATTAGATCCTCCCAATACTCATTGACCAGCTTGTTAACCAATTTTCCTGATTTTAGCCTATTCGCTCTTTTCGCTTCCTGTACTGTCATTTATCATCATTCCTTTCTATTTTTGTTACAAGCATTTAAACAGCCATTTCAACAAAGGCTTCTAATCTAGTCTTAATGGTTTCAATCGAATCAAGTTCGTGTGAGATTTCTAGGAGCAGGTGAGGGATTCCAGCCGCTTGCATGGCATCTTTGATATCTGGATAGAAGAACATATGTGGTTCACAAAATTGTGCCATCACAATAACGAGTTGGTCTGCCTTATGCTTTCTCATCGAGTCAACAAGGTATTGAGGCCAGTCGGTTTTAGGGTCACATCGAGTTGGACAAGGTACGTTCGTGTTCTTATCTATATAATGAGCAGCGATTGCCTCCAACGGTTCCCTGGCATCCTCACTAATATTGTCACTTATATATCTGAAACCGTGGAAAAGGTCATCGCCGACCACGACAGCCCCTGATTCTTCAACGAGCGACAATATTTCGCTTTTAGGGGCTCCACAAAAGCTGCCAGATAAGAAGACACGTACTCCTCCCTGTTGCTTAGAATCCTTTTGTTCGGTAAGCTTTAGCAATAGACTTTCTAATATCGCGTTATGCTCTTCCTTGGGCATGACCATACTTGACTTAATAATCGACATCATCTCACTAGAACTTAGAATCCCAGGATTTGCTGTTCTTAACTCGTATAATTCTCTGATGAGGCTGCGATTCTTGTTATATATGCGAATGCTTTCACGGATGGACTCGGCACTAATCTCTCTGCCTGTGAATCTTTCAGTATCTCTCTTTAATTCCTTTAAGCCTTGAACAATATCTCCTTGCGTCCATGGCTGGTTACCAACAGGCAAGCGGAAAAACATATTGTTGACTTTAGGAAGAAGATTCCCTACTACCTCCGAACCGCCAACGGCTTGAATACAGTAATCTCCGCCAACGAATGCGTCAAGGAAATCTAATTCTCCCTTGGCCGCTTGATCGACAACACTGCGGGTGGGTCCACAAAAGTAGGAAGGATAATATGCGTGACCAGAGGTAATTGGTTCCTCCTTTACTTGAAGAACAATCGGTAAAATTCCCGCTGCATGAAGTAATTCTTCTGGAAAATGCATAATGGAACATCCAATAATCTTGGAGCCTGTTTCCATTTTCCACTCTTTCGCTCTTTCGTAGGGGTCCGCTGCAATTTTGGTTAAGTTACTCAAGATTTCATCTGCTGTTAAATTTACATACATATACGTGTTCCCTCCTTTAATTTCTTGCCTTACTTTTTTATTTTGATAATTTACTAAAACAAAAGGTATTGAGATTTGTTAGCCCGCGAAGGATAGCCCACCATTGATACTAAGAGTTTGACCCGTAATTCGGTCAGATTCTGGTGAGGCAAAGAAAAGAGCAGCTTCTGCGACATCTTCTGCATTTGGAAGACCAAGCTTTGCACGATCGACTGCTTTTTGAAATACATGACTGGCCTCGGTAGCCATAACGGCATCAAAGCCAGGAGTGTCCTGAATGACTGTTAAACAAAGGGCATTCACCCGAATTTGCCAGCGGGCGAATTCATTGGCTAAAGCTTTATTCATTAGCACCAGCCCTGCCGCTGCCGACCCAATGAGAGATTCTCTTGGCGTTGCAATTCTCCCGGCATCACTGGTAATAATGACAATTTTCCCATAATTCTGCTCCCGCATATGGTCGAGCAAAGCCCGGATTGCATAAAGCCGGGATGATTGTTGACTGTTTAGACATCCATCATAGTCATTTGGATCCAGTTCATGAAAGAACTTGGCATATTGGACAGTGGCACCACCATTTGCTATTAAAATATCAATCTTTCCCATTTCAGTAACAGCCTTGTCAGCCATTTCCTTAACAGAATCATAGACAAACAAGTCACATTCTAAAAATACGGCTCTTCGCCCTAGTTCCTTTATCTCCGATACTACCTGCATACCTGCTTCGTGGTTTCTCCCACTAACCACCACATCAGCTCCACTCTTTGCGAGCTTTAAAGCTGTGGATTTGCCGATTCCATTCGTCCCACCTGTAACAAGGGCAACTTTTCCTTCTAGATTGGTAATCATGTTTTTCTCCTTTTTTGATTAGGTTTAATTTTCTGTAATCCATAATCAGTTTTTCCTAACACGTTTCGTTTGCCCCATGTTGTTATTTGGACTGGAGAACACGGCCGATTGCCATGACCTCGGCTTCCTTCGTTCCTTCATAGATTTCGAGAATTTTAGCATCCCGATACCATTTCTGAACACTGTATTCCTCCATATAACCGTATCCACCATGAATTTCTATGGCAGCGTTTGCACAAAAAACGGCTGTCTGACCGCCCAAATATTTAGCCATTGCTGATAGAGTAAAATCGGGTTTTCCCGTATCAACGAGCCACGCCGCCTTATAAACCAGATTTCGCAGTGCTTCAGTTTTGACTGCCATTTCAGTCAATTTGGTCATGGTGGCTTGGTAACTGCCGATTGGGTTCCCAAAAGCATGCCTTTCTTTCGAATACTTGACCGCAGCATCTAGGCATGCCTGAGAAATTCCAAGCGCCTGAGCAGCAACCATCATCCTGGTAATATCAAAGAAGTGCATTAACTGAGGGAACCCTTTGCCATCGGTTCCGACAAGATTAGTCTGGGGCACGCGGACATTATCCAATGAAATTTGGGCGGTATCACTGGCCCGGATTCCTAATTTTCCATACAGTTTTGTTCTAGTGATTCCATCCGTATTTGCGTCTACGATAATCTGTGAGAATCGCTTGTGCCTTTTTTCTGGGTAATCGCTTGCACGACCATAAAATCACAAACCGTTCCATTGGTGATAAATATTTTGCTGCCATTAATCACGAAATCATCACCATCGCGGACAGCCCGTGTTTGATATCCGGCAGCATCGGTACCGGCATTGGGCTCGGTAAAGGCACCTGAAGAAACCCATTCTCCTTGACAAACTTGCGGCAAATACTTCTGTTTCTGCTCCTCTGTTCCGTAAAGATAAATCGCTTCACATCCAAAGCTAGCGGTAATAATATTCGTGCCAATTCCCATATCCACTCGGGAAAGCTGTTCCGTAATAACGGCTTGCCCTAGGATTCCCATTCCGGCTCCGCCATACTTTTCCGGAATCCAGGCTCCAACCAGCCCCAGTTCGGCGGCTTTCCTACGGATTTCTGGTGTATACTTCTCTTGTTTATCACATTCCGATGAATGTGGAGCGATTTCATTGACCGCGAACTTGTACGTCATTTCCCTTAACATATTCAATTCGTCCGATAAATTAAAATCCACATTTCCACTTCCTTCTCTATCTTTTAGCGGTCACACTTTTTCTAAAATATGAATACACATGGCAGCTTCTTCAACACCAATACTTCCGCCGCCGTTCTCAGCAAGTCCGATTCTGGCGCCAATCACCTGTCTGTCGCCCGCTTCTCCCCTGAGCTGTGTGACAACTTCGTAAATCTGCGCAAGGCCGGAGGCACCAATGGGGTGTCCTCTACTCTCAAGTCCTCCACTCGTATTGATTGGAATTGATCCCCCAAGTGTTGTCGCACCTGATTCAGCAAGTGCGCCTCCCTCTCCAGGCGGACAAAATCCCATCGCCTCGCTTTGGTGCAGTTCCCCGTATGCGGTAGCATCATGTAACTCTGCAAGGTCAATATCCTGAGGACCAAGGCCGGCCTTCACATAGGCAGCTTTGGCAAGTCTTTCACCGATATCTTCCCCGTCAAGGTCTCTATCGGAACCTTGCCCATGCACCGAGGCAAGAATTTTTATCGGACGAGGTTTCTTTAACTTTTTTATAAAAGATTCTGAGCAAACTATGACGGCTGCTGCACCATCCCCTACCGGCGCACACATGCTTCGGGTTAAAGGGTATGTTACCGGGCTATCTTTTAAAACATCATCAATACTCATACGGGTCTGGTATTGTGCATAGGGATTGAGCGAAGAGTGAAAGTGATTCTTAGATGCAATCGCTGCCAATTGTCTTTGCGTCGTTCCATACTTGTTCATATGCCAGCGAGTCATCATCGCGTAAACATCCATAAAAACACTTCTGCCAGTACCAGGTGCGGATTCTTCTGGAGGATGGCAACCTTCGAGATTTTTTCCATAATCCAATAGCAAACCGATCTGTTTTTCATAATTTTCGACATCCATACAACTGGAATAGGCAGATAACGATTTAGCTTTGTCAGGGTTCGTAAGCTTTTCAGAACCGACAGCAATGGCGACGTCATACATTCCTGCCCGTACTCCGGTATAGGCTAGGTGAAGGGCAGTTGATGCACCTGCACAGGCATTTTCAACATTAGTTACGGGGATCCGGTCCATCCCCATCCCCCTGAAAACCACCTGTCCACGAATCGAGTGCTGACCTTCAAACATCCCCCAAAAGGTATTGGAGAAGAATCCAGCCTCTAGATCCTCTTTATTTATCCCAGCATCGTTTAATGATTGATGAATTACGTCCTCCGCCATGGTACGAACTGTCTCTAACGGATATTTACCAAATTTATTCATCCCGATTCCGATGATATATACATCCTGCATAAATCTTTTTTACCCCCAATTCTTTATAGTTGGATCAACTGCAATTTCTTTGCTAAACACAGGCATTCACCTTTAAAGCGTGAATATCAACCATTCGTTCAAGGTTATTTTTACCTTCCGTAATATTCAGATAATTCCTTTAAATACATTGTAGTCATATATGACATTAGTGTCAATAACTTAATTATATGTATTTATACTTACTTAGTCCCTAGTTTCAATTTGAAAAAACTGAAATAGGGAGCTCAATTTGCAGCTCCCTTGGGTAGATTCGTATTTTATCTCCGTAACATTATTTTTTATACACTAAGGATTTAAAATCCCTTTTTTAACAAAGAGATCAACTTACTTTAATCAACTCTATCTTTTATTAAGCTGAGGTTCATCTTTTAAAACTATTTCACGCAGCTTGAACTTTTGTATTTTACCTGCTGCTGTTGTCGGGAACTCATTGACGAAAAACCAAAACCTTGGCCTTTTATAACTCGCCATATTTGCTTTACAGTATTCAGTCAGTTCTTCCTCTGTTGGTTTGTTCGCATGTGACTTTGGAATAATAATTGCTGCGACTTGCTCTCCCCAGTATTCATCCGGCAAGCCAATCACAGATACGTTTCCAATCTTCGGATGTTCCTTCAGAAGGTTTTCTACTTCAATCGGGTAAATGTTGACACCTCCACGTATTATCAAATCCTTCAATCGGCCCCTAATCTTTATGAAACCGCGTTCGTCCATAGAGCCAAAATCACCGGAGTGGAGCCAGCCATCATCCTTTAGTGTAGCGGCCGTTTCTTCCGGCATATTATAATAGCCAACCATCGTTTGATAACCACGGCAGCAGATTTCTCCATCCTTCCCCAGTGGGAGCACTTCACCGGTTGCCGGGTCAGCAATTTTTACTTCAATATGGGGATATGGCTGCCCAATGGTTTCAGCCTGGTCCTCTGGTGTATCATCGAGATGAGTTTGCGTCGTCCCCCCATGCATCTCTGTTTGCCCGCACACGATCGACATTCCACAGCCCAATTCCTTTTTAACACGCCGAACTAAATATGGTTCTACTTTCGATGCTCCAGATAAAATAGAGTTTAAGGTTGAAAGATCATACTGATCGCGTTCAGGTAAGTTTAGGATTGCCTCAACCATCGTAGGGACGAGGAGAGCGAATGTCCCCTTCTCCTCCTCAACTAGCTTTAGAAAAAGCGCTGGGTCAAAACCTCCCACTAGTACATGGGTACCACGCTGTTGCAAAGTCCCCAATACAGCGAAACCACAACCGCCCATATGAACCAATGGCATGACATTTACCCACACCCCGCCTTTTTCCATACCGGCACGTTCGGCCATGAATTTTGTACTATTAGTCATACCCTTATTATGGAGGATTGCTCCTTTTGGGTTGCCGGTCGTTCCCGACGTGTACATAATCACAAAAGGATCTTCTGACTTAACTTCCGGGAAGGTTACAGTCTTGTTCCCAGAATGAATGAAATCCTCGAAATCTGAAAAATTGATAACTTCTCTAAGCGTCGGTAAATTTACACGAACCTCGTGGGCTGTTTGGAGCATATTGTGACCGCGATATTCCTCCGTTAGGAATAGGCCTGCTGCCTCTGATTGCCGTAAAACATATTCGAGTTCTTTTCCCCTTAAAGCAGGGTTCACCGTGACCAAAATGATACCTGCAATCGCGCAGCCATATTCGATTAACATCCATTCAATTCTATTTGGTGCCCATATGGCCACCCGTTCACCAGGCTTGAACTTGTTTAACAGGGCACAAGCCACCCTTTCTGCGTCTGAGAGAAGTTGAGCGTAGGTCCAGCGTCTGCGGCGAGCTGGGTCCATTACCCCATCTATCAATGCAATGCGATTCGGCACTTCTGCTGCTACTTGCCGTAATACCTGAGCAACAGTTGAGTCATGCAAAGTTCTAGATGTATCAGCTGGCCAATACGATTCAGTTAAACGTCTAGAGTGATATACGTTGTGGTTTTCCATATTGATCTCCCCTTGCCAGGATAAGTTTAGGACATCATTCTATTAGGTTTAGAAACTCTTAGTTGTGCAATAAAAATTATAGTACGCCTTATTGCAAACAACTTGGGCATTATCAACCTTTTCCTTATTAGTATGATTTGCTGAGGTGAAGTAAAAGAAGGAGGTTTGAAGAATATTCCCTTTTTAGCACTTATGTGCCGAAGTATTATTAATCCAAAAAATATCTTTGCTAATTCTCGATATTCATCACCTCCATTAACTTTTTGTTGTAATTTTCCGATTATTCCCTCAATTGACATTGTAGGCATATATGACTACAATGTCAATAATTTCATAAATTTTTTTGGATAAACCTAAACAGCCTCGTAATACCATGTGCCCTCTTCAAAACTTCTTGTGCACTGCTGATTCAAAAATAGGTATTCCAAATGTGCTAAGGTTTCTCCAATTGCGAATCGGGTTTCGTGGATTGTCAAATTTTTAAACAGTCGCCGGCTAACTTCAATGATAGAAGAAGGCTGCTTAATAGATTGATAGACTATTTCCAATCTCTCGTGATGGTGCGCCAATAATTCATCAATTCTTTTATTGGCATTTCGGAATGGCTTACCATGGGAAGGAATGACAACATCTGCATCTAAACATTTAATCTTGTTCAGCGATTGAAAGAAGGCTTCAAGCGGATTACGAATACCTCTAAAAAAATATGAGATATTGGGTGAAATTCTAGGTAAGATATGATCAGTAGAAAAAAGGATACTATTTTCATTATTATATAATGTAATTAATCCATCAGAATGACCTGGGGTGAAAATAACTTCATATTCGTGTTTGCCAAATAATAGTTTCATACCCTCTGTGAGGTACTGATTGATCGTAGGATACGGTTGAACTCGATTAAGAAATCTTTCTTCATCAACGATTAATTCTGATAGATCGTCTTTAGGAAGGCCGTATGTGTAAAAATTCTTTTTTACACATTCCATAGAGTCGGCTTCCCAGTAGCTCAAACCTGCTTTCGCATCCACCTCTGTCATCCAAACATCAGCATTTGTTAATTCCTGCAGTTTTCCGGCAAAGCCAAAATGGTCAGGGTGATAATGTGTTAAGATGATATCCTTCACATCATGTTTCTCAATAATTGGTTTCCAAATATTTTCGGATACTTCTGTATTTAATCCCGCATCAATAATCGTCCAGCCCCAAGCCCCTTCTGCTAAAAAACAATTGACATGATTTAATCGGAATGGCAGTGGAATCGTAACTTGTGTAACTCCTATTTGAGACAGCAATTTCAGTTTCCCCCTTTTAGTTTTTAAGAAGATTTATAGTTATTCTTTTTTACCAAAATTATTGTGTTTTAAAAATGGCTCGATAGCATAGGTCTGTTAGAGAGTCTGCAACAGCATTGATATCCTCAGAACTCAAGTCCTCCGTCATTAAATAATGGCCATATCCCTCAAACATACAAGTTAACGAGCGAATGGTTACATCTACATTTATGTCGTGGCAGTACCCCTTATCCACTGATCCTTTGATGTCATGTTCAATTCGTTTAAATAGGCTTTCGCTAATTTTCAGCCATTTTCCCTCAAATTGTTTATCCACCATTACGGCTTCCTTTAATGCCAACAAAATGCTTCTATTATTCACATAATATTCCAATATCCCACGGGCTTCATATCTCATTCTTTCATAAATACTTAATTGCATATTCTTCGGCTGAACATAGTCATTCACCTTATCGGCCAGCTCGTCAACCAATTTACCGAGAAGGTCCTGCTTATTTTTAAAATGATGGTAAAAGGTTCCATGTCCGACGTCAGCACGGGACGTAATGTCATCCACCGTCGTCTTCATATAACCAACTTCAGTAAACGCTTCCATTGCTCCAGCAATAAGCTGCTCCCTAATCCTCGCCTTGCGCCGATCCGTTCTTGTAATATTCTCAGTTTTCTTCATTTCCATGATTCTATTACTCCTTTATAAATACAAATTAACTTAACTAAAATTGTAGTCACTTGTGACACTGATGTCAATATTCAAAACGAAACGTTTTTCCATTTAAACATTGACATCGAATGGATTTAAATTTATTGTAATCTTGGTCTGTAATTAAACAGATTGGTAAAATTCTTTTAAAGGCTTTCAGTTTTTCGAAATACTTCAAGCAAAGAATTTAGGAACCAACATAGCCAGTCACGGTTCGTAAAATATTCAAACGAAATGGGGCCAGAATCAACAGTGATATTAGTAATTGATAACTATGACTCATTTACGTTCAATTTAGTCCAGTACATCCGAAAAATCGGCGAAGAGGTCGTTGTGATTCGGAATGATCAGATCTCACTAGATGATTTAGAAGAGATGCAGCCGGATTCAATCCTTCTTTCTCCCGGTCCCGGTAATCCTGATTCAGCCGGTATTTGTTTAGATGTTGTGAAAACGTATTATCAAAAAGTCCCTATTCTCGGTGTCTGCCTTGGACAACAAATTATTGCCCAAGCATTTGGAGGTACTGTGATAAAGGCGTTGAAACCGATGCATGGCAAAATCTCGCTCATTCGCCATGATCAAAATGCTATTTTCCGTGATATTCCGTCACCATTACAGGTAACCAGATATCATTCCTTAATCGTAGATGAGATGACACTTCCCCCCTGTCTTGAAATTAGTGCAAGAAGTGAGGATGGAGAAATTATGGCAATCCGCCTTAAGCACTATACAGTAGAAGGAGTCCAATTCCATCCTGAGTCAATTATGACGAAAAACGGATTACAAATGTTAGAGAATTTTTTTACAAAAATTAAAGGAACCCAAAGATGATGACAAATAACATGAAACAACACCCGCTGTTAGCGTTTGAATTTGCTGATTTGAAAGGCAACATAAAACCGCTTACATTTCAAGATCCAGTCCAGGTGATTATAGCTGATTCAATCGAAGATGTAATACCAAGCTTTCAACATGTCCAGGATGCAGTTGATAACGGTTATTATGCTGCTGGTTTTTTATCTTACGAAAGTGCACCCGCCTTCGATTCTGCTTATCGAGTCAAAGACAAGAGTTCAATGCCGCTGCTATGGTTTGGAATCTTTTCGGAGCCGCTTCATCAACCGCTCAGCAGTAATGGTGCGTATTCTCATACGGAATGGACCCTATCTGTTGGTACTGATGAATACAATAAATCCATCTTATCGATTAAACAAGCGATTGAGTGTGGCGATACATACCAGACAAACTATACGATTCGACTGAACGCTCACTTCCAAGGAGACGATATCGCTTATTTCGAGAAATTAAAGAAGGCTCAAGCTTCCAATTATTGTGCCTACATCAACACAGGTGCGCATAGTATTTTGTCTGCTTCTCCTGAACTGTTTTTTCATTTAGAGGGTGACAATATTACTACTCGACCAATGAAAGGAACAACGAAAAGAGGAAAAACCTTTACAGAAGATGAAGAAAACGCCAACTGGCTCTATCATTCTGAAAAAAACCGTGCTGAAAATCTCATGATTGTTGACCTGCTGCGAAATGACTTAGGCATGATCGCCGAACCTGGTACGGTTTCCGTTCCAAAGCTATTTGAAATTGAACATTACCCTACCGTTCATCAAATGACTTCAACCATTACAGCAAAGATTTCAGCTAATACTAAACTCGTTGAGATTTTTAAAGCCCTATTTCCTTGCGGCTCGATTACGGGTGCTCCGAAAATCAGCACGATGAACATCATTGCTGATTTAGAAACGGCACCGCGGAATGTCTATTGTGGGGCAATTGGTTTTATTACACCCAATAAGGAAGCTATTTTTAATGTACCGATTAGAACAGTTTTGATTGAACATCAATCTGGAAAGGCAACTTATGGCGTCGGCGGCGGGATTACATGGGATTCAACTACTGAAGGTGAATATGAAGAAATCCTTGCAAAAGCAAGTTTACTTGAAGAAAACAGACCAGCGTTTCAATTGCTGGAAAGCTTATTATTAGACGCCGGAAGCTATTTTTTGTTAGATGAACATCTCAATCGCTTGAAAAATTCAGCTCAATACTTTTGTTTTCCATGTAATTTGGAGGATGTCAACGAGGCTTTACAAACGTTTGCGAGACATAATAACGAGGGTAAGTTAAAAGTACGGCTCCTTTTGGCAATTGACGGGGAGATCATCATTGAAGGGAACCCGATTACACCACCTGAGGCTGCTCTAAAGGTGATGCTTGCCGACAAACCGATAGATAAAAGCATGCCCTTCTTATACCATAAAACAACGAACCGGGATGTTTACACTTCATTTCAAATGATGAAACCTGTTCATGTGTTCGATGTGCTTCTTTGGAATGAAGACGGAGAGTTGACTGAGTTTACCAATGGGAATCTCGTTTTAGAAATTGATGGATTATTGTGGACACCGCCAGTGAAAAGCGGATTATTAGCTGGCACATTTCGTGAAAAGTTACTTAAAACTGGAAACATTCACAAAAAAACATTAACAGTTGCAGATTTGCGAAAAAGTACGAACATCTGGTTTATCAATAGTGTGCGAAAATGGGTGGAGGTTCAATTAACATAGAAATATAGCATTTTACGACTTAAATTGGAAAAATTCTTCGCACAGCACCGGGGGAACGTTTTATGAGAAAAGTTAGTAGAAAAAGGAATTTATTCTATTTTTCAATATTCTTAGGCTTTATTGTTCTGTTCTGGACTTTAACAAGGCACCATTCTATACAGTTTCAAGATTCTAGCAACAAGACAATCGAACAAAATCCTCAAAGTTATTCAAACCAGTTACTTTCAAATGTATCACCGGAACAATTTGGGGCTGATGGATTTGATGATAAATTGGATACGAAGGCACTGCAGGCCGCCATTAACAAGAGCTCGAAAGTGACATTGAAGAATGGGGCTACTTATATAATTGACAAACCACTTACTTGCAACCATGCGATTACGATTGTTTCTGAAGATGAAAGTAAAAGTCCTGCTGTAATTTTACAAAAAAATAAAACAAGTGCCTTTATTTTCGAGAACAAACCGGTAAACACAACAAATGTGATTGAAAAAATGTCAAAGAATGATCGTTACGTGGTTTTAGAAAATACGAAGGGAATGAAGCAAGGGGGTTTGCTTCACTTAAAGTCTGATAAACTTTGGTACTGGGATAATCGTGATTATCTAACAAAAGGTGGGCTGTATAAAATTACAAAGATCCGCAATCAAAAAGTATATCTGGATCGTGACTTAAGTGAAAGCTACGATATTGGTATAAATGAAAACGTCACTGTAGATGCGTATGCGAATCATGAGATAAATTTAAAGGGAATTTCATTTACCCATCCATTGCCTTATGATTCAAAAATGGTCGTTATTCATTTTTCAAGCAACGCCACGATTAGTGATGTGTCCATAAGTAATTCAAAACTAACAGGTATATTTTTGAATAAAACATTTGCGACAACAATTCAAGATGTCAATATCAATCTTGGCGTTACTAAAAAGACAAAGTTAGGCTATGGCATTCAGGATTATGGTGGTTCAGGGACGATTATACAAAACAGTATTTTCAAGAATGTTCGCAGAGGGGTGGATTTTTCTGGAGATACCCCCTCCCGCTATGGGATCGTATCTGACTCCAAGGTATTCGGAGCAAAAAAGGGCAGCCTCGCACCAGGTAACAGTGGATTTGGAACTCATTCAACGGCTGAACATATTTTATTTAAAAACAATTATGTTGTAAATTTTAACCAAGCTTTTCTCGTGAGAGGCAATGAAATTACGATAAAAAATAATATCCATACTGGTAAAAGCAACTATTTTTTATCCCTTGGATATGGGAATCATGTCACACTCCAAAATAATATCTATAAGAGCACAACCAATGATTCACTAAAAAGTTTCGTATTAATTCAGAATAGTTATTTTGGCTCGTTAATAGCCGAGGGTAACAGAAGCGGAGACAATCCAACATTCATTGGCGGTAATCTCAAACACTTAGAAAAGTTAGCATTACAAAAAAAAATATCCATTAATTAAAATAGGAAAGGAGTAGCGTCTCCCTTCCTTTTTTAATTTGATAATTTATTCACATGATTGAACATCAACGAGCACACTATTGAATAATATAGTCATTCGACCATTTCGAAAACTTATTACCGGAAAGATCCTTCACAAATAACTTGATTGTGTAAGTACCTTTTTCTGGAGGAGACCATTCTAGCTGGTTTGATTTCGAAAATGAAATATAGTCCACTCTCTTGTTGTCTTTATAAACATACCACGCATATTTCAACTCTTCCCCTATTACATTTGCCTCCCATTTAATCACAGCACCTACATGCTGCGGGCTTTGCAGGTTTGGGGTTATATGTTCGATGTCCTCAAACTTTAAACAATCAATCACCTTATATTCAGCTGATTTAATCGAAACTTGTTCGCCATCTTTATCCCTTGTAAATGCTTTTATATAATAAGAACCGGGTTCATTCGGTTCCCATTCCAGTACATTAGCTTCTTGATAAGGAATATATTCAATCCGCTTGCCATTTCTAAAAATATACCAGGCGAATTGAAGTTTATCGCCATTAGCGTCTAAATCAAATCTTATCTTAGTGTTAATCGTCACTGGACTCAATTTATCAACTTTTAATAAATTGATCCAAGGAAATTGTGCAGTTACAGTCAACTAGATCCCTCTCTCTGTTATTTATTACTTGAATTTACTAAACTACGCGTAAACTCAATCTCATGGGTTTTATTACTGATTTTCTCTCCATTCTGTTTAGACCGAACAAAGTAATGGATTCTATAGGTCCCCGGTTGTGTAATAGGAAAAACTAATTCCTGTTCCTCCTGGTACATAATCTTCTCATATACTTGATTGTCCAGGATAATATAGAATGCGAATTCAACATCTTGAAGCTGATGACAATCTAGTTGAAAACAGATTTTGTTATTTTCGATGGAAAAATTATAGGTATTTTGTAAATAATCTCTACTGAAAATGATACTTTCCAGTGGAATGGATAGAGACTTTTCATGGAGAATTTCTAAGGCAATATCGATTTTTTTAAGCATATTACTTGATCCGATAGCGGATAAATCAAATCTTCCTTCAGCCTCAAACGGGATTTCCAAAATGGGTTCATCTTGGTGTTTAATAGAAACAACTGTACGAACTTCCTGTTTCACCGGTACATCGACTCGGATCTGCCGCCTGCCGCTGTCCATTTTCTCGTAAACGATTCCCAAGTCTAGTCCATAGATGAGCTGATACAAAGTTTTTTGTAAAAAATAAGGAAAATGTTTAGCAATATGGCTATGGTTTTTTATTTCATTGTTGATCTGAATGTGACTTTTTATCTTGTTCTGATTCAATTGATTCAAAAATGGTTTTATGTGTATAGGAAATTGACTATCATTCTCACTGGATAATAGATGTAACTCAGATAAAATGTCATGATCCATTTGATCAAAGATGATTTGATCTACTTTTTCTATTGCTTCTCTAGATGGATGACTTTCTCCAAATATATAGGCTGCAGTATCTTTTGCAGACTTTAACACATAGTCAGCAATTTTGGTTTGCGGAGCACCGGCAATGATATGCCCATAATGGTATTTAAGTCCAAAATATAAGGCAGCTGAGCCGCCCTTAGATGAACCAGCTGTAATGACATTTTTCTGGCTAATTCCGTATTTTCCGGTAATGTAACTAATTAATGAATGAACAGAAGTTTCTACCTCGAAATTCATATTTTCCCCTAAGTAATAACAGCCTCGGGGGCCATAATTGTCAAGAATAAACAAGCGGTGACAATCGATATGCTGTAAGGAACGAATATAATTGTAACTGTGCTTGATTTCCGCTTTTTCAGGTGAAAATGCAGAGAAAACGACAACCAAATGATCTTTGTTCACTTTCCCTTCTGAAAAAACATACTTTATTGGCAGATTGCTTTTGTATGTATGCTCGATTATCTCCAAGGAAAATCCCCACCTTTCATTCAATTTTCTGAGGGACTCTGTTTTGAGTTATGCCTCTAGTGCTTGAACCGGTTCTGCTGACTCTAATTGATAAATTTCATGATAGATTCTAGCTAATTGGTCCCAAGCTCGATTATTGACGACCCACTTTCTCCCTTGCTTAGCTAAATGCTTCGAGTTTTCTACTTGCTGAAGGCATTCGACTAACGATGATACGTCCTCAGCTTTGAATACAAGGCCAGTTTCGCCATCAATCACCATTTCCCTTAAAGCCGGAATATCGCTTACTAACACAAGTTTTCCCATCGCCATTGCTTCGAATGGCTTAAGCGGCGTTACTAGCTGACAAACCTTTGCCTTTGTACGCGGGAAGGGAAAAACATCAATTACAGAATAGTAGTCTTTGACTTCATGATGAGGTACTCTGCCTACAAATATGACCTCTGCTTCTAATTGAAGCTCCCGTGCTAATTGTTTAAGATCGGGAAGTGCCTTTCCATCCCCTACTAACAGAAATGAAAAGGATATTGCCATTTTCTTCAGCTCGGCTAATGCCTTTAATAAATAATCAAGCCCTTCATAATGGGTAACCGACCCGATAAAGCCAATGACTAATTTATTTTCTAAGTCAAACTTTTTTTGAAGTTCTGTATTAGGCAGCTGCGGCTTAAATTTCTTTACATCTACTCCATTTGGAACAAAGTAAATTTTTTCCTCTGGAATCCCCTTATTGATTAGATGTTCCCTTAAACTTTGACTAATAGCCACAACTCGGTCCGCAGTATGGCAGCAAATTAACTCGTATTTTTCATGCAATAAATAGCGTTCTGAATTTTCAAAACCCGCTGTTTTCGTTGCCTGTGTGTCATGCCAAAGCCCTCTAACCTCATAAACGGAGGGAATCTGGTACTTTTGTGCCACTTTTAAGGCAGGCAGGGCATTTTGAAAATTAGAAGCCGTATGGATCAAAGCGGGATTTATTTGGCGTAGGGCTCGGGCAAAGTGATCTGCATAAGTCCGAAAATACTCGCTCATTGGAACTTCATTTATTTTCGAACTGCCGTTTACATCCATAAGGCGATAATGTTCAATCCCATTATGAATTTCTCTTCCGATGCTTTCTACAACCTTCGAATCAAAAGAATAACCTAATTTCGTGATCACAACTGGATGTATTAGTGAATTCTTTTGATGTTCAACCATTTCAGAGCTTCTTATCGTATAGCCGTTTACTTCCGGTAATGACTTATTCAACACATGAACAATTGTCTTTCCTTTTTCAATGTTTTTACTTTTTCTCGACCAATTCCATTCGTTTTTTTGTAACAAGTATTCATCTAACGCCATCTCATATTCCTTTTTAAAAAGGCGATGAGGTGCCAATTTTTTAAGTTTCTTGATAAAATAATATCTTTCGGAAACATTGCCGAGCCGATGGTGACTGGCAATTAATCTCCTAAGGACTACCTCATGATTTTGGCTAATCTGATAAGCCTTTTCACCAAATATTAGGGCAAGTTTATTTAATTGCTGTTCATGGCAGTACTTCGCAACATATAGCAATAATTTTAACTGCTTGTCTTGTGGAAACGGATTTATAAAATCGTCTATATGTTCTAGCTCATTCCTCTGTAAATACCACCGCACCTCAAGACAATCCCATTTATGCTTTCCTTTTAAATAACTGGATAAAATCTTAAATGCTTTCTCATTAAAAGGCAGAGGCTGCGATGAATGGATAAGAGGATCAATTAATTTCAAAAGCAGGGATTTAAAAATGGGTTCAGGTAAGCTCTCACCATACACGACCACATTGGAAAAATCATCCTCTTTCCCTAAAAAGTATCGGCCATCGTATACGTCATGAAAGCCGCGGCAATTCGTAAGGAGATAAAGAGCGTCTTTACTGGTTAACGGAAGAAAACCCTCATCGATCATTAAATTTACGTCATGAAGATATTTCTTTTTCAATCCGATTTCTTTTAACGTTTCGATCAATGTGTGATAGATTAGCGGGGAGCGGTCTCCTTCTTTAAAAGAATGTAACACCAAATTTAAAGCTGGTTCATCCTTCATTTCTCTTAATGTTAGGGCCAATGCTGGCGACCCATCCCAAGACTCGCCTCTTCTTTCCATTTCTTTATACTTTTCTATTAAATCTTTGAAATGAGAAGTTCCATCATCAAAAACCTCAGATAATTGACGTGCCTTGAATGCCCCGTGTTTTCGAAATGAATATTGGATTAAAAAGTGTTTTTGTTTATCATCTAACGCCGAACCCGCTGCTATTTCTTTACTAAATTGAATTAACTCTTCAATGTTCCTGGCGTTATAAAGGGTGTTGCTTTTTAAGGAATGTATTTCTGGAGATTGATCATCGATCTCTTTTAATTCCATCCATGCCTGGTTATACAAACCTAGGTTTCTCCAAGCATAGGCCGCTAAGTATCTCCTTTGGTTTTCATCCAAACGCATACATTGGCTTAAATGACTTAGAAACCTCTTTTGCTTGCCTAAACGGCAGGAAACGCCCAGTAAATATCTCCCTCCAGCCAGCCTATTTTTTTTTCCTACACACAAATTGAACATAACTTTCTGCACAGGCTGTGGCCCGATATACAAACTAACAGCATAAGAAGCAGCCAGAAAAGCTTTCATCATGAAAAGATCACTTCCGCATTCAAATAAATTCTTTATTCCATACTCATTTACTTAGGAACATCCAAATCCCTGAAAGGATTGAAACAACCAATAATAAGCCTGTTTGGAAATAAAATCCCCAGGCCTTCTTATCTGTATTTCGGCTAACGGCAATAACTTTGTTGAATTGTTCTATTAACATCGTTTCTTTATACTGTTTTTTCTCAGGCGTACTTAAATTATTAAACCATTTTACAAACGAATCGTATTGACCAAGAACCGCTTTTGTCTCATCAAACTGTTTAACCTCACCGAAATGTAGCCAAAGAACCCGGTCACATAAATTACGAAGCTGTGAAATCGAATGGCTGATGAAAAAAATGGTTTTACCCTCCGCCTTTAGATCATTCATTTTTTGCAGGCATTTTTCATAAAAGGTTTGATCACCTACTGATAAGGCTTCATCGACAATCAGTATATCCGGATTTAAATGAACCGAGATGGCAAAGCCTAAGCGCGATTTCATCCCGCTTGAATAGTTTTTGATTGGCTGCTCGATAAAAGTGCCGATATCGGCAAATTCGATAATATCGGAGCTGATTTTAGCAATTTTCGCTTTTTTAAACCCGTTCATCAAACATTTTAATTGGATGTTTTCACGACCCGACAGCTGGTTATTTAATCCAGCTGAAATCGCAATGAGGGACGAATCACCATTGATGTCAATATTACCGGAAGTAGGCGGCATGACTTGTGCTAACAGGTTAGCAAGCGTCGATTTACCGGAACCGTTTATTCCTACAACGCCTATGGTTTCTCCTGCAAACACTTCAAAGGAAATATTTTTCAATGCATAAAATGCTTGTTTTCCGTGTTTATTCCCGATCAAGTCGATAAATTTATCCCGTTTTCTTCTATATAAATGATATGTTTTTGTCATATTTGAACAAGTTACTTTTGGTTTCATCCTGATTCCTCCATCCTACAAATAATCGATAAATTTACTTCTGAATTTAAGATGTATAAAGGAACCGATAAACAAGAACAATAATGTGATCGACCAAAAGTAAAGACCAAATTGTTTGTCCGTATAAAACCATCCTTGTCCTAAAAATGTGAATCTATATCCTTCTATTAAATAGGAGAACGGATTTAATTTTAATAATGCTTGATAACTAGAAGGTAAATGACTTCGATCCCAGATAACGGGTGTGATAAAAAATAGGAGTCTCATTGCATTTTGCAGCATAAGTTGAAAATCACGAAACATAATCGAAATCGTCGAACCTAATAGGGTAAAGGCAAATAGGAACGCCAGAGTACAAAGCAAATAATAAGGTAATTGCAGCAAATAGATTCCCGGTCTAAACCCATTTGCGAGTAAAATAACGAGTAAAACGATCAACATGATGAGAAAGTTTCGAAAATGGCTAAGTATCTTTGTTCCAGGTAGGACACTGATTGGGAATTTCATTTTTGAAACTAGATTCACTTTTTCATATACACTATTACACCCCTGAGTAACTGCAGGGCTGATAAAAAACCACGGAATCAGTCCTGCCACTAACCAAAGGAAATAAGGAACGCCGTTTATTGGAGCACCTTGTCTTAAACCAATGCCAAATACAAACCAATAGACAGCAATTTTTAGAATCGGAGTAATGAGCTCCCAAAAAATCCCCAAATAATGCATTCGATACTTACTCTTGATATCATAAGAAACAAGAGATAAGACAAGATGAAAGTTTTGAGCCAGTTCTTTCAAAACTTGCAGGACAAATCTCATGCAATAACGGCAACCTTTTGCGTATATTCATAGAGATTTCCAAAAGTAATATATTCAATTTCACGGTCATACTTTTGCACGCAATTTCTTGTATCAAAGATTCGTTTATGGGCCATCCCGCCAAATTTGTCCCCATTCAAGTGCTTAAATTCATTATGATCCGTTAAAATGACTACTAAATCTGAATGATCAACAGCTTCTTCCATATTCTTTATAACTGGATGTTGGTTGACATGCGGATCAAACGCACGGATCTCGTAGTTTCCTTGCTGCTTTAACATTTCGAAGATTTCCATTGCCGGACTTTCGCGAATATCATCGACATTTCCTTTATAGGTCAAGCCGAATATCGTCAAAACTTTCCCATTGACTTTTTCCATTAAAGCGTTTATGTTTTCAACCACAAAATCGGGCATGGACGTATTAATCGATCTTGATAAATTTATTAATTTTGCCGTTTCCGGTGCTTTGGCAACTATAAAATAAGGATCTACGGCTAGACAATGCCCGCCAACTCCCGGTCCTGGAATATGTAAGTTCACCCTTGGATGTTTGTTTGCCATCTGAATCACATCCAGGGCATTGATTTCTAACTCGTTACAAACCTTTGTCAATTCATTGGCTAATGCAATATTTACATCTCTAAAGGTATTTTCCATGAGCTTAGACATTTCAGCAGTTTTCGCGTTTGTTTTAATGATTTCACCTTTTACAAACGTTCCGTAAACTTTCGCTCCGGCTTCCGTACATGCTGGTGTAATCCCGCCGACAATCCGATTGTTATATACTAATTCATGGAGAATTTGTCCAGGTAAAACCCGTTCAGGACAATGGACTAAATAAACATCGTCTCCAATTGTAAAACCGGCCTCTTCCACTAAAGGTTTGACATCATCCACCATACTTCTTGGTGCAATCGTCGACTCTACAATAAGGACATTTCCCTTTTCAAGATAAGGAATAACCGAACGCACGGCAGAACGTACGATCGATAAATCACATGATTTATATTCGTCTTGATGGTTTGGTGTTGGTACTGAAATAATAAAGGTATCCGCTTTTTCTGGAGTTAATGAGGCCCGGAACATCTTTTTTTCCATTACCTCCGTTAAAGCTTCTTGTAGCCCCGGCTCTTCAATATGTATTTTTCCGTCATTTAATGCCTCTACCGCATTCACATTTACATCAACACCAACAACTTCTACATCATGTTTCGCAAACATAATTGAAGTGGGTAATCCAATATATCCTAATCCAATCGTACAA
The DNA here is from genome assembly GCF_042885335.1 of Neobacillus sp. NPDC058068. Lineage (NCBI taxonomy): Bacteria > Bacillati > Bacillota > Bacilli > Caryophanales > Bacillaceae > Neobacillus > Neobacillus sp. NPDC058068. The sequence continues at coordinate 220,260 of NZ_JBHVSI010000001.1, read as the reverse complement.
ACTTTCATTCTAATCCCCTGCTTTCTTATCGTAATGTAATGAAAATAACCAATTCATTTAAGCTAGATATTTCTTCGTGCTTGAATATACATTTAGGAAGTTTACTTTTTCTTTCGTCCAATTGTATTTTTCCTTCGCTGCGGCACATCTGTCTTTCATCTTTTGATATTCTGCCTGAGAATCTAGTAAATAATTGACTCCTTCAGCAATTGACACCGAGTCATGTGAATCAATGCACAAACCTAAGGCATCACCCTCGACTACTTTTTTGATTTCCGGAAAAGAGCAAGCTATTACCGGTACATCGCTCATAATGTATTCAAATAACTTATTAGAGGATGCCGAATAATGATTAAAACAAACGTTATTTAACACTTGAAAGCCGAGATAAGCATTTCTTGTATATTTCGGTAATTCAGTAAGAGGAACCTTTGGAATGAATTTTACTTTGTGATGTAAGTCCATTTGATCCACCATTCTTTCCAGATCAGCTTTGATTTTTCCATCACCTATAAAAACAAGCGTTCCTTCTTTAAATAGCTGTGCAGCTTGTATTAATTTCTCTAATCCGCGCCCCGTTTGAATACCGCCTTGGTATAGGAGAATCTTTTCGTCCTCCGCTAATCCAAGCTGTTGCGTTAATGACAGTTGTTCACTGATATCTTCACGATGAATGTCCGGGTAGTTATAAACGACATACGGATAAAAGCCATAAAGATCTTCATTGTATTTTGCTCTCGTATGATTTTCGACAATCATGGCATCAATGCGTTTAATCAATATCCTCTCTATGATTCCATAAAGTCTGCTATTATAGCCGGTTCGACTCGTTTGAACTTCGTGAGAATCATAGATTAAGATCCTTTTCTTAAGTCTCACCTTTGAACAGATGAACCCCTGAAGCAGTGTATTCAAATCATTTGAATGATAAATATCATAATTTTTCCGTAGTCCCATGAAGATCATTCGTAAAAAGATTGTTCCCCTAATCCAAATCACTCTCATTCTTGTTTTAAGCAATAATAAAAGGAGCACTGCCAATGGAATCACCACTACCGGGAACATTACTGTTAAATAGGCCGAAACGAGTAGTCCTATTATTTTGAATATCGGTGCCATCCTAAAGATCCTTTGAAGCTGTAAAAGGATATCCGGATACCTTTTCACGCGATAAACTTTAAAATTAGGATTTATTTCTTCATAACGAGGAAGCTCTTTATTGTTTGGATTATCGATACAGATTAGGTCAACCAATTGGTCCGTTTCCGATAAAGCCGTGCATTCCCTCAATACTCTCGCGTCATTTGTGAAATGATTCCAAACAAACATACATACCCGTTTTTTCATCCTGTTTTAACCTCTGCAACATCTTCATTTACATGATCTTTAGAATGAGATTCAATGATCCCCACCAAGATTTTTATATTGTTTTCCCAAACGAAGTTTGACCTAACATAATTTCTAGCATTCATTGATAGCTTTTCTTGTATGTCAGCGTGTTCGAAAATTTCGAGAATATGATGTAACATTTCATTTGGGTTATGGGCATCGGATACAAAGCCAGCCTCTTCCTTGCAAATAATGTCACGCGCATAACCGGAAACAGCACCCACTATTGGAGTTCCGCAGGTCATATAATCGATAATCTTCCCTGGCAAAACCATTTCAAATACTTCATTGTTCGTTAAGGCTACTAGTCCAGCTTGATAACCGGAAATGAGCTTTAAGCATTCTTTTCTTGTTTTGGGAGTGAAGAAGCGGACATTGTTCAGATTTTCCTCTTGGACAAATTGATAAAATTCCTCCTTTTTCATTCCAAAGCCAATTATGTCCATTGAAATGTTCTGGTTATGTAACATTTTGGCAAGTTCCTTTAATACTTGAACATCTTGCGCCAACCCAAGATTTCCAGCATAAACAATTTTATTTTCTCGCTTTGCCGATACCATTTCTAATTCTGAGTGCCTGACACCGTTTGGAATAAACGTTATTTTTTGTTTAGGAATACCGGCATCTTCCATAATGTAATCAATATAGACCTTGCTGTTGACTATGATGGAATCAGCATGTTGATACATAAGCTTTTCCAGTTTTTTCACTAAAAAAATGACAAGCGGATGATGAAACACCCCTACTCCCTTTAACGACTCCGGCCATAAATCCCTAATATCTAACAGTAACTTGCCTCTAAAAATCCCTTTAGCAAGCAAACCGGCAATTCCTATGAAGATCGGCGGTGTTGTTACAAAAATAACATCATATTTTTGCTTATTAAAAAGGAGAAAAATTAGCATGCGAATGGTAATCTCTACATAATAAATCAATCGATTAAAAATACTTTGCGAATATTTTTTATTGGTTATTTTAATTCGCTTGATCGCTTGAGAATCATGATTCAGCGTTTCATCATCCCAAAACCTTTCATCCTCATACATTTTCTTATTGGGATACGATGGTTCGGTCGTTAGTACTGAAACGTTATATCCTTCCTTTTTTAAAAGTTGATAGATATTCTTCGATCGATTTGCAGCACTTCCAATCTCAGGATAAAAGTTCTGTGAAATAATCAAGATTTTTTTCGACATATCTACCCCCACTAGGGTTAATTTTTCAAGGAGCAACATCATTCCTGAATCAAAAGACTGACTAAACAAATTTGTTTAATCGGTTTTTATTTTGAAAATGGCTAATTTTTCTACATTGAATAGACTTTTTCACTACTTTCGATGTCTTGTGGTCGTTTGTCTGAAACATGAAAGTAATATTTAATTGCTTCGACAATTCGTTGGGACGCCTTGCCATCCCCATATGGATTAGATGCTTGAGCCATATTTTGATAGACTTCTTGGTCTGTTAATAGCTCTTTCATGTATGAGTAGATCGTTTCTTGATCCGTCCCGGCAAGCTTTAATGTCCCGGTCGCAATCCCCTCAGGACGCTCAGTAGTATCACGTAAAACAAGCACAGGGGTTCCTAATGATGGCGCTTCTTCCTGAACACCGCCGGAATCAGTTAAAATGAAATACGCCCGGTCCATAAAGTTATGGAAATCCTTGACCCCTAACGGCTCGATTAAATGAACTCGGGAATAATCCCCTAAAATATCACTTGCTGCTTCGCGCACAAGTGGGTTCAAGTGAACCGGATAGACTACTTGGACATCATCATGCTCCTCGACAATCCGCTTGATCGCTTTAAACATATTACGCATAGGTTCACCCAGATTTTCTCGCCGATGAGCTGTTAATAGAATGATTTTGTTCCCATTTAACTCTGTTAACAATGAATGTTGGTAGTCTTTTGTCACTGTTGTTTGAAGAGCATCAATAGCAGTATTTCCTGTAATAAAGATGTTATCTTTGTTTTTGTTTTCGGCTATAAGATTGTCAGCAGACTTTTTCGTCGGGGAAAAATGTAAATCTGCCATCACTCCTGTTAGCTGGCGATTCATTTCCTCAGGAAACGGTGAGTTCTTCTTCCAGGTTCGTAATCCCGCCTCCACATGCCCGATCTGAACTTGATTGTATAAAGCAGCTAGACTCGCAGCAAACGATGTAGTGGTATCGCCATGAACAAGTACAAGATCAGGTCTTTCTTTTTTGATGATTTCATCAAGGCCAGCCAGAGCACTTGAGGTAATATCAGTTAGTGTTTGTTTGTCCTTCATAATATTTAAATCAAAATCAGGGGTTACACCGAAGACTTCCAGTACTTGATCTAACATTTCTCGATGTTGGCCGGTAACAGTAACGATTGCCTCTACATCCTTATGTTTTTTGAGTTCAAGTACTAAGGGAGCCATTTTGATTGCTTCTGGTCTTGTGCCAAAAACAGTCATTACTTTTAATTTTCTCATCCATTCTCACGATCCTTTTACCGTTTCTTCAAAACCATTTACAAAATGTGTCGAATCATGATCATTAACAATCTATTTCTCCTCTTTTAATTTGTCGTTTCTTGTTGATTAGTAAATATTTTGTCGATGACATCTGATTGGTTCCTATTAAACACCTTTCCATTCGTAATTTAAACCTTTTTCATCTAAATTGGTATGAATTCCTTACTAAAAAATTGTTCTACGTCATCATGGTTGTTAAGAAAGTAGGATAGTCAAACTTCCTTCCTATCAAGGTTAGGTATACAGAAAAAATGGCCGCGGTAGTGGTGGTTTTTATGAACATTGATTGTAATTTTTTCGCCTTCGTCCATATTATTAAAGCGCTTTACTACCTTTTCCAAAGGCTTTTGACTTTTAATGCTCTGTGCGAAAATCAGAAATTATTGCGAAGTAGAATTCGCTGTTCCGCCAACAAAATAATGTCAATCCACCCTGACCAGATTCCCTAGTTTCTCTTAACAAGAATGAAAGGTATGATACAAATGCATGAATTTATTTTTAGGAAAGATGAATGAAGTCGAACTTTATGCTCAATTATGTCGTGGATTTCAGTAGATGCTTAATGTGTTTGTTCAATTATGACTGAATATTCAGGGGGGTTAAACACGGTCAAAGAACAACTTGAGGAGCTAAAGATGAGTGAGTGGTATCGATATGATATGCTTAAAAAATACTCCGATTTTCTTATATAGATACCCGGAGCTTTCGTTTAAATTTAAAGATGCCTGCCCCCGCCGCTTTATAGCTTTACAACACCGGGGGACAGGCATCTCTATTTACTTTTGTTTACTTAAAAATAGTAGTGATCATTTGATCGGTAGACATTTCACTATCAACTACATAGACACCAGGGCGCAAATTTTTATCTAGCCCTTTTTTCTCTACATCCATTGAGAAGTTAAATCCATTCGGAATCAAATTGGCTTTTTCTAGGCTTTTTCCGACATCGATACTGGTCATACCATCGGATACATTGACGACGACCCGTGTTACCTCTTTAGCAGGCTTTTTGTCATCAGCCGGAGCTTCTTTTTGGACAGATGCCTTCGCCGCCTTCATATTCTTGTCATATTCAGCTTTCGATTGAACAACATAGCCTTTCGTTTCAAGCTTTTGTTTCATTTCTTTTTCAGTTGATTGAACCTTAACCGTTTTTTGGTTATTGGATATTTTGGCAGCTGTTTTTGGCGCATCACCTGTACTAGAAAAGTAAACAATTCCAGAAATAGTTGTTGCAATAAGGATTCCTGCTGCAAAGCTGCTTAATAAGTTAATTCTCATTGGCAACTTTTCTCCCTTCATCCTTTATTTTCTGAAAAGGAGCCAACCTCTGTTCAATTTCACTTTCTGATACTTGTTTTTGTTTTGCGATACTTTCGATCGAGTAATTGCGTTTATATAAGTCTAGTATTTCACGCATGAAAACCTTTTCTTCTGAAGAAAGGTGAATCCCTGCTTCCTTCATTACCACTTCTATATCAATCTCAATATTCCGAATTGATTCTTTTAGGACATTGATTTCTTTCATAGTGGATATATGAATCACGTCAATTTGATTATGTTCCATTTTAGCCACTTGAGTAGATTTTAATATAGAAATTATCAGTAATAAAACGGATATCACAAACAATCCGCCAAAAGTCCATACCATCAAAATAATTTCCTCCTTCATATATATAACAAGTACTAATTATACATCCAAAACGAATTTTTTTCGCTTTTAATTTTAAAAATGCGTAATAAGTCGGAGGAACTTTACAAATTTTGTGGATTTAGGAAATCATTTTTCCCATTGGAAGATTAATTTGAAAAAGCACCCCAAAGAGTGCTTTGGATTAGCTATTCAGCTTTTCCAATAATCAGAAATGAATGCTTGGAATATTTCATTTAATGCTCCCTTTTTTTGAGATTTTAACCATTCAACCTGGTCAATTGGCAGTTTTAATTTTAAACTAACTTCTTCAATCGGCATTTCCACTTTTCTAATTTCTTCTATTGTTATGCCTTCTTCTATATTCGGAAACCAAGTATCATGTTCGTTCACTTTATCAAAATCATCATACTCTTGAATGTCATTAAGTTCGCAGAATAAATTAAGCTGCGGCAATCCGCCTGACAGGATTTTTAGGTGCATAATTGAATTTATCAATCTACCATCTTCTAACTCAATCTCCATAATCAGGTTTTCAAACTTTTTATATTTTTTTACAACAATTTCACTAACAATAATATCCAATTCCAAGGTAAATCCCGAGCTTGATTCAAAAATATAGATGGCACTTTTAAAAACATGAATACTTTCACCATCGATTTTTATACTTTTTATTCCAACCATAAACCGTTCCCCCATACAGCTTTGTGATTCATTTTAAACAAACACATATTGGATTAATTATATCTCTTTATAAGTTTTTTGCTACAGTTTTCTAGGGTTTAATAGAAAAAGACCGAATATTATATCTGTTGTCTAAGATTCCTTTGTTGTTATACAACATTTAAAATCTGTACTACATCACATTGTGGTTTTTAATAAACTAAAACATTAAAATTTTTTTAAAAGTGTTAAAATACAGGGTTTTAAGGCTTTTGTTAATTTTCCCCTTAATAATCTGTTGTCATTGATTTTGTATCCTGTTACAATAAAAATGGATAATTTATAGAAAATTTATAAAATTCCAATTGTTAAACTGATTTAAACAGATAGGAGGAATACGTTTGTCAAAACTGCCGAAAACCAATGAATTAGGTTTTTTTGAAATTCGCCTTGAATCAATCGGCGGATTGGGAGCTAATTTAGCTGGAAAAATGCTTTCCGAAGATGGAGTTGTTGGAAACGGACTAAACGGAGTCGGTTTTTCATCTTACGGATCAGAGAAAAAAGGCTCTCCAGTAAAAGCACATATTCGTTTTTGCGAACCTGAAACAAACATCAGAGACACGACACCCATTGAACGCCCACATGTAGTAGGGATTTTCCATGATGCCCTTTTTAAAACCATCGATTGTACAAGCGGGGTTTACCCTGACAGCAACATCTTAGTGAATTCACAAAAATCCCCTGACGAACTTAAGACGTTAATGAAAATTACTGGTGGAACAATCGCCATAGTTGATGCAACCGGAATTGCTTTAGAAGAACAAACAAAAGCCAACACGGCAATGTTGGGAGCGCTTTATCGAATCATAGGCTTCTTAGATCCAGAATCAATGAAACAAACGATTCGCCGTACATTCGAGAAAAAGTATCCACACCTTGTTGAACCAAATATTCGGACGTTTGACCGCGGATACAATGAAGTCGAATTCAAAACCTATTTGGTTGATGATGGGTACGAACCACAACCATTTATGAGAGCTGAACCGCTGCTAGGCTATCAAACCCAAGCGATTGGCGGGACCATTACAAATCCAGGGAACAGCATGTTAAAGGATTTAAGCATTTCTCGTGCCGGGATGCTGCCGCATTTTCACGAAGAAAAATGTATTAATTGTGCTGCTTGTGATACTGCCTGCCCTGACTTTTGCTTTGTTTGGGAAGAAAAAGCAGACAAACGCGGCCGGCCGCAAATGTTCCTGCAAGGGATTGACTACCAATATTGCAAAGGCTGCTTGAAATGCGTCACAGCATGCCCTGTTGAAGCATTATCAGGCGAAAGAGAATATAATGACGGTTATGCCGACAAGAACCGTGTGCCTCATTTATATGATTTGGCAACATCAATTTAAGGAAAGGGCGGGATCTTCATGTCCATTAATTTAGAACAAGAAAAGGGATCGATAAAAACAGGGTCCATTGAACAAACTGTTGTTTTTGAATCAGGCAATGAAATGGCTGCCTATGCAGCACATCAAATTAATTATCATGTTATGGGCTATTTTCCGATTTCCCCTTCTACTGAAGTCGCCCAGTTCCTCGATGGGATGAAGGCCAAAGGAGAACATGATATCGTGTTAATTCCTGCTGATGGTGAACACGGATCCGCCGGCATTTGTTACGGGGCATCAACTGGCGGTGGACGTGTGTTTAACGCAACCAGTGCCAATGGGTTTCTCTATATGTTAGAGCAGCTGCCTGTTCAATCCGGAACTAGATTCCCGATGGTATTGAATTTGGTCAACCGCTCCGTCTCGGGACCGTTAAATATTCACGGAGATCATTCCGATTTATATTTCGCGTTAAATACTGGATGGCCCATCTTGATGGCCCGTGACCCGCAAATCGTCTATGATATGAACTTGATTGCTATTAAACTAGCAGAAGATCCTGAAGTTCGTCTTCCAGTGATTGTATCATTCGACGGCTACTTCACCTCCCATCAAAAGCGACGGGTCCAGGTGTTGAAAAATAAACAAGATGTTCATACGTTTATCGGCGATCCTCCGAGGAACTTCCCTCATGCGCTAGATCGCGAGAATCCGGTCACAATTGGCCCTTATATGAATGAACCTGATTATATTAATAACTGCTATCAACAATCGGAAGCCATGTATAATGCAGAGCAAGTCTTCGAGAGAATTTCGAAGGAATATACAGAATTAACAGGCCGGGAATATCCAGTCCTTGATTTATATCGTATGGATGATGCTGAAGTTGCGGTATTTATGCTAAACTCTGCCGCTGAAGTTTGTAAAGACGTAGCCGACAAGCTCCGCTCACAAGGGATTAAAGCCGGGGTCATCTCTCCTAATATGATTCGCCCCTTCCCGCAAGCAAAATTAGCAGAAGCATTGAAAAATGCGAAAGCGGTTACGGTTGGGGACAGGGCCGACTCGTACGGAGCACATGGCGGAAACATGGCCCTTGAATTAAGAGCGGCGCTGCAAACCGTTGGAAATGTCAGCACAAAGGTGATTAACCGCATCTACGGATTAGGCGGTAAAGATTTTTATGCCGATGATGCAGAACACTTTTTCCAGTTAGCACAAGAAGCAGCGGAAACTAGCTTTGTTGAAAAGGGATTTGACTACTTCGGACATAATCCCGGCAGACCAGAATTCGCACCTAAGCGTGTCTTAAATCCAATGAAAAAAGAAGATTTGAATACCGGATTAATCACCGTCACTCCTGATGAAAATACAGGTGAACTAAAGGTGAAAATCCCGCCGCTTAGGAGCTTAACGAAAAAGCCAAAACGGTTAGCTTCCGGACACGGAGCATGTCCAGGATGTGGCATTTTCTCAGGGCTCGAGTTGTTTTTTAAAGGAATTGAAGGTGATATTGTCGCGCTATTCCATACCGGCTGTGCGATGGTCGTGACAACCGGCTTTCCATACAGCGCCCATAAAGCGACTTACATCCACAATCTCTTCCAAAATGGCTCGGCGACGTTATCGGGTCTGGTGGAAATGTTCCATGAACGAAAACGGCGCGGTGAATTGGCTGAACTGGGCTTAAGCGATGATTTTACCTTTGTCATGGTTACGGGTGACGGCGGCATGGATATTGGCATGGGGCCAGCCATCGGAACCGCACTGCGCAACCATAAAATGATTATCCTTGAATACGATAACGAAGGCTACATGAACACGGGCAGCCAGCTCTCCTATTCGACACCGATGGGACATATGACGAGCACCTCAAATGTTGGCTCCTTCCAGAACGGAAAGCCGTTCCATCATAAGGATACAGCGCAAATCATGGCAGCTACTCATATTCCGTACGTTTTTACGGGCACAGAAGCGTTTGACCGCGACCTATTAAAGAAAGCGGCAAAAGCCCAATGGTATGCTAATAATGAAGGCCTGGTTTACGGGAAAATTTTGATTACCTGCCCATTGAACTGGAAGTCGAAGGATGAATTAGGCCAGACAATTGTTGAGGCTGCCGTTAATTCCAACTTCTTCCCGCTCTATGAGGTGGAACGCGGAATCACGACGATTACCTATGATCCTGAGGCTAAAAATAAACGGTTAGCCGTAACGGAGTGGCTGAAGTTGATGGGGAAAACAAAGCATATGCTAAAAGAAGACAGTCAAGCCATGCTGCAAATGTTTGATGATGAGGTCGAACGCCGTTGGAACCGGCTAAAAGCGAAGCACGAAAGTCCTTATCTTTAAGGGTAACTATGGTTATAAGAGATTGAGAGATTAACTGTTACGGTCGCCAATAGGGGTTATTGGCGACCGTTTTCTAAATTTTTGGCGGTTTTCGGTCACGTAGAACTTCTCTCGCGAAGGACAATTCCCTCTTACTTTTCACTCGAAATGTCCTTCGGCACCCTCACGAAGGACAAATACCTCTTACTTTTTACTCGAAATGTCCTTCGGCACCCTCACGAGGGACAAATACCTCTTATTTTTCACTCTAAATGTCCTTCGGCACCCTCACGAGGGACAAATACCTCTTATTTTTCACTCGAAATGTCCTTCGGCACCCTCACGAAGGACAAATACCTCTTAATTTCACTCGAAATGTCCTTCGGCAAGTCACGAAGGACAATTCCCTCTTACTTTTCACTCGAAATTTCCTTCGGCGCCCTCTCTATGTGACCGGTCTCCTGCTTTTTTACTGTTTGCGGTCACATAGAACCTCTCTACGTGACCTTTCACTAGCTTTTTTAAGGTCTATTAAAGACATTTCCAAGGTATAGCCAGCGAGTTGTGTCCTTAAGTACGGACGGTTGTTGAATTGAATCAATGTTTAAGGTAAATATTTGATTTTATTTTCAATCGGAGTTCGTGGTTTAGGGTCTGGTATCATCTCAGGATATCCAACAGCAAGAACACCAAGCAAATCATAGTTATCAGGCACGTTTAGAATTGCACGTTTTTGTCCTGTTATCCCAATCGACGACCAAAATGTCCCTACTCCCTCGGTCCATGCAGCTAAATTAAAATTTTGGATAAAGCAGGCTGTTGCTGCGGCATTTTCTTCGGTTTCAACTTTAGAAGCCCCGTGCCTTGATAACACCGCCATTAAAGTAGGCGCGTTGCCAAAATTTGTTTTATGATTTAATTTTCCTCTTGTTTCTGCTCCAATAAAATAAATTTCCCACGGTTCAGTCATTCGGTGATTGGGTGCCATTGCAGCCGCATCTAACCAGATTTTAATTATGGTTTCATCGACCTGATCCGTCTTAAAATTTTTTATATTCCGGCGTGATTTAATCAAATCAATCATATTCATATCTAGCTTCCTCTCATTTGTTCAGAAGGGTTTGTTTCGCACAGAACCCCTTTCTGATGTAGTAAAGTTCGAATTTGTTCAAGTTGTGCAGAATTTCCTATCACAAGGAAATTCGAGTGAAATAGATTCCTTTTCACGTGAATTGTCAATTTATAGGCATTGTTTACCTTCTTAACTAGACCATATAAGGCATGCCATCGGACGATTTGCTCAGTCTCATAATTTTTAATTTGACTGTAGGTAAAATATTTTCCATTTAGAACGATCCCTTTTGGCAAAATAAATAGATTCCCGCGATGCCGAATTGAGCTAATGATGGCGAAAAACAAATAGGCCAAACTAAAATAGGAAGAGTCTATCCAATTGGTAGTAAGGACAATCACCAAAAGGGCTGTTAATAAAATTAGAGCTGCAACCGTTCCACATATTACATATCGATAGGACTTCGTGTTTTTTGTCAGGGGCTCCATCTGTTTCCATTCATTTGGAATAATGATGCCCGCAAACTCACTCTCATTCATTGGATAAAGAGCATCTTTTGAGAGCTCCGCTGCTTTTTTCAAATTGAAAAGATTTCGGATTAAATAATAAATTCCACTTAAAAAAATTGCAGTAAATAAGATAGTAGTTAGTATCAATGATATGTCCTTCCTATAAACCATTCTTCTGGAATTGTTTTTTCAACTCTCTCATATCAAAATTGGCGGTCAAGGACCCAAATTCCGTTGTCACGGCAGCACCTGCATGATTGGCAAAATGAATGTATTCAGTTAACTGGGAAGGTTCTGCTGGCTTCCCTTTTTCATGAAAGCAATATAAAATCGCAGCCATAAAAGCATCACCTGCACCTGTAGTGTCAATCGCATTTACTTGCACACCAGGAACATCTACTCTGGTCCCATTATAAACAGCAAATGCACCATTACCTCCCATTGTTACAAATAAATAAGGAATCTTCCATTGATATGCTTTCTCCAGCCCAGCCTCTATTGATTTGGTTTCCGTTAAAAACAGTAACTCATCTTCAGCAAATTTAACAATATCAGCATTCTTAATAATTGAGCAAACAATTTGACGACAATGGTTCTCACTCTCCCAGCGCTTTAACCTTAGATTTGCATCAAATGCAACCAACATCTCGGATTCCTTAGCATATTTTAGCCCTGTTTCTGTTGTCTTTTTGGCTATTTCATGAAAAAGTGTTCCAGAACCGAAATAAAAGATTTTTGCCAGTTCAAAAAGTTCCTTTTTCAACTGGTTTTCTATTAATACCTCATCTGGGGTCTCGTTTATGTAAGAGTAAAAATAGCGCTCGCTGGATTCATAAATATGAACATATACGCCACAAATCTTTTTGCTGGGGGTGCGGACACAAAATTCAGTATTGATCCTTTCTTTTTTTAATTCTTGTTCTACAAAATGGCTGATTTCATCGGTGCCTAATTTACATAAATAATAGGTGGGAATCCCGAGTCGACTTGTTCCAGCTGCCAAATTGACGGTTGCGCCTCCCAACAGCTGCTGGTATTTTGTGTTCGTTTGGTCTGTGGAAATAAAATCTACAAATGCTTCTCCTAGTGAAATGACACCTTTCTTATCCAACTTGCCCCTCGCTCTCTTACTGCTCTTGAATCGCAGATTGATTAAATTTTTTCAAAAGTTCTCCAAATACTCTGCTTTCTTCTTCAGACCAACTTTCCAAAACTTCAACAATTCTCGTCAATCGTTCACGCTTGTTTTCAGTATATTCCTTTTTTCCCAATTCCGTAATTTCGAGAGAGTATGCTCTCCCATCTAGTGGATCTGGAATTCTGTACACATATCCTTTTTGTTCAAGTGCTGCAGTTTGCCTGCTAACTGTGGAAATATCCAATTGGAATTCACCGGCCAAAGCCTTTACCCCCGCTGCCCCATTGGAGATTATTTGGTGTAGTAATAAATAGGCAGATCGGTCAAGATTGCCGAATTTTTTATGGGATGAAATTGACGTGGTCCGGCGAATCAAGATGGCCAGTTCCAGTTCAATCATTTCCAACACATGTTCATTCATGTTATATCTTCCTCACTGTTAACCGTATTTTCTAGACTTATGATAGCATAATCACTATAAACTTTGAAATCACTTGGTATTGCTGCAGGTAGCAATTGTATCATTGCCTGCACTATAAATTCCTTGTGATTTCGCAATAATTCGAGTTCAAAATGGAAACGCTGTACTTTAAAAACAGTATTGACATCGCAGAAAATGGTTGTATAATACAATTACATAGTTTCATCATACAACTTTTTGAAAAAGAAGGAAATTTATTATTGGGGGATTTAATATGCTCGCACATGAAATCATGATTAGCCAAGTCCATAAGGTGAAGGAAACTGACACAGTCCGTTCCGTTATTGAAAAATTTATTGAGTATCATATCAGCGGACTTCCCGTGGTTAACGACAGAAATGAAATTATTGCCTTCTTAAGTGATGGGGATATTATGCGTTACATCGGTAAACATGATGACCGAATTGTGGATGCTATCTACTATACATTCGTGATAAAGGGAGATAACGAAGATTTCCAGGAACGAGAACAAAAACTATTGAATTTAAATGTGCTTGAAATTGCCAATAAAAAGGTTATCAAAGTCGCCTGGGATGAGAAATTGGAGAACATTGCTGCGATTCTAGGAAAAAGACAAATTAAAAAACTTCCTGTCGAACGGAATGGGGTATTGGTCGGAATAATAAGCCGCGGCGATGTCATCAGACATTCCTTTAAATCCCTGCTGTGAAAGTGGCACTGTTCACATCTTGATAGTTTTTCTGAAAAAATTTTATTCAGAAGAGGAGAAAAGATATGTCAACTAGATCACAATCTGTGCCTGCAGCTCAGGCAAAAGCACTTACTGCAACCGAAGGAAATACGAGTCTTCTAACGCAGCCTAAAGCAGTTTGGGCCGTCTTTTTTGCATGTATTATCGCTTTCATGGGGCTTGGTCTTGTTGACCCGATTTTACCGGCAATAGCTAAACAATTAGACGCCTCTCAGAGTGAGGTAACATTGCTTTTCACCAGCTACAACGCAGTAATGGCCGTGGCAATGCTTATTACCGGTGCTATTTCGTCAAGACTTGGAGTCAAGTGGACGCTCCTGACTGGTATTATCATTATTGCATTATTTTCAGCCCTTGGCGGGGCTTCGAATAATATCTGGGCACTCGTCGGTCTCCGCGGAGGCTGGGGTCTCGGCAATGCCCTGTTTGTCGCTACCTCACTTGCCGCAATTGTCTCCCTTTCAAATAGCGGAACTGCAAAAGCCATTATATTATATGAAGCCGCAATTGGACTTGGCATTTCCGTTGGACCACTGCTTGGCGGCTGGTTAGGCGGCATGTCATGGAGAGGCCCGTTTCTTGGAGTGGCAACATTGATGGTGATTGCCTTCATTGGCCTTTCGATATTAATGCCAAAATCAAATTCCAATGCGACTGTAAAAACCAAAACATCCTTACTAGATCCATTCCGTGCTTTAAAACACCGTTCGCTTTTAACATTCGGAATAGCAGCAGCCCTTTACAACTTTGGATTCTTCACCCTGCTTGCTTTCGCACCTTTCGTATTGGGATTAGACGAACATGGATTAGGTTTTGTATTCCTGGGTTGGGGGTTATTGCTCGCCGTTACTTCTGTTTTCATGGCGCCAAAACTTCAACAAGCGTTCGGAACCATTAAATCCATGTGTCTTATGTTAATCTTATTTGCTCTCCTTCTCCTAGTAATGGGGATCTGGACGTCAACTCAATGGGTCCTTATCACCGCGGTTATTCTAGCTGGAGCTTTATTAGGAAATAATAATACGTTGATTACAACGGCCGTTATGAACTCGGCCCCTGTTGAACGCTCAACAGCATCTGCAGCGTATAGCTTCCTGCGGTTCCTTGGCGGAGCGATTGCGCCATTTCTAGCAGGTAAATTGGCTGAGTGGTACAACCCGCATGTTCCCTTTATTGTTGGCGCAGCGTTTGTACTTATTTCCGTGCTATTTATTGGCATGAACCATAAACATGTGAAGCACGTTGATCAAGCTGGTGCTGGCCATTGATATCAATTAAGGATCTGCGATGAAGCAGATCCTTTTTTCAATTTTTTATAAGTAAATCTTCTAAAGCAGTGCGGAGTGAGGGGAACATAAATTCAAACCCTTCTTCTAATAACACCTGTGGAATAACATGCTGCCCTTCAAGAACAAGTGTACTTTTTTGTCCTAGGACCATTTTCATGGCAAATGAAGGGACTGGAAGCCAGTGAGGACGATGTAAAACAGAACCAATGGTCTTACCTAAATCCTTCATCTGGATTGGAGACGGCGAAGTGACATTAACAGGTCCACTTAATTTGTCATGCTCAATGGCAAAGTGAATAGCACGTACAACATCCATGACATGTACCCATGAAACCCACTGCTCACCCGAACCAACGGTCCCACCGACGAACAATTTATAGGGAAGTGCCATGAGGGGAAGTGCACCGCCGTCATTGCCAAGCACAACTCCGAATCTCATTAAGATGACACGAATTCCAAGTGTTTCTGCTTGTTTCGCTTTGTTCTCCCAGTCAAATACCGTCTTACCGAGAAAATCATTTGCCGTTTCTGTTGAATTTTCTGTATATATTGTGTTTATGGATGTAGGGTAAATGCCGATTGCACTAGCATTAATTAGTACAGAAGGCTTGTCAGGCAATGCTGCGATTATTCTTAATAACTCGTCTGTTGCTTTCATCCGACTGTTGTAAATTTGTTTCTGATGGTTTGTATTCCATCTGCCATCGTTTATTGAAACACCTGCTAAATTAATAAATACATCAGCATTTTTAATTTCTTTTTCCGGAGAAGTGCCTTCCTCAAGCCACTTAACGTTCGTCACATTCCCAGCAGACTGTTTATCCTTCCTTGTTAAAATCACAATTTGATGTCTGGCGCTTAGAAGGATGTCAGTCAATTTCTGGCCGATAAATCCTGAACCACCAGCAATAACAATCTTCATCCTTCCCTCTCCAATCCTGATACAAAGCTATTTATTTTCAGATTCAATAAAAAAGTCATACGAAGTAGCGAACAAACGACTCAAAATATTTAACTCCAAACTTTTAAGTCCTTTTCTGTAAATATGTTAACTTCCACTTTTTCCGGTAATACGTCTATAAATTCCTCATTCAAGTCTATAGCTAATATCTTTCATCTGTAACCTTTTACCTATTTTTCCAAATAATAACCCATAAGATCCGGGTACGCCTTTATCTCTTGTATCCCCTTCTCACTAATTACATAGGTACCTCGTTTGATTCTTTCAAACCATCCATAATAGTTTTTAGTTATAATCGTGGAGGTTTTCTCGCCAGTTCCCATTTGAATTAACGACTTGGGGGATAATGGACCTGATTTTTGAAGATAACAGGCAATTTGGATAGAATTTTCTTTATAGGCCGTCATGATTTTTGTTCGATTACTACCACCCACATTGAAGTCCGCACTCCGACCATTGATTTCTTTCATTATCGCTGCTCTCTTTTGCTTGCTCTGACCGATACTTTTACGGCGATTAAACGGAGTAGGATGAAAAATTATTTCTGCTTTTGCATACTTCCCTGAATATGAAACAACAATCAATCCCAACTCCAGCCTTCTAACTAAATGGCATTTATCTACCCATTGCCTAGAATTTAATCGATATTTTGGTTTTGGTATCGCAATGTAAACTTGATCCGTTAACCGTTGCCGTTTTGCAGCCTGGATTAGCAGGTCCACACTTAAGGTGAGCTTTAATTCAATAATAACCAACTCATCCCCTTTTACTGCAGCGATATCACAATCTTTAACTTCCCCATATACCTCATACTCTTCACCTAAAAAATACGTCTGAATTGGCTTGTATAAATCTACTTCTAGCAACTTTTTCATTTCCTTCATATGTCATCACCACGGAACAAGGGGACAGGCTTTTTGTCCCACAGAATATCTATAGAGTTAAACAAATCTAATTGAATGTGGAACACTGTGTCTGTCCCCATGACCCTTTTCATGTTCCGCAAAACGTCCGGTAAGGTTGGATTGATGGCGCTGGAAGTGTCGAGTAAACAGCCTGTTCGCTCGTGTGCGCGAAGGGGCTTGAAAGAACTTCAAGAAGCTTCTCCATCACGCTATAATCTCCATGCTGCACTGCCGCTTCAAGTGCCTCTTCTACCCGGTGATTCCGTGGGATTAGCGCCGGATTGCTGTTTTGCATCAACTGAATCGAAGAGTCTTTCGATTCCTGCTGTCTTTCTTTCCTTGCCTGCCACTGTTCATTCCACTGAGCAAATTCCGGAGTTCCAAACAGGGCGATATCCTCATATCTTTCAAAGGTTAATGCGTGGAAGGTATTGGTATAGTCCGCACGATACTTCTGCATCATAGTGAGAAGGGTTTCAAATAGGGATTCGTCCTCTGCCTCTGCATTAAATATTCCCAGTTTCGCCCTCATTCCAGCGAGCCAATTACTCTTATACAGCTCCATATAATCTGAAATCGCAGCCTGCGCAAGTTTAACAGCCTGTTCCTGATCATCATGCAACAGCGGCAAAAGGGTTTCGGCAAAGCGTGCGAGATTCCACCCGCCTATATACGGCTGATTGCCATAGGCATAGCGGCCATGCCTGTCAATGGAACTGAATACCGTTTCCGGGTTGTATTCATCCATAAAGGCGCATGGACCATAATCAATGGTTTCACCACTAATTGCCATGTTGTCAGTATTCATCACCCCGTGGATAAAACCAACTAGCTGCCATTTGGCGATTAACATAGCCTGACGCTTGATCACTTCCTGAAGCAGTGAAAGATATCGACTCTCATCAGCTTCAACATCTGGATAATGACGCTTAAGTGTATAGTCAGCCAAGACCCTTAGTTCCTCATCTGTGCCCCATTTTGCAACGTATTGAAAGGTGGCGACACGCAGATGACTAGCAGCCACACGGGTCAGAATCGCACCAGGAAGTTCGGTTTCGCGGATTACTGACTCACCGGTTGTCACCACTGCTAGACCGCGGGTGGTAGGGATCCCAAGCGCATGCATCGCTTCGCTGATGATGTATTCGCGCAGCATCGGTCCAAGCGCCGCCCGTCCATCTCCTCCGCGGGAGTACGGTGTTCTGCCTGGACCCTTGAGCTGAATATCAACCCGCTCACCTGTGGGAGTAATCTGCTCGCCAAGCAGTATAGCCCTGCCGTCGCCTAACATCGTAAAGTGCCCATATTGATGTCCCGCGTAAGCTTGAGCAAGCGGCAAACCGCCTTCCGGAATTTGGTTCCCGGCAAAAACAGCTGCGCCATCTTCACCTTGTAAAGCCTCTTCGTTCAACCCCAAGGATGCTGCTAACGGATAATTGAAAATAATCAAATTCGGCGAGCTTACAGCAGTTGGGTTGACGCTGGAAAAAAATGATTTCGGTAAACGTGAATAACTGTTATCGAAGTTCCACCCTGGATCTTTTATTTCTTTTGTCATCGTATCTCCTTTTCTTCTTTTGATCATTCATGCTGGGATTTAATTATTTTATTTCAAATGCTTTATCTTACTCTAATTAATATATCATTATTATCCATTAATAAACTCATTTAACTGTGTCTATTTGCTTAGCTGCTTCATCAATTTTAGGCTGTGTTAAAAGTGAATGTTGATTTCCGTTCCAGGCGCGAGCGGTTCGCGGGGCGGGCGGTGAGCCTCCTCGGCGCTAAAGCGCCTGCGGGGTCTCACCTGTCCCGCTGCTCCCGCAGGAGTCTCGCGCCTACCACTCCAATCAACATTGTGCTCAAAATCAACAATGTTCTTTAACACAGCCTATTTTTAAAGTCCTTTTATTCAACCTGAATTTTTAGATAGCACAAATGTTTAATGGTCCCGGTTCACAATATAATTCAATAAATGCTTCAAAAAAGTCGTCTTTAGCTGCACCTCTTGCAATGCTTCCATGGCAGAACAGTAATGTTCCCACATCGCCTTTCTGGCACCTTCCAGACCTAGGATTGACACAAAGGTTGAATTTTTGTTTTCAGCATCTTTACCAATCGGTTTTCCTAGTTTGAACAGTTCTCCTTCAACATCAAGCAAATCATCCTTTATCTGAAAAGCAATGCCGGTATGGTAAGCATATTTTTTCAAAGCTCTTATTTCCAATTCGTTTGTCTGTGCAAGAATCGCAGGCATGATAAGTGAAGCTTCGAAACCGATTCCAGTTTTATTAAAGCACATCAAATTCAATTGTTCCAGTGTCAATGGTTTCCCTTTAGAATCCAAGTCCATCGCCTGTCCATTACACATATCCGCTGTCATTTGCGCTGAATAATGAATTAACTTCATCACCGTTTTTGAATCGAACTGGTCAAGAGATGCTTGTTCCTCAGTAGCCTTCTGGGTCAGAAAGAGAGCGGTTAATTCTGCGATGGCAATATTATACGTCTTATGCAGGGTTGGACGCCCTCTGCGAATGGACGCATTATCCTGTGATGGCAGATCATCGAAGATTAGTGAGGCGGTATGCATATATTCCAAAGATTTCAGAAGCGGCTCGATTGAAGAGCTTTTTAATCCGTATTCATTAACGCCCATGACCCAGGCAACGATAGGACGGAGTCGCTTTCCATCTCCTTTTAAACTGTAATTTGCCGCATCAATGATGGGCTCTAACATCAAAGGGTTATGATCGTTTTTAGGGATAGGCAAGACGTGGTTAATCTGATTACGGACCATCTCAATCGTATCTAAAAATTCTTCTTGCTCTTTCCGTTCATTTTTCAGAATGGTCATCATATGGTCACGAAGCAATTTATCAAAGAAATCCACATTATCCGCTTTTCGAACCATTTTTTCGATGATCCGATTGAATTGCAGATTTCTTGGAGCAAACAACTCCATCACTTCATTGTATTTTTTTGTTCCGATTCGTTCTTTAAAACGTTTTAATCCATTTATGGCACGACCCAACATCACCTCACTCGTCTTGGGATCTGAGTGATAGACATTATGGATTAAATTGTAAATGACCGTCCAGTATAATTCAAAGGGGTTAATAAGATCGGGACGCTTTCGATGGTGTTTCAGATAATAGGTATAGGGTGTCACAGCGCCATCCTTCAAGTCATCAAACATATCAGCAAAGTCATCTGCCAGCTGGTTGTAAATGCCATATAAGAATGTTCGGTTGTAAAAGCCCTCATCCTCAGGAGCACTGAGTACCGAACGGGCAATCAATCTTGATGAAGAGGATTTTAATATGATTGGGATATAAAGCTCTTCATTGGTGTACTTTCCATAGGATAGATCCTTTACACGGTCTACTTCCTGGGAATGAAAAAACACATAGGCTTGCTCGAAAAATTTCCTTCTTGACTCCGGCCGCTGGTGTCCTTTAATGTACTCAAATGCCTCCCGAAGTTCCTTATGAATATATCGGATCAGGTTTGTGTTACTGCCAGTCCACTTGCCCAATTTCGGCACAGTTCCTGTGATAAGGGCAGTCCGTATCAAATCAGAATATTGTTTTTTCTCATTAGCGGACAAAACGTCTGAATCCAGAAGATCGTCAATGAAGGGATATGTCAGACCATAGGCATAGCCTAACCTAATTGCTTTATCTAGTTTGTGAGTCCGTTCTTCGGCAGATATCTCCGAACCCATCTCTTCAAACTCGTGCAAAAGTACTCCGGCAATGATTTTAATAAGTTTTCGCTGAGCTTGTTCTGCATACATCCCCTTTGGAATATTGGAGGAAACAGTCTTCAGTTTGTCGAATACCCAGATTATCGTTGATTCAACACTTTCCTTCTGAGCCCATCGGTACAACCGGGCCATACTAAACGACTCAGTTTTATCTCCCCGGTCCGTTGTCAAATGATTCTTTAAACTGTCAACAACACGCCGGATTCTTTTTTGTGTGTCAGATGAGTCAAGTCCTTTTCCCAGGTCCCGCATGAAAATATAGGAGATGCTTCGCTCCAGGTAATTATCTAATTTGCCTGTGTAATCTAGCCATTTAATATAATTATGATACTCGCGAGAATCGCGTTTTCCCTTTCCACGTGTAAAAAAGGATAATAAGGAAGGATGATGAATATGGTTCTGTTTCCAAGATAGAAAATCTTTTGTCAGGGAAGGAACATAGGTCTTCTGTGAGACCAGCTCATAAAGTACGCGGAAATAATCAGCAGCCTTCTCCTCAGCCAGCCGGTAGCATGCATCAGCATTTTTTACTAACTCCTCATTCATCCTGTACATACAATACCTCTGCTTCATATTTTCTTAAAAACTATCAAAATATATTTAAATATAAGCAATAAATACCATCTTTATTACAAAAAAGAAAAAGGAAAAAGGGTGTCAGGCACCATGTAAATTTTTCACATGGTGCCCAGACAATAGTTTTACCTCTTTCCATAAAAGCCCATAAAGTGACTTTTCAAATTTTCTTTTCCGATGTCAAATTGGAAATAAAAACAAATGTGAAGGGGAAAAAGAATGGATAATAAAGATTCGTTACGAAGATATGATATTGATTGGTTAAGAATTTTTGCAATCTTGCTACTATTCCCGTTTCATTCTGCCAGAGTTTTTGATTATTGGGACCCTTTTTATCTGGATAAAAACTAAAAAAACCACACCATTACTTAATCAAGATCAAAATACGACAGTTTAAAAATAAGCAAACATTGTCATTCTAATCCAGATCTTCTCATAGAAATAATAGTAGTAAGAGATTGATAGAAATTGTTATTTTTCTACTTGCAACGTAAATATTTCGCTGGAAAGAGTGATTAGAATGACTCCTATCCATTTTAAGGCATTTGCGATTACGAATGAAATTGATTTAAACAAAATTGCCATTCAATGTGGCATTCCTAAAAAGTTTACTTGGGAACAGCCCTTGATCCTAAAAGGCAATATTCTCCAAACCATCCTCCAAAAAAAGCTGGACGACTCACAAATGGTGATGGTTTTTTCCTTTGGCAGCGTTGTCTTTATTAATCACTCGCACACCGATGAGATAACCTGCTTTTTGAAATACCTTCATTCCTTTGAACAGGATATTGATATCAAAAATACTAATAGATATACCGACGATTACAGTCTTCATATCAAAGAAACCGAAAATATTGAGTTAACAGACGAATATATTGTGGTTCCGGAATATGAGGTTTATTTCCCGGAGTTGATTTCTACTGTCCTTGCCAAATCGGTGGCACTTGAGAAAACAGAGGAGCAGCTCGGAAAAATCCATGATAAACTCGAAACGATGATTGACCGGCTGGAAAAAGGCAGACTGAGAATTGGCAATAAAGAACTGGCGAGGACGACCGCGAAAATCGTCCGCCACGAATACAACACGCTTGCGTATATCATGATTTTAGATAAACCTGATATTACATGGACGAGCAGTACGGCAAACGAATTTTACGACAAGATGGTCGAGTTTTTTGAATTAAATGACAGATATATCATTTTGAAAAATAAAACAGATATTTTATATAATATCATGAATGGTTTTTCCACCATTAGTCATTCCATCCGTGGACTCTTCGTGGAATGGATTATCGTCTTACTCATCCTCTTCGAGATCATTCTGACGATTATAAAATACTAGTAAAAATGGGGTGAGTCCCCCGGCGCTATAAAGCTTTATCGCACTGGTGGACTTACCTCTAAAGTAAGAGGCCAGTCCACTGTGTTTTATGGAACTAAGGGAATTATTTTTGCTGATTCCTCTTCAAGTACATGAATTCCTCCAATTACTTCATAAGCTGAGCCAATTGATACTAGCAAATCTCCTGTGATAGCGAGTTTTTGTTCTTGGATAAGTTTTACTAAATCTGTTTCTCTTAATTGTCTTGATACAGATACAGCCTCAAGTATTTGTCCAATTGTCCTAATCCAAACACCTGTTAATATTTGTTTTTCGCCTATTGCATTTGCATCTTCCTCTAAATGAAAAAGTTCTGATAAACCTTTAAGTTCAATAATCTGCCCCAAAACTTGGACCCAAAGCCCGAATGAAACCTCTTTTTCTAGTTGTAAAATTTTTTTGCTTTTATTAACATTTAAATCTTTTTCGTTTTGGTTCATATGCTTTGGATTATCCATTCTTACCAACCCCAGAACTCATTTTTGCTTTATTTTATGTAAAACAAATGCAATTGTGTATTCCAAAATTGAGGTCATTCCCCCTGCGCTGTATGGCTTTATCCCGTCGGGGGAATGAACCCTTAGGTAATTTATTTACTAGAAAGTATTCGGTCTGCACCTGTTACTAGCTTTCTTATTAAGTTTTCAGCAGTTATTTCGTTTAGTAATAGTCTTGTAGCCTGCCCAGCCCATAGCGACATATAGTCGGGATTATTGTGAAAAGCTGCTGCCCTGCGAATGTCACTGGTCAACGTGTTTTGGGTTGGGAAGTCGGCAGGAGGTATTTTTGCATCTTGGTAGGCTTTTATAAAAGCATTTTTAATTCCTCTAGCCGGACGGCCAGAAAAGACTTTGGTAATAACCGTGCTTTCTTCTGTACTATTGATTAGTGCTTGTTTATATACTGGATGAGCACCAGACTCTATAGTAGTTAAGAATGCCGTTCCCATTTGAACAGCTTGTGCCCCTAATGCTAATGCTGCAACAATGCCGCGGCTATCCATGATTCCGCCTGCAGCCACCACTGGTACCGAAACAGCATCCACTACCTGGGGGACAAGGGAAAAGGTTCCGATTGCAGCTCCAAGAGTATCTTTTTCGATTTCAAATGTTCCTCGATGACCGCCGGCGTCACTCCCCTGGGCGATGATGATATCTGCGCCCTCATTTTCTGCCAGTTGAGCTTCTCGAACAGTCGTTATCATCGTTGTAACTGTTATTCCCTGTTTCTTGGCTGCTGCCATTTTATCCGGGGGAAGAACACCGAAAGCGGTAGACAGTACTGGTACTTTTTCTTCCAAAAGGATTTCAAATTGTTTATCAAAAAAGTTGTTTGTTATCACCTGCTGATCCAAATACTTTAAACCTAACTTTTCTCGAATCGGATTCAGTACCTGCTGAGACTCTTCTACTCCTTCATATTGATCTTGCCAATTGGTACAAAATAAATTCACGGCAAATGGCTTTGTAGTCCTCTCTTTTATTTGTCTGATCGCCTTTCTTATCTCATCTGGTTTCATATAGGCCGCACCTAAGGTTCCTAAACCGCCAGCATTAGAAACATTGACAACCAAATCCACGGTTGTTGGGCCTCCAGCCATTCCAGCTTGAATAATCGGATAGGAAATACCCAGTATTTCGCATAGTTCTGTGTTTAGCCGCATAAACAACTTCCTTTCAATCTTTTATATTTCGATGTGGACACAGGGAAAGGGTTTTTTCCCACTGCAAATCTACCAATAAAGAGTTAATCAATAATAATTTATGGAGGGACACCGTGCCTTTCCCTTCATTTATGTCGGGACCATAAAACAACCGGAATCAGCAATAGTGAAAAGATTCCTCCTGCAAGTGAGAGTGTTGCATAACTTGATTGGGCAACAACCATCCCCGAAAGTGCTCCCCCTGTCGCTCCTGCTAATGCAATCAAAACATCTACAGAGCCCTGCGTTTTGGCGCGAGTTGAGGGAAGGGTTGCGTCTACGATGAGTGCTGTGCCGCAAATCAAACCGAAGTTCCAGCCGAGCCCAAGCAAAGCAAGAGCGATGATGAGAAACAGCATGGAATCAGCGGGTGCAAGAGCGGCAAAAACACCGGCTGCAAGAAGCGTGGCACCAGCAGCAATAGCCATTGCCGTCCTGCCAATTTTATCAACGAGAATTCCAGTCACGAAGGATGGCTGATACATGAAGGCCACATGAATGCTGATGACCATTCCTACCTCACTCAAACCATGTCCATGATGCCTCATGTGGACGGGTGTCATCGTCATAATGCCAACCATAACCATTTGAGTCAAAATCATGAGTACTGTTCCAACAACGATACCCCGCCCCTCTAATCTTTGAGTGTCGCTGGACTTCTCAATTGTAAAATCTTCCTTTTCCCTTCTTTTCACTACTGCAATGCCGTTAGCTACCAGAAGAGGATCAGGACGAAGAAAAAATAAGTGTACCAAACCGGCTAGAATGAATGCTGTGGCAGCCAATATGAAAGGGCCGGCTAAAGCTGGAACACCGATTGACGCAGCAAATCCCCCCATGACATCAACCAGGTTTGGACCTGCAACAGCTCCAAACGTGGTTGAAGCCATGGCAATACTAATGGCTGTAGCCCGCTGTTTCGTATTGGCCATGTCGGTACCAGCATAACGAGCTTGGAGGTTGGTTGCTGAACCAGCTCCATAGATTAATAGAGAGACAAAGAGCAATAGAAGATTATTAGTCAATGCCGCAATCACAACTCCGATGGCGCCAATACCGCCAGTCAGGAATCCTGCAGCAAGTCCAAACCGACGTCCATATCGTTGAGAAAGCCGCCCTACAAAGTAGGCTGCTGCTGCAGAACCTAAAGTGAACAATGCAGTAGGAATGCCGGCAAATCGATCCGTACCTAGCATATCTTGAGCAATCAGTGCCCCGACCGTAATTCCCGCAGCAAGTCCGGCACCACCAAAAATTTGTGAAATAACTACAACCATCAACGTCCGTTTATATAACTGCCCTTGTTTTTCGGGAGAATCAATGTAATTTTGTATCCAATCCGGTTGACTTTCTAAAGCTTTTGACTCATCAGCTGTATGGGACAAACAATCAGTCCGCCTTTCCTTTTAAAAATAGATGTTCTAATTTTTCGATAAATTCAGTAAAATCAAAACGTAGTAATAAAGAAGGAGTGAAGAACATGACATTTTACTCATTTGTTTTGCTCATTCACATTGTCACAGCAGTAGTCGGATTGGGCTCGACTTTTGGCATGCCCGTGTTGATGGGAAGGGTGAGAAATGTTTCCCAGGCTAAGTTTGCTCTGTCAGTTTCACGAGGAACGGAGAAATTAGCCAAAGTTGGAAGCATCACCTTGCTGGTAACAGGCATCATAATGGGCATCATGCATCCGGACTTATTCAAGGAAATTTGGTATATCGTCTCCATCGTCATTTACATAGCGGTGCAGCCAATTGCTGCTGGGATGCTTCCCAAGAAAGCTAAACTTCAAATGGAGATCCTTGAAAAATATGATGGCGAAGAGCTGCCAGCGGAATATATTCTGGTAGCTAAACAGGCTGTTCCGCTTAATAATACCTTATATGTTTCAGCAATTATTTTAATTATTCTAATGACAATTAAACCATTTTAATACTTAAAATCAATGGTCTTACAGGTTTTTTATTCATTTATTCTCGAAAAATGCAACCATTTCCATACAATATGAAAAAGCCAACTATCTTAGACAGTCAGCTTTCCACTAAACCTATTCAAATAATGGACTTACGGCTTTTTCATTATGAATCCGATCAATTGCCTCTACAAGCAATGGCGCAGCGGATATCATTTTTATTTTTCCAATTAATTTCTCTTCCGGTAACTCAATCGTATTCATTACTACTAATTCTTTAATAGGTGACAGTTGAATTTTTTCAATCGCTTGCCCGGTGAAAACAGGATGGGTACAGCCCGCATAAATAGATGTTGCCCCGTTTTCTGCTAGTGCCTTAGCTGCGGATGTAATGGTTTCAGCTGTATCAATTAAATCATCAATGATTATGGCATTTTTCCCTTCAACATTACCAATGACATTGAGGGATTCGAATTCATTATCTTCAAGTTTTCGTTTATCGATAAGCGCAAGTGGAGCATGTAATAGGTTAGCCATTTTTCTCGCTCTGCCGATGCTGCCATTATGCGGCGCAACGACAACTAAATCGTCTAATCCTTTATTTTTAAAATACTGTGTAAGGATTGGAACGCCAATTAAGTGGTCAACTGGAATATCAAAAAATCCTTGAAGCTGTGGAGTATGTAGATCCATTGTAAGAACTCTAGTTGCTCCTGCAGCCTCTAACAGGTTAGCCACTAGTTTTGCCGTAATCGGTTCCCGAGAACGAGCCTTACGATCTTGGCGGCCATACCCATAGTAAGGAATGACTACATTAATCGTTCTCGCCGATGCCCTTTTCAAGGAATCCAGCATAATGAGAAGCTCCATAATATTTTCATTAACAGGGTAAGAGGTCGATTGAACAATAAATACCTCACTGCCGCGAACGCTTTCTTCTATATGAATTTGAATTTCTCCATCACTAAATTTAGTTACAGAGCATTTGCCCAACTCACAGCCCAAAAGCTCGGCCATCTCGGTTGCAAGCGTTTGATTTGAATTCAATGTAAACATTTTAAATCTGTTATTTAATTGATACGTCACCTTTTATCCTCCACACATGTAGATTTCATACAGTCTTTTACTTCAATTTCTTATTTTACTATATTAAACAATATAATGGTAGGAAATACACCGGATAGAATCATCAATTTTCGAAAAAAGATACTATAAACCGTTTAGAAATATTTCAGCTTTTTATAGGACTTCTTCAACTTCACGTGGATAAAAATCAAAAATTCCAAACCGATCCAAATTCCTATAGGAATGTTACTCATATAAATCTCCCTATCCAAAAAAAGGAACTGCAAAGGCAGCCCTCAACTAAAATTCGCTGTATGGTTCGAAAACTCATCACAAACTATCAATACTTTAAGAATCATTCTTTCACTCCTCCTCCAGTCATCCCTTGGACCAATTGTTTTTGGAACAAGAAAACTATGATAATTGGCGGCAATGAGGCTAACACTCCACCAGTTGCTACCATACCGTAGTCAACAGAATTTTTCCCACTAAATTCTGATATAGCAACCGATATTGTTTTTGCATCCAGTGACGAGGTGAATAATAACGAAAAGAAGAACTCGTCCCATGATAGAAGAAATGCGAGAATTCCTGTCGCAATGATTCCTGGTTTTACTAAAGGCAACACAATATGCCACAAAGTTTGAAATCTGTTACAGCCATCAATAGAAGCAGCTTCTTCAAAACTCTTAGAAAAAGATGAAAAATAACTCTGCATAATCCAAATAACAAATGGAATCACAAATGTTAAATCAAGTAGTACTAATGTACTTTTTGTATCTAACATTCCCATATTGCTCAACAACAAATAAAGAGGAATAACCACGACAACAGGTGGAATCATGTAGGTGAATAAAAATAAATAAATCAATTTTTTACGAAAATAAAATTTTAGCCGCGCGAATGCATAAGCAGCTAATGAACCGACAATTAAAGCGATGGAGGCAACACAAATTGAGACAATTAAACTATTCAACATGGAAACCTTAAACGCATAAGCCATATCATTATTTGGATTGGTAAAAATATCGAGATAGCGTTGAAAGGTTACATCATTTGGTATCCAATCAAGAGGGACTTTGGTTAAGTCCTTTTGGTAAGAGACGCTTGAAATAGCTAACCAAGAAAATGGACCCAATGTACAAAGTGTAATGACAATGGCAAATAGATATTGAAAAAAGGTTAATACTTTGTTTTTTTTCATCAATTTGCCGCCTCACTTTTTAGTAGTTTTACATATAGAAGGGTTAAGATAAGAACCATAAAAGCAATCAAATACGAGATTGTTGCACCCTGTGAGTATTGTAGATTGGTGAACGATTTTAAATAGGCATCATAGGTTAAGGTAAGTGTCCCATTTGCAGGACCTCCACGGGTGGTAGCGTAAATGATATCAAACACTTTGAACGCTTCCATCGTTCTCATAACAATAATCACCAGTATAGTTGGTTTTAGAAAAGGTAGGGTTAAATGGTAAAATCGCTGAAAGATATTTGCTCCATCAACGCGTGCTGCTTCATAAATCGAAAGATTACGTAGTTGCAAACTTGCTAAAAAGAAGATCACCACTAAGGGAGTCATTTTCCATGCATCAGCAATAATGATCATATTCATCGCGAGCCATGGACTACCTAACCATGACTGATAATGGTCAATTAGTCCTAATTGGGTTAATAATGCATTAAGCGCTCCATATTCAGGATGGTATATCCATTTCCACATTGCCCCGTTAACAATGGTAGGTATTGCCCAAGGAATTATAATGATTGTTCGAAGGAATGCTTTCCCTTTAATATTCTCATTTAACAAAAGAGCAATAAAAATACCTAAAATAAGTTCAATAGTAAGCGAAACTCCCGTAAAATACGCCGTCCTTCCAGTAGTTAACCAAAATTCTTTATCTCTAAGCAGGTCCATGTAATTCCGAAGCCAAATCCATTGTCCATATTGGCTTGATGTTAAATCCATATTTTTCAAACTGTAAATGAATGTTGTAACGAGAGGGAATATAACAATCCCAAAAACAATCACACAGGCAGGTGCAATTACTAGCCAAGCAAATCTCTGTTCAGAAAGTTGTTTTTTCATTATTGGTTCCCCTTACAAAACAAAAGGGGTCAAAAAAAACCCCTCTATATTTTTATTTCGATGCGATTTCTTCTGCTTTTTTCTGCACAGAATCTAACGCTTTTTCAGGTGTAATTTCACCTAGCAGTGCTTTCTGAACATTCACTTGAAGTTCTGTTGATAATTCACCATACCAAGGTACACGAGGGCGGTTCTCCAATTTGTCATATTGAATTTTCGATGCTTCTACAACTTCCGGCCCAGTTTTAACCACACCTTCATCTTCATACAATGATTTCCAAATTGGTAGAGCATTTTGTGCAAAACGCTTTTGCACATCCTTGGATGATAAGTATTCGATATATTTCCATGCTTCATCAGGATGTTTGCTTCCTTTGGTCACTGATAGGCCCATGCCGCCGTTTACACTCATGCCATTATGACCCTGTGTTCCTGGAACAGGAGCAATACCTACTTTACCTACTACACTTGATTCTTTAGGATCATTCGCCATGTTATACATGTATGTCCAGTTTAGAGCGAATGCCGCTTTACCGCTAGAGAATACCCCGCGAACATCTTCCTCTAAATATTGAGTTGATTTCGAATTGGTTAGGCCATCTTTCAAAGACTGTGTCATAAAGGTAAGAGCATCTATATTTTCTTTTGAATTCACGCTCGGTTTGCCTTTTTCATCAACTAAAGATCCGCCAAAAGAAGAAGTTATCGCAGTAAAGTCACAAATGAGCGCCTCTGCTTGTGCCCATGAGCCAACGATTGGAGTATCAGCGATTCCTTTTTCTTTAATCACTTGGGCTTGTGCTAACAACTCATCCCAAGTCGTTGGGGGATTATCAAAACCAGCTTGTTTTAACATATCTGTGTTGTAAAATAAGTATTTTGTATCGTTTAACCATGGCATTCCATATAATTTGTCCTGATAAGAAACAGAATCAATGGCTCCAGGAAAAATATCTGCACGATCTTTCTCATTTAATTTGTCAGAAACCTCTTTTACGAATCCTGCTTTTGCAAATTTTGCTGTCCATGGAGCATCAATAATAACCACATCAAAACCGCCTGTTGGAGCAGAGGTTTGAATTTTTTGTTCTAATGCTTCATATTGAACAAAAGATGGCTTAATTTTGATAGTTGGATTTTTTTCTTCAAACTCCTTTGTAATCGCTTTCACATCATCCTCAGAATAACCAGCCTGCTTCATAAATAAAGCATTTATCGTTACCTTATCTCCTTTTCCGCTGCTACTCGTTGAACACCCTGTGAAAATTCCAACTAAAAGGAAGATACTAAACAATATTCCTAGTGTTTTCTTCACGAGAATTTCCCCCTTAAACTTATATTCCCATTCATTTTTCAATCGTATCTTTAAAAAATGAAGGACAATCGAAAAAGATTGTCCTTATATGGTAGGTGGTCGTATCTTTATTATTTTACGGAACTTTATATATTTAGCAGATTATTATTCTAGTGTTCTAAAGAGCTTTTATTTCCACTCTAGAATTAATTGTTCTATATCCGCTGTCAATTTTGCTTTTGCCTGCTCAGATATTTTATCCTTATGGGCTTCGTTATTCATATGCTTTAGAAAATCGTTGAGACTCTTTATCGCCTGATCACGATCCCCCTTCTCCCCATGGTGGATGGCCTGTTGCAGACTATTGCTTAGTTGATTAGTCAGTGGTGAACGAACTTCATTTTTAGAAATATATTTCTCCAGTTTCTCCTGGATCGTATTGAGACTTACCGGCTGGGAGTATACTTCGAACGAAGCAATATTAAAACTGGTAGACTCCGGTGTTGCGCCTAATCCAATTACGCCATTACCTGTGCCTCCCGGACCGATCTGCGGACCTGCTGGGCGTTTTCCAGACATCGTTAGCCTAATATATCGCTTAGTTACAGAGTCAAACTGTAGATCACTTACAGAGGAACCATTGAGATTTGTTCCATTATAGATTGGCTCCCAATTTACGCCATCATCAGAACCTTCAATGACCATGTTCCGTGCATAGTTCGCATAATCCCATCTGATGATTGTTCGATCAAATTTCGCCGGTTCACCAAAATCAACCATAAACCATTGCGGGTCAGCGCCTGTGGTGGCATTTGTTGAGCTCTGCCATTTTGTATACATCGTGGTGTCTAATGCTTTGTCTGGAGTATTTGTAGTACCTTGTGTTGATGATGCTATTGCTGTTTTTCCTAAAGCTAGATTTGTAGTAGTCGGCATCGGCTTATTCTTCGATGTTAGGTTGTTAAAGCTGTTTACCTCAACTACAGGAGCTGCATTACCCAAATCAGATAATTTGTATGTTGCCGAGAGGGTCCTCTTCTCACCAGGCAGCAACATAAAGTAGTTATCTTCCATTTTTACCGGGGCAACCAGATCACCATTAGCGCCTTTCTTGATTTTGGCGAATACGGCATAAGCAATTGAATTTCCCTTGTTTTTAACCGTATAAGTAATGGTTTGCTCCTGACCGTTGTTCACCGTTTTTGGTTTTCCTTCGATTTGCAATTCAACCTGTTCCAGCAGCTGCAATTGGGTAAGGTCTGCAAATTGATCCTGTGGAGTATAGTTCCAACTATGATTCTGGTATCTGACCAAATCTTTTTTCGTCGTTTGTGCATAGGAGTTGATACTTACAAGATTATCTTTGGCGTCTCTCAATTCTAGCCTTACAAAATAAGTAGGCGATACTTGAAGATCGGCTTCTGTTATTTTGTCAACCACTGTTATTCCGTTGGCCTTGTCAATTTTGCCATCAAAATTGATTGTTTGGTAACCAACCTTTTTAGGCTTGCCCCCAACAGTTGCGCTTGCACCATCTGGGGTCACATCAAGATTTTTAAACTCTTTGTCATACACTTTTTTGCTATCAATATTGTAAACTTGAACCTTCGCTTTCAAACCGGAGTAATCCTTATTCGTACTGTTAAGAATTTTAACTTCCTTGGACTTATAATCAAACATGATATGAAGCGGTTCATTACCTTTCTTCGCTCCGAAATAGGATCCGTTCGGGTTCAGATAAAAGTCAAACAGGTTCCAGAACATGCCTGGCCATGCATTGTTAAGCATCCACTGGACCCAACCTGTTGCCTTCGTATATTTGTTGGCATTTAGCGCTTCAAACACGGCACGCTGTGAATCATATTGCTGAACCTGAGCCTTGATGTTATATTCTTCTAAATTATGAGATTCGCCGTAGTGGTTATCCATCGCTAAGTTAAATTTCGAAAGCTCCCTGAAATTGCCCCTAGCATTGTGGAAATTCCATTGTTGGAAATTATCGCCACCGATATTATAAGGCCATAATGCACTTTCAGGCAGAATCTTCTTCATCGTCTCAATAACTGGTATACTTGGACCTGGACCAGCTTCCGAAGTAAATCCGAAGGCACCGCCTTGATCCATATCCTCGAACCACATAGCAGGAGGTGCATAGTCATAGGAAGCGTCCATGTGCATACCGCTAGTCGTTCCGGTTAATGTCGCAATCTTAGCAGATCCGCTGGAGATAATAGCTCCATAATCGTCCCAGTGTAATTCATTTTCGATATCGAGAAACGCTTGCTCTACTTCTCTCCCACGGGCAGAATTTGAGTAAGATGCGGGGTTATCACTTCCATTCATCCACGCTATCATACTAGGATGCACTCTTAATTCACGGAGCTGAGAAGTTAACGATTCACTAACAACTTCTAGATCATGATCAGTATATTGAGCAGGTTCCTGCCACTTGCTGCAGCAAGTCCATCCACCCATGTACATGAGACCGTTTTCATCCAAAAGGTCGATCAAGCGGTCATCAAAGAAAATACCTTCATCCCTGATTGCGTTTAAACCCATATCTTTTAGATATTGGACAACGGCAATATTTGTATCCATATCCCGGCGTAAGTACAAGTCAGTTGGAGAATATCCTCCAGCTTTTATAAGAACAGGCTTGTGGTTAACATAGAACTGCACCATGTCCTTAAGCGGTGGGCTGGTCCTTGTCGATGGAGAGACATTCATCTCAGTGGTAATTTCACGGATACCAAATCTTTGTGAGATGTTGTCGCTAACCTTATTATTGTCTGCGGTAAACTTGAATTCTACCGTGTGCAATGATGGGTCGCCCATACCGATTGGCCACCATAGTTTAGGGTCTTTGATTTTTAGTCCATTAAATTTTTCTGCTGTAAAAGCAATTTCCTGGTCCTTTGCACCCGCGCTTAAGGTTACAGGCTGGGATAGAGTGGTTACAACGGCACCTTTAGGGTCTTTAATTGTTGCTTCCACTGTTCCTGAAACAGGACTATTGGAATAATTCGTCAAGTCTATATAGGCATTTAAACTTGCGGTTGAAAGGTTCGGTTCAACTTTAGAGGTAACAAATGGGTTACGGGTCGTTACAACACTTGAAGTCGTGATGAATACGTCACGCCATAAGCCCATGTTGTTATCAGTCGGCCTTGGAACCCAATCCACCCAATATACTGAAAAGTCTTTACCAAAGTTGGATTTCGTTACTTCTACTGCGATTGTATTTTTTGTTTTCCCATCAGCCGTTACATAGTTGGATATATCCAATTCGAAGGTTCTAAATGAACCGATAATCTCCGATTTATCTGCAATTTTCGTTCCGTTAATCCAAATGTCGGCTTGATAACCAATTCCTTGGAAGTTAACAATTATTTTCTTTCCCTGCTCGGTTGATGGTAAGGTAAACTCGGTACGATACCACCATGGAGCATTATATCTGGATTCATCCGTACGGGATATACGATCGTGAATAAACGGATCTTCAATATCACCTGCTTCAATTAGCGCACCCATTACAGTATTAGGAACAGTCGTCTGAAACCAACCGTCTGTTTTATAGCCTTGTTTTGAGATGGAAGCGCCATTTTCCTTTGCAATGGCAGAGGACTGGATTTGCCAATTTTCATGCAATTGATAGACATTGTCATATTTTATCGCTTGTTTTAATGAATATTCATCACTGGAAATAGGTGAACTAGCAGTCGTGCTACTGGAATTGTTTGTTTTGGCTTTGGTAGATGAGCCTGTTGTAACTAAACCGCAGGTAGAGATCAAAAGAGCCATCGAAATATTAAGTATCTTTTTGAATGATCTGCTTAAATGCAATCTTTCTTCCTCCCTCATTCTTTTACTTAATTACTTTGCAGTTACTCGATTGACATAAGATGCAAATATGGAAAAGGTTTGTCACCCCCTTTAATAGCCTTTTTTTACGTTTTTTTTTACCTCCTCTTTCTTATGGAATCCTTTAGAAATTACTATCTCATCAATCGTTTCTTTCGTTACGGCTATCGGTTCAAGTTGTCCATTGATTTTATGAATCGGATTGATAGTACACGCTGTAAAGAAAGTCAAAAAAATCAGGGATAAAAAAATACACTATTTTTTCTCCACGTTTCTCTCATTCCTTAAAGTCGCGACTATTTTCTGAATATTCGAAATTTATTGTATCATTAATTAAACGCTTTCAAAGATGTTTTTCTTGGACATTCTTGTTATCTATAGGACTTTTTGGTGATTACCTAACAACTTGTACATCTTCTTCTAAATATTGGGTTGATTTCGGATTAGCTAGGGCATCTTTCAGCGACTGTGCCATAAAGGTAAGAGCCGCCAAGTTACAAATCCTGCTTTTGAGCATTTATCGTTACCTTATCCCCATTTCCGCTGTTGCTTTTTGAACACCCTGCGAAAATTCCCACTAATACAATGATACTAAACAATATTCCTAGTGTTTTCTTCACGAAGATTTCCCACTTACATTTATATTTCTTAATAACCAATCTCATCTTAAAAAATGAAGGACAATCGAAAAAAGATTGTCCTTCTATGGTAGGTTGCCGTATCATTATACTTTTCAGGACTTTTTATATTTTGCAAATTATTATTCTGGTATGCCAAAAAGCTTTTATTGCCACTCTAGAATTAATTGTTCTATATCTGCTGTCAATTT
Source organism: Neobacillus sp. NPDC058068 (assembly GCF_042885335.1). Taxonomy (NCBI): domain Bacteria; kingdom Bacillati; phylum Bacillota; class Bacilli; order Caryophanales; family Bacillaceae; genus Neobacillus; species Neobacillus sp. NPDC058068. The sequence goes on along the minus strand of NZ_JBHVSI010000001.1, from coordinate 184,782 downwards.
TGCTTTTGCCTGCTCAGAAATTTTATCCTTATGAGCTTCATTGTTCATATGCTTTAGAAAATCGGTGAGACTCTTTATCACTTGATCACGCTGCCCCTTCTCCTCATGGTAGATGGCCTGCTGAAGACTATTGCTTAGTTGATTAGTTAATGGTGAACGAACTTCATTTTTAGAAATATACTTCTCCAATTTCTCTTGAATTGTTTCAAGACTAAGCGGCCCAGCGTATACTTCGAACGAAGCAATATTAAAGCTGGTAGATGCTGGGGCTGCGCCTAATCCGGTTACCCCATTTCCTGTCCCCGTTCCTATCTGCGGACCTGCCGGGCGTTTTCCTGACATCTTTAGCCTAATATATCGCTTAGTTACAGAGTCAAACTGTAAATCACTTACAGAGGAACCGTTAGGATTTGTTCCGTTGTAGATTGGCTCCCAATTTACGCCATCATCTGACCCTTCTAGGACCATGTTCCGTGCATAGTTCGCATAATCCCATCTGATAATCGTTCTATCAAATGTCGTTGGTTCGCCAAAGTCAACCTTGAACCATTGGGGATCGGCGCCAGTTGTATCATTTGTTGAACTCTGCCACTTTGTATACATTGTGGTGTCTAATGCTTTGTCTGGAGTATTTGCAGTACCTTGTGTTGATGATGCCGTTGCTATTTTTCCCAAAGCTAGATTTGTAGTAGTCGGCATCGGTTTATTCTTCGATGTTAAGTTGTTGTAACTGTTTACCTCAACTACAGGAGTTGCATTACCCAAATCAGATAATTTGTATGTTGCCGAGATGGTTCTCTTCTCTCCAGGCAGCAGCATAAAATAGTTATCTTCCATTCTTACCGGGGCAACCAGGTCACCATTAGCGCCTTTCTTGATTTTGGCGAATACGGCATAGGCAATTGAATTACTCTTATTTTTAACCGTATAGGTAAGGGTTTGTTCATGGCCGTTATTCACTATTTTCGGTTTTCCTTCAATTTGCAGCTCAACCTGACCAAGCTGCTGCAATTGGGTGAAGTCAGCGAACTGATCCTGTGGAGTATAAGCATATCCGTGATTCTGGTATCTTACCAAGTCTTTTTTCGTCGTTTGCGTATAGGAGTTTATACTAACAAGATTGTCTTTGGCGTCTCTTAATTCTAGTCTTATGAAATAAGTAGGTGATACCTGAAGATTCCCTTCATAAATTTGATCAACCACTGTAATCCCATGTGCCTCATTAATCTTGCCATTGAAATTAATCGTTTGGTAGCCGACTTGCTTAGGTTGACCACCAACAGATTTGCTCGCTCCATCTGGAGTTACTTCAAGGTTTTTAAACTCTTTGTCATATACTTTTTTGCTATCGATATTGTATACTTGAACCTTTGCTTTTAACTCGGAATAATCTTTATTCGTGCTGTTAAGAATTTTAACTTCCTTTGACTTATAATCAAACATAATATGGAGCGGCTCATTGCCTTTCTTTGCTCCGAAATACGAACCATTCGGGTTCATATAGAAGTCAAATAGATTCCAGAACATACTTGGCCAAGAATTGTTAAGCATCCACTGGACCCATCCGGTTGACTTTGTATATTTATTTGCATTCAGTGCTTCGAACACAGCCCGCTGTGTGTCATATTGTTGAACCTGTGCTTTGATATTATATTCTTCAAGATTGTGAGACTCTCCATAGTGATTATCCATTGCTAGGTTAAATTTGGAAAGATCCCTAAAAATCCCCCTTGCGTTGTGGTAATTCCATTGTTGATAATTATCTCCCCCAACATTGTACGGCCACAATACTCTTTCAGGAAGAATCTTCTTCATCGTCTCAATGACCGGAATACTTGGGCCAGGTCCTGCTTCTGAAGTAAATCCAAAGGCACCACCTTGATCCATATCCTCAAACCACATTGCTGGAGGAGCATAATCATAGGAAGCGTCCATATGCATTCCACTAACAGTTCCGGTTAACTCGGCAACCTTTGCAGAGCCGCTGGAGAGGATTGCCCCATATTGATCCCAGTGCAAACGATTTTCGATATCTAGAAATGTCTGCTCTACTTCTTTCCCGCGTGCAAGAGTCCCGCCGGCTGGGATCTCATTTTTATAAGATGGAGGGTTGTCGCTTCCATTCAACCAAGCGATCATACTGGGATGGACTCTTAATTCGCGAAGTTGAGAAATCAACGATTTATTTACGATGTCAAGGTCACTATCGCTAAAGGCTGCAGGTTGCTGCCACTTGCTGCAACAAGTCCACCCGCCCATATAGAACATACCGTTTTCGTCTAAAAGGTCGATCAATCTGTCATCGAAGAAAATACCCTCATCCCTGATTGCATTCAAGCCCATATCTTTTAGGTATTGAACAAGGGCAATATTTGTATCCATATCACGACGTAAGTACAAGTCAGTAGGAGAATACCCTCCAGCCTTTACTAGGACAGGCTTATGGTTTACATAGAACTGCACCATATCCTTTAACGGCGGGTTAGTTCTAGGAGATGGTGATACATTCATCTCCGTTGTAACTTCACGGATACCAAATCTTTGGGTAATGCTGTCTATTACCTTTTGATCATTTCCTATAAATTTGAATTCAATCGTGTGCATAGATGGTTCACCCATATTAATAGGCCACCATAATTCTGGGTCTTTCATTTTTAGCTCTTTAAATTTATCCGATGTAAAAGCAATTTCTTGATCATTTGCCCCGGCATTCAGAGTCACAGGCTGCGAAAGCGTGGTCAGAATTGCACCTGAAGGGTCTTTAATAGTTGCTTCGAGGGTTCCAGCAACAGAATCATTGGAGTAATTCGTCAAATCTACATAGGCATTTAGACTTGCTGTTGAAAGGTCAGGATCCACCTTAGAGGTTACAAATGGATTACGCGTTGTTACGTCACTGCTAGTAGTGATAAATACATCGCGCCATAAGCCCATGTTATTATCAGTCGGTCTAGGAACCCAATCTACCCATAAAATTGAGAAATCTTTTCCATAGTTGGATTTCGTTACTTCAACCGCAATAGTATTTTTTGTGGTACCATCAGCGGTAACATATTTGGTTATATCTAATTCGTAGGTTCTAAAAGAACCAATAATATCAGATTTATTCGCAACCTTATTTCCATTAACCCAAATGTCGGCTTGATAACCAATCCCTTGGAAGTTCACTAATATTTTCTTTCCGTGCTCGGTTGTAGGTAAGGTAAACTCGGTACGATACCACCATGGAACATTATATCTGGATTCATCCGTACGGGAGATACGATCGTGAATAAACGGATCTTCAATATCACCTGCTTCAATCAGAGCTCCCATTACAGTGTTAGGAACTGTTGTATTAAACCAACCGTCTGTTTTATATCCTGGTTTTGAAATGGCAGTTCCATTTTCCTTTGCAATGGCTGAGGATTGGATTTGCCAGTTTTTGTGTAATTGATATACATTATCATACTTAATCGCTTTCTTTAATGAATAAACATCACTGGAAACGGGTGAACTCGCGTTCGTACTACCGGAATTAGTCGATTGGGCTTTAATGGATAAGCCTGTTGCAACTAAACCGTAAGTAGAGATCAAAAGAGCCATCGAAATATTAAGTATCTTTTTGAATGACCTGTTTACATGCAATTTTCTTTCCTCCCTCATTCTTTACTTAACTACTTGACAGTTTACTCGTTTGATATATAAAGCTAAAATGGAAAAAAGTTTGTCACCTCCTTAATCGCCATTTTTTACGTTTTTATACACCTCCTCTTTCTTGTGGAAGCCTTTGGAAATTACCGTCTCATCAATCGTTCCTTTCGTTACTGCGACCGGTTCAAGCAAAATGGTCGGGACGTTGATTTTTCCATTATTTTCTGTAGCATTTGTAGCAACCTTTTCACCTTTTGCTAATTTTACCGCTACCATCGCTGCTGTTTCAGCCATATCTTGAATTGATGTATATACAGTCATTAATTGCGTTCCTTCAACGATTCTTTGACATCCCGCAAGCTCAGCATCTAACCCACTTACCGGAATTTTTCCAGCCATGTTCTGTGCTGCTAATGCTTGGATAGCCGCTCCGGCCGTAGCATCATTTGCCGCAATAATGGCATCAATCCGGTTCTTATTTGCTCTTAAAGCATTTTCCATATTGGTCAGTGCATCCGCTGGATTCCAATTCTTTGTCCACTGATCATATACAATCTCAATATCCCCTTTTTCAATTAGCGGCTGTAATATGTTCATTTGTCCTTTTTTATATAAATGGGATGAATAGTCGGTATCAGCACCTTCGATAAGTACATATTTTCCTTTTGGTGCATGCTCCACAACCGTTTTAGCTTGAAGTTCACCGATTAAGATACTGTCGAATGAAATATATAAATCGATATCGGAATTCGTAATCAAACGGTCGTAAGCGATTACCTTGATGCCCGCAGCATGCGCTTTTTCCACAATCGCGGCAGCCGCGTCTGCATTATGTGGAACTACAATCAACACATCTACACCTTTGCTAATTAGGGTTTCTGCTTGGGTGATTTGTTTTGCATCATCTCTTTCTGCCGCTTCCACGAGTACTTCAGCACCTAGTTCCTTCCCTTTTGCAACTAAATAATCACGATCGCGCAACCACCGTTCTTCACGTAACGTGTCCATCGAAAATCCTATCGTTATTTTCTTTCCTTTATTTCTGCCGTTCTCTGAATTTACGTTTTGCCCCTCGGCTGTTCCATCAGTATTAAGAGTTGGATTCTTAGTACATGTTGTAAAGAAAATCATAAAAATCAGGGATAAAAAAATTACACTGCTACTTCTCCAAGGTCCTCTCATTCTTATATACTCGCCTCTATCTTTCTGAATATTTCAATTCTATAGTATCAGTTTTAAAGCGCTTTCAAATTACTTTTTCTTGTACATTCTTGTTATTCATAGCACTTTTTGGTGATTGACTAACAATTTTTTCCTATACTCAGTAGGTGAAATACCATGACTTCGTTTAAATACCCTGCTAAAATAGCTTGGGTCATGGAAGCCAACTTCAAAGGTAATTTCCTTTAGGCTATTGTCAGGATCAATCATCAATTGCTTGGCTTTCTTTATTCGGCATTCTGTTAAAAAATCAATAAAGTTCGTACCGCTTTGCTCCTTAAATAGCTTGCTAACGTAGTAGGGGCTTAATTTTACATGTGCAGCTACAGTATCTAAGGTAATATCCTTATGGGAATGTGCAATAATAAACTGTTTAAGTGTTTGAAATATATTTGGAAAGATTTCCTTTCTCATCAAAGTAAATGAATTTAGCATTTTTTCTAATACCACCCGGCTTTCAGTTTTCATTTGCTGATAATTTGCTGCTTGAAGAGAAAAAAATGGTGTTTCAATCTCAATTCCTATTTCATTTAAAAATCGCGATATTAATAACACAATTCGGAGCAACCTTTGTTGCGTCTCAGATATGCTTTTTCCAGATGCCTCACAATATTCAACGAAAGAAAATACAAGCTTATAAACCCCTTCTTCGTTCCCTTGACGTAATTGTTCTAGGATGTTATTTTCCGTTTCAATTGCCCGTCGGCTGCCTTCATGATACTCTCGCAGCAACTGTTGAATCTTAATTTCCTCCTGATTTCTGATATTCCTTTCGTTTTTTTCCGACTGAATTCGTTTTATTAGACTTTGAACCGTTTCAATAATCGTGTCTATTCGACTAGGTTTAAGCAAATAATCCTTTACTCCCAAACGTAACGCTTGTCGTGCATATTCAAATGTTTCGTATGCTGAAACGATAATATATTGAATAGCCGAATTCTTCTTGCTAATTTCCCTAATGGCGGCTAATCCATCCATTCCTGGCATTTGAATATCCATCAAAATAAGATCGGGCTTCAGCTCTTCAGCTAATTGAATGGCTCTCAAGCCATTTTCCGCCTCCCCGACAATATTGATATTTTCGATACCCTGCTCGATAATTTGTCTAAGTGCCATTCTTTCAACGCGTTCATCATCAACAATGAGAATGTTAATCATTTTAATCTCCTCTCATATTTGGTAATTTCAAAATAATGCGCGTCCCTTGATTCTCCCTACTTTCAATTTCGATGATGTCATTCACTCCATAAAATAACTGTAAGCGTCGGATGACATTATGTATCCCGATACCTGTGGAATGACCTTTATATTCAATTTGAGAGTATCCTTTTATGATTGATTGTATGGTTTCATGCGGAATACCTGGTCCGTTGTCTTCAATTTCTATGATGTTATGAATTCCCATGTTTCGAATCCGAATCGCAATGTTCCCGCCTTCTGGAAAAGGTTCGATGGCATGGATTAAGGCATTCTCGACAAACGGCTGCAGCGTGAGGCTTGGTAGATTAAAGGAGAGACATTCCTCATCAGCATGTATCGAATATTGGACCCGCTCCTCATACCGTGCTTTTTGAATCGTAAGATAGTCTTCCAAACCTTTGAGCTCATTTTGTATGGTTGTAGAAATATCCATGCTTTTTAAATTGTAGCGAAGCAAATCGGATACCGAGATAATTAAGTTACTTGTTTCCGTAGCATTTTCCAAATAGGCCTTCTTGGTTAACGTATTTAAAGTATTAAATAAAAAATGAGGGTTAATTTGGCTTTGCAACGTTTTCAATTCGCTTTCTTTTAGCAGCAGTTTATGTTCCTGCAATTCGCGTTCCACCTTCGCCTTTATCTGCATTTCCGCAATCAACTTTTTGAGGTTAATTCTCATCTGATTAAAGGTGCTGCCAAGAAAGTTCATTTCGTCGTTCGTTCGGATATCAATATTTCGTTCAAAATTCCCACTGGAAATTTCCCGTGCAGCATTCGTTAACGTAACAATCGGGCGGGTAATGTCGTTCGAAAACTTGAAAAAAATCAATAACATAGTGAACGAAGTCGATGCTAATGTCAAAAAGCTTAACATAATAGAATCCTTACTTTGCTGAATGGTTTTCTTGTAAAAATTTTCGTATGTATTTAATTCTCCATTAATAAGTAGTAGCGTAGTTTCTGATATATACGCTGATGTCTTCGCAGCCTCAGTAAAATGAATAGATGACTTGGTATAGTTTTTCTCTTGGAAAAATGAAGCCGCTAGTCCCATTGATTCCAACTGACCTTTGATCATGTTGTCGTAATTTTTTAGAGAAATGAAATTGTTTTGATTTCTAAAATCATTGAGATTCTCTTGCGTTTTTTTCAATTTCTTACTAAAACCCAAATATTCATTTTTTGACTCTTCAGCCGAGTTAATAAAATATTGATTCAAAGCATTTATGGAGTCTTGACTTAATTGTGAGGCCTCCTTTATTAGCAAATACCTCTGTAAAATTTCATTATAATTTTCAATAGTCTTTTGATTGGAATAAATCATTAATAGCCAAACAAGCGAAATCATGATCCATATAACAGCAAATAAAAATATTATCTTATTTCTGATTGTCTTCATGTTATTTCACCTTTTTTCAAGCAATTGTACGTTTGTATAATAATTCGGCTCTAGAGGGTACTCAATGCCTTCCAGCCACCTAAGCATAAGCGTTGTACTTTGAGCACCGATTTCTTCTGGATACTGTATTATTGCGGCGGAAACCACTCCATTGTTAATGAATTCCGATATCTCCGGGTTCTGATCAAAGGTATAAATTGAGTAATCTTGTAGTTTGCCCCTCCCTTTGATTACTTGTACAATTCCACTAGTTGCCTCTTCCGTCAATCCAAAAAGAACTCTGCATTCCGGGTAATTGTTGAGCAGTTCCGTCGTTTCCTCTAACCCATTTTGGTTAGAAGCAGAATAGTTCGGCACTTCTAAAATTTGTATATTTGGAATTGATGCAAGAGCATTTTCAATCCCTTGTTTCCTTAACGACAGGTGGCTAATTGGTGGACCTCCGTAAACAATACCTATCTTCCCGCCGCCTTTTAACTTTGAAGCTATATGTTCTCCCAGAATCAGCCCTTCTTGATAGTGATTAGGACCAACATAAGTTTTACGTAGACTATCCGGTGCATCAGTAAAAACAGTTATGACCGGAATCCCTTTTTGCAATGCTTTATTCACAATTTGGATAAATTCAGGATCTTCCTTTCCCTGAACAACAATTCCGTCCACTCGAGATGAAATGGCCCTGTCGATATTTTTTAAGTATCCAAAGATGTCTGCTTGAAATGTTTCCTGAAACTCGATCGCCACTTTCTCCTTGTTTGCCACTTTTTGAGCTCCTTCTTTCACCTTATTCCAAAATGGGCTCCCTGAATCCGCCGAAATAAATTCGATTCGATAAATATCTTTATTGTCAATTTGGGAATAGGAAGAAATCTCAGGGTTCCCCAGGACGACTTTTAACGTAAAAAAGGTGAGTACTAATAAAGTGAATCCCCCTCCAATATATAAGAATGCAACAATAAGCTTTGTCTTTTTTATAACTCTTCCCCCTCAAAATTGAATTAATATGTCTTTGATGTATTTCTCTTTAAGGCCATGCAAACCCTTCTATTATTCGAAATATTTCGATTATTACAAGTGAGTCTATCTTGGCATTTGATAATCAATGTAATTAGATTCTTTGCGAATGTAGAGCAGAAAAAAGGAGGGAAGGGATCACATAGGAGGATCTTATGTGACCGCAAAGCTCAAAATAGTGGGAACGCGGGCACTAGAAGATAAAAAATCTATCGCGAGAAACAATTTTCCCTCATCATAATCCCCAAAAAAACGCAAAGTTCTACCATCCATTTCTGCAGCACTCCGCTTGTCCGTTACCAAATACAAAAACGACCGCAATCACAATGATTACGGTCGCTGATTTATTCACGAAATCGTGGATTGGCCTCCCATTCCTCACGCAAAAGACCCATTCTAATAGAATCATAATATTCTCCATTATAGTACCGGCATTTTCGAAGCCGGGCCTCCATTGTCATCCCTAGCTTTTCGCCAACCTTTATCATCCGCTCGTTCCCTGACCAAGTTGTATAGCCGACACGGACCAAAGGCAATGTCTTAAATAAATGATTGATCCACATTCGGAGAACCTTTGTACCATAGCCGCCGCTCCAATAGGCGGGAGTGTAAATCGCGATTCCCATTTCGAGCCAGTTTGAAGGTTTATGCTCCCAGTAATAGCTAACTGTACCGACAACCTCACCCTTCACAACAATTGCCCAGCGATCTTCTCGGTTTATCCATTTTTCTTTTTGCCCTATGTATTCGTCAAAGGATATACGCTTATGTTCATAATAGGGTGCGTCCCACTTTTTCCATTCAGGGGTTTCGTCTTGATAAATAAGCTTCCAAATGACTGGTAAATCTTCTTCTATAATCGGTCTTATTAATAAATCATCGTCTTGATAAAACACGAAATCGCCTCCAAACATTTCAAAATTTATTACTATATTATTGCGAAATCTCTTTTTTAATAAATTCATATTTTTCTTTATTTTAACATAGACTTCTATGTTCCTTGGAAAATTAGTAACTTATTTTTGCACGCAAAAAAGGGCAGAAAAGGGTAGCACAAGGCTTCGTTCTACCCTTCTTTGTCCTTTAACTTAAGAGTTTAAGTTCGATTATGAACCTTACCATTTGGCGTATAACTGTAACTACGCTCTCCAGAGTTGTCGCTTAATTAGCTATTTTCCCTTGATTCACTTTATCAATAGGATTCGCCTTCGGTTTCCGCATCATATAAATCGCAATCAGCAAAATAAACCAAACGGGAGTTACGAACAAGGCAACACGAGTGTCTTCCGCAAGAGCAAGTACGACAAGAACAAACGCTAGGAAAGCAAGGATTAAGTAATTGGAAAATGGATAAAGCGGCAATTTAAATTTGTTCACTTTTGCTAGTTCGGGCCTAGTTTTCCGGTATTTCAAATGGCTGATGACCGTAATTCCCCAAATAAATATGAAACATACTGTAGAAATACTTGTAATCAGCGTAAATACTCCTTCTGGCATAACATAGTTCAAAATAACGGCAATTAGAATGACAACAGTGGAAAAGAACAAGGCATTGGAAGGTACTTTACGGGCATTAAGTTTTGCAAATGGTACAGGTGCATTTTTATCTTTGGAAAGTGTGTATACCATCCGGCTTGTACTGAAGATGGCGCTGTTACATGCCGAAGCTGCAGATGTTAGGACGACAAAATTGACGATACCAGCAGCTACTGCGATACCAACCGCCACGAAGACTTGGACGAATGGGCTTTTCATTGGGTTGATAGCACTCCACGGATAAATACTCATAATGACGATAAGGGCGCCAATATAGAAAATTAATATCCGTATCGGAATATTATTAATAGCTTTTGGGATAACTCTTTCAGGGTCTTCTGTTTCACCTGCAGTTAGTCCTACAAGTTCGATGCCAACAAACGCAAACACTACCATCTGGAATGAGAGGATAAAGCCATTTATGCCATTTGGGAACATGCCGCCATGGCTCCATAGATTCGTGAAACTGGATGAGCCCGAATTTGTGGAAAGGCCTTTAATAATCATGAAAATGCCGATAACAATTAGTGCTAGAATCGCAATGACTTTAATTAATGCGAACCAGAATTCCATTTCGCCAAAAAGTTTTACAGTTGCAAGGTTCATGATTAGCAAAATAACTAGGGCGATTAGTCCCGGCATCCACTGTGGTACATCAGGAAGCCAATACTGAGTATAGAGACCAACAGCTGTTAAGTCGGCCATTGCGATTGAAATCCAGCAAAACCAATAAGTCCAGCCGGTGATAAACGCTGCCATATTACCTAAATAGTCTTTTACAAAGTCAACAAAAGAATGATATTTCAAATTGGATAAAAGCAGTTCCCCAAGTGCGCGCATGATTAAAAAGCAAATTACCCCTGTTATCAAGTAAGCAAATAAAATGGATGGTCCTGCTAAATGAATAGATTTTCCTGCTCCAAGAAATAATCCCGTTCCGATTGCCCCACCAATTGCGATTAGTTGTACGTGCCTGTTTTTTAGACCTCTCGACAATTTTTGTTCCTGCATCTGTTTTCCCTCTCCCTACTTTCCTAGATTTTGAAATCTTTTGATAGATTTGAATAATTTAATAATAAAGGAAAATCAAATAATTGCAAACTGATTATCGATAGTAAGGGGGACCAGGGGACAGGTTCCTTGCCACAGAAAATCTAATTAAAACAATGGAAGGGAGGGACACTTACCTGTCCACCCGTCCCCACTAAACTTCTAAGCCTGCCACACCGAAGCCGCCAGGTCCAGCGTGAGTGGATATCATCGCGCCGGCTTGAATCCATTTAACATTTTTAAAACCAGTTTCTTTAGCGATTTCATCCATCCGCTGCTTGATCCTATCATCAAGTCCAATTGAATAAAGAAGATAAAGTTGTTCTCTATCAATGTCGTATTGAGTTAAATAATCCCGCATAAGTTTTTCAGTAACTACATCCATTTTCCCTCGATATTTTTTTGTTGAAACAAGATTTCCATCAATTAGTTCAATCCGCGGCTTTATTTTTAACAAAGCCCCTCCGAGATATGCTAGATTACTAACTCGTCCACCTGCTCTTAAAAAATCTAAATTTCCTGGAACGAAAGCCAGTCTTGATTTAGGAACCTTTGATTCAATCTTCTCTACAAAGCGAACAGGGTCAATCGCAGGTTCATTCTTTAACAAAGTAACCGCATACATTACAATCGCAGTTAATCCACCTGTAACGTTCAAAGCGTCAATTAGAAAAATATCATCCAATTCTTCCGATGCAATGATCGCATTTTGGAAGGAAGATGATGCCTTTGAGGTATAACCAATATGTATGATGATGCAATCAGGATAATCATTTTTTATCCTCGTAAAAAATTGGTGATATTCATGGGAATTTGTAGCCGTTGTAGAGGGTATTTTTTTGGTCCGCTCATAATAGTTATAAATATCCGTTATCGGTAACGAACCGTCTAAATAATCCTGCCCATCCATGATGACGTGCATCGGGACCACTTGAACATTATGTTTGACAGCTAATTCTTCTGGTAAATCCGCGCCACTCTCTGTCGACAAAATCAGTCTTCTCATAACCATCCCCCACTTCCATATAACAAGCCGTAACTGCTTGTTCAGCATTTTACGTTCTACTCTACCTTACATGAAAAAGGCAATAAAATACAGATTAAATGTAATATAAGGAGATAGGAAAAATGGAACAGACCGTACATGATTGGACGCATGTACGGTTCAGCAGTAGACGATGGTTCTCTTAAAAGAATCGAAAAATTTTTGTATCTTATTGATTTCTCGACCGCCGATTATAATCCCTTTCAATTTCTTCCTTCCAGCTTCGATCAATCTTTTTGCCACTGCGAAGATTCATCACGACTTCGTTTACCGCTTCATAATTTATTTGCGTTCCCGTATTATCAGCATGGTACTCCACTGCGAAGTCCTCACTGATTCCAAACCGGGCAGCGGTTGTGATGGCATCGATATTGGCTCCAAGGAACAGGAATTCCCAGCCATATTTCTCTTTTTGATACTGAACTATTTTTTTGATTTTGCTCGTTGTGAATTCACGGCTGGCATTTTCCTCTCCATCCGTTGTAATTACAAATAGAACTTTTTCCGCACGTTCATCCTCACCTGTCCTCTTTTGAACATTCACCATTTTTTGAATGGTAAAACCAATGGCATCTAGTAATGCAGTAGTACCCCCTACTTCATAATCAGCTTCCGTAATCGGGGATATTCCCTTTACATTAATTCGGTCATGTAATAATTCGTATAAGTCATTAAATATTACGGTAGTAACAATGGCTTCCCCTTCAGCTTTCTGCTGTTTCATCAGCATCGCATTATAACCGCCAATTGTATCTGCTTCAAGGCCAGCCATTGAGCCGCTTTTATCTAAAATAAACACTATTTCTGTAAAATTATTTTTCATGAATGTCATCCTCCGTTCTTTGATAAACAAAGGATAACAATAATCCGATAACAAATGGTCGCTTTGAAAGCGACATTTTAAGCACCGAGTAACGGCTGATCAAATGCAAATAAGGCTTCATTGATTTCATGAATATTGTAGTTGGCTTGCCCGATAAAGAACTCAATAATGACATCAAATTTACTGCTGCGTGACAATGTATAACCGGCGGTAGTCAGCAGAGCAATCGTTTCCTCTAAATTCAATTTTAAAGCAATGGCAAAAGCAATGGCGGTTTTCTTATGGGGGTTATATTCGACTCCATTTCGAATTTTTGAGAATAATCGCCGGTCAATATTCGCCCTTTTATATGTCTCAACATCTGTCATTTCTTTTTCATCAATTAAACGAAGCAGCCGCGTGGAAAAAGATTCATCCAATTGGTCCAACAGGTTTACTAAGGAATACTCTGCCTCTATAAGTTCTCCTGAGGAATACCAACTTCCCGCAGTTGTTCCATTATATATCGTTCTTTTCTATTTCGTTTAAAAGTGCTTTCGGCTTCCTCTACATAATGCTCATCAATATATTGATAAATAGATGTAAATAACTTTCTGCTTAAACCGAAAGATTTCTTGTCAAAAACAACAAGATAAACGAGCATGTCATGATTGAATAAAAATGAACTGATAGTGGAAACCGCAATTTGTAAGGCTTCCTCTCTTGGATAGCCATATATGCCCGTCGAAATTAACGGAAATGCAATGGATTCACATTGATGATTGTTTGCTAGTTCTAATGAGTTATAGTAAGATGCCTTTAACAGATTTGCTTCTTGATTTGAGCCTCCCTGCCAACTAGGACCTGGTGTATGAATAATATATTTTGCATCCAATTTAAATCCATCCGTAATAACGGCTTCCCCAACCTTACACTGACCTATTTGATTGCATGCTCTTTGCAACTCACTGGCACCCGCTGCTTGAAATATAGCTCCGCATACACCACCACCCATTTTCAGTGCTGTATTCGCAGCATTTACAATCGCATCTACCTTCATCTTTGTAATATCATGGCGAACAATTTCTAATGGCATAAGTTTTTCCCTTTCCCACAATACATTTACCTTTATTTTACTTTAATATTCTAGCAAACACCAAATACAAACTACTTTTGATATTAAACTTTAAATGTGCCTGGCACACAAATCGCTTAGTATATGGCGGCGCCAACTAAGTTGGGACAAGAAACCTGACCCCCGCCCCTAAGATGTTTTTTCCTTTCTTTGCAAGAGCACGGCTCCAATCACGATAATCCCTTTAAAGGCTTCTCTTAGGAAAGGCGGCACACCAAATAGATTCAATAGATTGTTCATGACAGCGATAATCAACATCCCAAAAACAGTTCCCATGATGAAGCCTCTTCCGCCCATCATGCTCGTTCCACCGACGACAGCTGCTGCAATCGCGTCCATTTCCATTCCTCTTCCAGCATTCGAAAAGTCCATCGAACCAATCCGAGAAACCTGAATGAGTGCAGCAATCGAAACAAGAAGTCCCATCAAAGCGTAGACACACCGCTTAACTTTTTCCACATTGACACCGGAAAGTTTCGCTGCTCTTTCATTGGATCCCACGGCAATGATCTGTCTTCCAAAGGTGGTTCGCTTGGACACATAGTAAAGAATATAGGCAATGATTGCCCAAAAGATTATGGGCATGATCATATAATTTCCAATTTTAAAACTAGCAATCTGTAAAAATTCCATCGGCACCTTCGGATTATACCCTTGCATGAAGTGCTGTGTAACACTTCGGAAAATCATCATCGCGCCCAATGTCACAATAAATGGAGGGACCCTCCCTTTCGTAATGGACAAACCGATGAGTGATCCCAACAAATAGCCGAAAAGCATCACTAAAATGATTGTAACGACAAACGCGGGAATTCCGGTTATTCCCAAGATTCCCAAGATACCTTTTGTACTGGTATCGAGAAGAATCATCGCAAATGCACCTGTTACAACCAAAGTAGAACCGACGGCTAAATCAATACCGCCTGTCATAATAACCAACGTCATCCCTAAAGCAATGATCCCGATACCCGCATTATTTCGCAGAATATTAACCCAGTTGTTCAACCACGATTGAAACCAGCTGCCGAACGAATCATATTCAAATCCAAGAACCAATGTCTGCAAGATGACCATAATCAAGAAGGCTATGCCTATACTAAACAACGGAACGTCGATCCATTTTGCTCGAAACCAGCTAAAAACGTTTTTATTGGATTTTACAGCTTTAGTTTCCATCCTTCGTTTCCTCCTCTCTCACATAGTCAACTGTCCACCCGTTGCAAGACTCATAATATTGTGCAGATTCATTTCCTCTCCCGCCACTTCCCCTTGAATAACACCATGGTACATGACAAGTGCGCGGTCACAAATGCGGATGATTTCCTGCCCTTCACTCGAAAGCACGACGACAGCAATGTTTTCTTCAGCCAGTTGAAGGATAATATCATAGATATCTTCTTTCGCCCCCACATCTACCCCTTGGGTCGGGTTGTCTAATATAAGCAATTTGGGGCTAGCCGAAAGCCACTTGGCTAACACAACTTTTTGTTGATTTCCGCCTGAGAGACTATTGATGCTGTCTGTCACCTTCCCCATCTTAATCCTTAGTGCCTGACGCTGTTTTTCAAAATTCTCTTCTTGCTGTTGGGTCTGAATGACACCTCGTTTTGAAAATTTTGGCCAAGTGACAATCGAGGCGTTTTCAAAAATATTCATATCCTTGATGATTCCATTTTCTTTCCGATTTCTTGGTAGATAGGCAATCCCGTGATTGATCGCCTGGGTTGTACTCTTGAAGGTTACTTCTTTACCGTTCAAGAAAATTATTCCGGATGACATTTTTTCTGCTCCAAAAATCGCTTGAAAAAGTTCGCTTCGTCCGTCACCAAGGAGTCCAGTAACGCCAAGAATTTCACCTTCTCTGATTGAAAAATCGATATTGCGAAAAGTATGTTTGTATGTAAGTCCTTCAACACGCAATACTTCATTTCCTATTCTTTTTTCTCGCAGGAGCGGTTCGGTTCTCACATCATAACCCACCATGAACCGGGCAAGGTCATCAGTCGTTACTGCATTAACCGTTCCTTCCTCCACAAGTTGTCCATCCCGGAGAACGATGAATTTCTCGCAAACCTGCATGACTTCATTCAATTTATGTGAGATGAAAATGATTCCCACTTTGCTGTTTTTCAATGTTCTCATCATGGTAAAGACGCGTTCGATTTCTTGATCCGTTAAAGAGGTCGTTGGCTCATCCATAATAATGATCGATGCCTTCATCATCATCGCCCGGCAGATTTCAACGATTTGTTTATAGGAAGCATCCAGCTCATGAACCATCGTTTTGGGATCCAGGTTTACGTTCATTTGTTTGAACACTTCTGCGGTTTCGCGAATCATTCTTTCTAGGTCAAGACTTCCTCTCTTGGTTTTTAACTCTCTCCCAAGAAACATATTTTCATAGATTGGTAAATCATTGATGAGATTCAATTCCTGATGAATGAAGGCAATACCCGCCTCCTGTGATTGTGCGGGCGTGGTGAACAGTACTTGTTTGCCATTTAAGATAATTGTCCCTTCATCCATTTGATGAACGCCGCCAAGAATATTCATCAAGGTTGATTTTCCCGCCCCATTTTCGCCAAGTAAGGCACATATCTCACCGCCTCTAAGTGTGAATGACACATCTTTAAGTACGTTGTTGCTGCCAAAAGACTTTCGAATATTTTTCATCTCGATTATTATGACAATCACATCCAGTCGTTTGTTAAAAGAGAGGCTATAGCAACTGCCATAACCCCTCCATTATTTCTGTTTTGGTCCATTATAATAATCGATTAATACGGTGACTTATCGTCAAGGAAATCCTTATAATTGGATTTATCTACGATTGTGGTCGGAATAATCGTCTCCATTTCAACCTTTTCACCCTTTAAAAGCTTAAGGGCAACATTTACAGCATCTTTCACCATCGCTGGACTATAAAGTGCCGACTCGATGAAGATATCATTATTTTCCCGAATCATTTTAAAATATTCCTGCATCCCACCGCCGCCAGTCACCACCTTAATATCAGTTCTACCCGCTTCCTTGATTGCCTGCAGGACACCAATAGAGGTTTCATCGTCCATGGAGTATACGGCATCTATCTTTGGATTTTTTGTCAAAATATCAGCAAAATCCTTCAACCCATCTTCCCGTGTAAACTGTGTTGCATAGGTGATAAGCTTCATATTTGGTGCAAGATCCTTTAATGTATCAACAAATCCTTCTTTTCTCAGTACTGAAACGGATCCTGAAGAAGGTACCTCAAGAATGGCAACTGTTCCTTCTTTCCCGATTTTATCGACAATATACTTCGCTCCTTGTATCCCCATATCCTTGTTGTCGCCAGCAACTCGGTACACGCCGTCGACATCAATCTTGATATCAAAGTTTACAAGCTTAATTCCTTCATCCAGTGCCTGCTTAATTGGCACCTCCATACCTTCCCATTGCGGGAAAGCAACAATGGCTTCCGCCCCCCATGTTTTTAAATCATCTAATTGAGCAGTCATTTCTTGGGCATTCGTACTTGTCTGAATCTTGTATTCTACCTCACCGGATAGTTCTTTTGCACGAGCTTCTGCATTATAGGCAACTGCAGCAACCCAGCCATGCGTTACCGCTGGTGCAAGAATCCCAATCTTGTGCTTTTTCGTCCCTTTGTCGTCTTTTTTACCTGGATCACTTGTTGCCTTTTCACCACATGCACTAAGCAGTGGTACCATAATCACTGCAATCAGCAACAGTAAAGAAAGAGCCTTTTTCATTCAACGAACCCCCTTAGTAGTTCTCATAATCTTCTAAAAATAGAACTTTACATAAAACCATTCATCTACAAATAAGTAACTTCTTTCCAATGATTTCACATCTATAACCGGACTTCTTTCCTTGTTTCTAAGGATTGTTGAATTGCCTTTAATAACTTTAGGGTATAGAGAACGTCGTCAAGAGGAATCACTTGGTTTTCTTGGTTCGTTTCTAAGCAATTCACAAAATACGCCAGCTCATTTTGAAAGGCATCCTCTTTTTCAATTTCGATTGAAGACTTCTTCTGGTTAGCATAATACATAAACTGATGAGTACTGTCATGAATGTTTTCAATATTTTTACCAGCAGAAATAGTAAAATCCACTGTCCCTGTGCCTGCTTGGGCTCTAAAGTTAAAAGTAAAGGTATATCCCAAAGGCATTCGCTGGGATGCTTCTACAAAGGCCTTACTTTTATTTTTAAAAGATAGGTTGGTCATCACATGATCCCAAGCCCCATATTTGTTTTTCGTCCCAACAGCATAGATAGTGTCAACCGGACCGAGCAAATAATAGACGAAATCTATATCATGGATATGGAGGTAAAATAAGGCACCGCCGCTTTTTTGAGGGTCTTGAAACCAGCAGCTCCAGGCAGGTGCCTGACCTAATCTTCTGGCATGAACGATTTCCAAATCCTTCAATTCGGTTTCGCTATATAGTTTAATTAGCTTATATTCTGGCCAAAATCGCAGCACATGCGCGACAAATAATCTCACTTTATTTTTCGTAACCGCATCAACCATTCGATTGGCAGATTCCAACGTTAAGGTTAATGGTTTTTCACAAATGATGTGTTTTCCGGCATTTGAGGCTTTGATAAGAAATTCTTCATGTAAATAGGTTGGTAAGCAGATATCGATGATATCGATTTCCTTATCATTTAGTAAATCCTCATAGTTTGTCACAAAGGATCCATTGTAATGGCTTGGAATTGCGACATCATTTCTCGTACATATTGCCGTTACTTGACAATTTTCAAGATTACGGTATGCCTCTAAATGCGTCTTACCGATAAATCCTAAACCTACTAGACCTACATTCTTCATAGCTTCCGCTTCCACGCACTGATTAGTTTGGAAAGATAGCTGAAAGATCTTTTTACACTTTGGTTTACTTCCTCAAGATTTGCGGGCCCTGATGGGGTAAATTCAATCTCAACACTAATTGGACCCTTATAGTTTGCTTTCTTCAGTATTCCAAATAGTTTAGTGAAATCGAGATCCCCTTCCCCGATAGCCGGAAAATTCCACTCGTTATATAACCCAAGCTTATCCTTCAAATGGATGAATTCCACATAATCAATGGAAGCCTCTAAATCTTCATAGGGTAAAGTATTCCCGTAAAAAATCACATTTGCCGTATCGTAATTTATTTTGACGCGATTATTAAACGACTGTACTAATTTTATTAACGAAGTGCCGGTTGGAAAGTTATGTCCGTGCGTTTCAAGAACAAGCACTTTACCCAGCTTCGCGCACTTTTCAATAATCGGTTCTAAATTCGCTACTAAAACTTTCTGATCATCAATCACATCTGCAACTTCATGGGTATCACCAGTAGCGGTGATGATATAGTTACAGTCAAATTCCACAGCCAAATCAACGCTTTTTAATAGATTAGTAATTCCTTCTTCTTTCATCACGTTACTGTGTGCACCAATACCGACGCATTTCATCCCGTAATCTCGAAGCAATTCCTTCACGCTATTCAGTTCTTTCGGCGACATTTCCGCCAAAACATGGGCGGTATGGCTCTTTACTGCGGATAATTCCATTTGAGTGAAACCTGCTTTCCTGGCTCCTTTAACCGCATCCTCTAAAGAATAACCGTGGTACGTATTCGAATTGATGGCCAGCTGTTCTAACATGACAACCCCCTTTGCATGTCATTGATGGTATTAATGAATATTACTTTAGTAATACTTTTTCTAATTCTATAGTATGAAATCCGTTACATTTATAGTATTGAAAAATAAATATCCAATTCATTACTTCAAGTATTCGTTCGTTTACCTGTGACATATGCCATAATATCCATTTTTTTAATAACCAATGATTTTCTCAATCACTTTTAGGCTTGCAAGCGCCTGCTTGCCGGTAACTGCTGTTTCTTTATTCTGAAGAATCGAATCGATAAAGGAATCAATCACACCAGTAGTGGTTTGGTTTTCATTTGTTTGCATCGGCTCTAGTTCATAATTGACCACTTCGCCATTCTTCTTTTCGATGATCAGTTGATTTTTAGGATGATGATAGATTTTGATAATCCCTTTTTGACAATAAATGGTGGTTGAATTATCTTCCAAACCGTAATAAGTCCACGAGAATGCTGCTGTTCCTAAACGACCTTTCTTCGTCTTTAAGGCACAGACAACATTGTCGCACACCTCAATGTGCTTGCCATGTTCATCGACTTTATCAAGGGCACCTTGGAATGCATGAACCTCTTCAATTTCATCAGCCAATAGATAATGGATTAAATCGATTTTATGAATGCCGAGATCACCTGCGACACCGTAATGGGACCGCTCTTTTTTAAAAAACCAAGTCTCATTCGATTTGTCTACGCCCCAGCTTTCAGGTCCTTGGTGGCCAAAAGAAGTCTTGAAGGTTAGTACCTCACCTAATTCTTTTTTCTCAATGATTTCTTTCGCTTTTTGATGGGCCTTAGTAAATCGCTGGTTATGATCCACCATTAATTTTTTGCCGGACATGGCTTGCGCTTGAAGGATTATTTCCGCAAATTCCACATTAATTGCTAAAGGCTTTTCACATAGAACGTGCTTGCCGCTTAACAACGCATGAGAAGAATTGATATGATGGGCCTCATTGGAGGAACAATCACTAATCGCCACAATCGTCGGATCAGATAATAGTTCTTCCACCGTTTCAACCGCAATGCCGCCAAAATCATTTGCCAATTCTTTTGCCCTCTCTAGTTTACGGTCAAAGAAGACGATCTCATCTACATGTGGATTTGCTTTATACTCTGGTGCATGACGGAATTTCGCAATCGAACCACAGCCAATGATCCCTACTTTTATGCCCAAAGATAATACCCCCTTCAATTCATTTCTTCTAACAACATCTATCCCATTGTGGACTCACGGATGACTAATTCGTGCTCTAAAACAATACTTTCCACTTGGTTTCCTTTTATCCGATTAATCAGCATATATGCTGCGGTACAACCCATTTTGTACATCGGCTGTGCAACGGTTGTAAGTGTGGGATTCGTCATATTGGAAAAGCTGATTTTATCAAATCCGACAACAGCGATATCATCTGGAACATGTAAACCACTTACATTGATCTCCTTTAAGGCGCCAATCGCTAAGGTATCTGATACAGCAAAAACGGCTGTTGGCCGCTCGTTTACTTGCAGCAGCCTTCTCATCGCATGAACTCCATGTTCAAATTCCAGATGCTCCGTATGATAGATCCATTCCTTACGGATAGGCAGATCAAACTCCTTTAAGGCCCTTTCATACCCTTCTCTCCGCTGGCGTGCATAGAGATAAGTTTCATCAGAATTAATCAAGGCTATTTTCTTGTTCCCTAGTTTAATCAAATGTTTCACGGCATGATAGGCAGCCAATTTATGATCTATGGTGACGTAAGGAATCGAACCGCCTTCTTCGTACTCGCTACAAAGGATAATCGAATGTTTCTCAGCTAATTCATTGAGTTTTTGCCTATTGATGGTTGGATCCATCGAAATAATTCCATCAGCCAGTTTATTTTTCACCATGTTAAAGTAAATGTTTTCACGCTCTGAATTAGAGTCTGTGGCACAGAGAAGAATGTTGTAATGGTTGGCAATCGCAATCGTTTCAATCCCCTTGATTATTTCTGTATAAAAGGGATTGGAAATACTCGGAATTAACACTAATAACAGACGACTTTCGGAGTTTCTTAGATTTCTCCCTAACATGCTCGGTTCATAGTTCAGTTCTTTAATCGCATGTTCCACTTTCAATCTTGTTTTCGAACTGACGGAGGCTACGTTATTAAGCACCCTTGAAACCGTGGCAGCGGAAACACCTGCTTTTTCAGCTACCTGTTGGATATTGGCCATGATGCTTCCCACTTTCAGTTTTAAAATTGTAATCGATTCCACGGTTAAATAAAATTCAATTCTATATATATGTCAATAGCTCTACTTTTATATCAATCTATATTGATAATAATTGCTCTATCATACTAATAGAATGGAAGTAACGGATTACAATTAAGGGGGGATTTTTATGAAGTTAGGGGTTTTTACCGTTTTGTTTTCAGATAAAAAGCTGGAGGATATGTTAGATTTCGTTGCCGCAAAAGGAATAGAAGCGGTCGAACTGGGGACTGGCGGATATCCAGGTGATGCCCATTGTAAAGTGGATGAATTATTAGCCGATGAAACAAAGCAAAGAGAATTTTTGGATCAAATCGGCAGCAGAGGACTGACGATAAGTGCATTAAGCTGTCATTCGAATCCACTACATCCGCAAGTACAAATTTCCGAGGAAGCTGATGCTCTTTTCAATAAAACCGTTCAATTGGCAAGTAAACTTGGTGTCCCTGTCGTCAATACGTTTTCCGGTTGTCCTGGTGATCATAAGGATGCAAAATATCCTAACTGGCCGATTGCTCCATGGCCAATTGATTTCCAAGAAATATTGAAATGGCAGTGGGAAGAAAAAATTATTCCGTATTGGAAAGAGAAAGCCGCCTTTGCTGATCAGCATCATGTGAAAATTGGACTAGAATTGCATGGTGGATTTTCCGTCCATACACCAGCGACACTACTGAGATTAAGGGAGGCATGCGGTCCGGCAATCGGCGCCAACCTTGATCCCAGTCATTTGTGGTGGCAAGGCATTGCCCCGGTAGAGGCGATAAAAATTTTAGGCCGTGAAAACGCCATCCACCATTTCCACGCGAAGGATACCATCATCGACCAACAAAATATGAATCGAAACGGTTTAACCGATATGACGTCCTACACGGATATGAGAAATCGCTCGTGGTATTTCCGTACAGTCGGATTTGGCCACGAACTAAAGGTATGGGCGGACATCATCAGCACGCTGCGTCTTTATGGCTATGATGATGTCATCAGCATCGAACACGAGGATGGATTAATGACTATTGAAGAAGGATTTACCAAAGCGATTCAAAATCTCCTGCCCGTTATCGTGAAAGAATCTGTTGGGGATATGTGGTGGACCTAGCTTCGTGAAAAAAATTCCTGCCCCCCGATACATTAACTTTAATACATTAACACGCCGGGGAGCAGGCACCATAGCTCAATCTTCACTCTGCAAAACCATGCCATCGCTCATTTTAACGATATGGTCAGCATAGGAAAGCATTTCCTCATCATGGGTGACCATTAGTGTAGTGATGTTCAATGTTTTAGTCAATTCCCGGATTAACCTCATCACATCTTTAGACCTTTTTGAATCTAAACTTGCAGTAGGTTCATCTGCAAAGAGAACTTTAGGTTGATGGATAATGGCGCGAGCAATGGCAACCCGCTGTTTTTCTCCCCCGGATAACGAGGATGGATAGGCATTTTTTCAATTATTGACTATTTTTTTTCATGCTTTTTAAATTTTCGCTTTACACTGGCTACTTCATTAAATAGCAATTCAATTTACTTAAATTTTTACCTCTTATTACCTTCTCATAACCAATAAGACTAAACTCTTCTGATGCTAATCTACTATTATGGTAATTTAAGTAGGAATATACAAATAGTTGTCGAAATATTTAATCTTTAACACAATCCTATTTTAATTGAAAGGAGAGATTATATGAACCGATGGAAAGCTAAGTGGGGATCGGTACTGTTAGCATTCATGCTCATGATTTCTTTAGTTCCGCAAATCCAGGCACAAACCACTCAGGAGGAGGAACTGAGTCAGCTTTTACAGGCCTATGTTCAGCAGCTGAACGCCAATCCAAATAGTGAAGGAATGTCTGTGGGGTATGAAGTCTATTCGCTTGATGAAGATAAGACGCTCGCCTCTTATCATTCTGATAAAACATTTGTTCCTGCCTCTGTCTTTAAGCTCCTCGTAACTGCGGCAGCCGTAAGCAAATGGTCAAAAGATATGACAATCCCGACAAAGGTTTTTACTACTGGAAATCTGAGTAATGCGGGAGTTCTAAATGGAGACATCATTCTAAAGGGCTATGGCGACCCGACGCTGACAGTTGAAAAATTAGACACCTTGGCAAAAAGTTTAGCAGATAAAGGTATACAAAAAGTGAATGGAAACATTATCGTGGACGAGAGCTATTTTGATGGTCAGCGTTTAGGAGAAGACTGGATGTGGGATGATGAGCCTTACAGCTATAGTACGCAAACGAGCGCCCTATCCGTAAGAGAAAATACAATGGATGTTACCGTTCATCCAGGAAAGGAAATTGGCGAAAGCCCAACAATCACCATTGACCCGGCACCTGAATATGTGACAGTTGTCAACAAGGCAAAAACGGTTGACGGAAACAAAGTTTCTTTAACAATTGACCGAACACTTGGAAAAAATGAAATCGCCGTAAGCGGAACAATTGGGCAAAATTATTCTACTACCGGGTATACCCTCACACGCACGATACATGACCCGGCGCCTTTTACAGGTACCGTATTTCGTGACTTACTCGTAAAACAAGGCATTACTTTTAAAAATAAATCCGCTGTTGCAAAAGGCACAGTGGATGATGATGTTCGTTTAGCTGCAGCCGTCGAATCACCAAAATTAGATGATATCTTAACAGAAATGGTGAAAGAAAGCGATAATTTTTACGCAGAGATGCTCACAAAGCTGCTGGGTGCCAAAGAGTCCGGCGTAGGATCTACAGCTGCAGGAACCGAAGTGATTCATCGTTTTCTGGTAAACAATTTGGGGCTGGAGGATGGTTTTATCCAAAAAGATGGCTCTGGCCTAACACGTTTGGATCACATCTCTCCTCATTCCTATATTCAATTACTGAACAGCATGTATGACGGACCGGAACGAGACCGATTTATTTCCTTTCTGCCGATTGCCGGTAAAGATGGTACGTTGAAAAACCGACTGAAGGGCACAGCTGCTGAGGGAAATGTGAAGGCCAAGACAGGAAGTATGAGCGGAGTAAACTCGCTTGCCGGTTATGTTACGGCGAAAAACGGACAAACCTTTGCGTTTTCGATTTTACTCAATGGTATTTATAAAAGTTCTTTCGCGACAAATTTACAGAACCAAATTGCCATTGCTCTAGCGCAATATCCGAATTTGCCTCAGCCGCCTGCCGGCACACCTGAATCGCAAAGCTTTCCTTTGGCTAAAGATTTTGATCCGATAGTGGATGATCCGGCCTTTAAAGGAATTATTAAAGGAGCAGTGATTTATTCTACGAAGAAACAGGAAATGCTGTACGCCCGAAGTCCGCAATCGCTTCTGACGCCTGGAGCAAGTGTAAAATTATTAACAACCGCAAGTGCCCTTGATAACCTTGGACAAAACTACCGGTTTAAAACAGAACTTTATACCAATGGCACCATCAAAAATGGAATCTTAAACGGGGATATCATTGTTAAAGGCTATGGGGATCCAACATTGGCTTCTGACAATAAGCGGCAAGTGCAAGGCGGCCCAACGATTGAAGGAATCGCACAAGACCTCAAGATTGCCGGTATTCATCTTGTGAAAGGAAACATTATCGTGGATAGTCAATTCTTCACGGACGATGTCTATGCACCAGGATGGACATGGGACAATGAGAGTGAACCATTCCAGCCGCAAATTACAGCACTTTCCGTCAATCATGGTACGGTCCGGCTCCAATATGAACCAGAAAAGATCGGCAAGAATATTAACGTAAAAATGGAGCCAAATGTGAATGAAATCAAAATTGTCAATAAAGCCGTCACCGGAGAGGCAACTAGCAAAAATACGCTGGCAATCAAAAGAGTTCGCGGAGAAAATACCATTGAAATTTCAGGAACATTGCCTGCCGGAACGGATAAAGGATATAAAGATGTTTCCATCGAAGCCCCTCATCTATATACGGGGTATGTTTTGAGAAATAAGTTAAAAGAAGCAGGGGTTAACGTAAGTCCGCATAGCCAAGTGGTGAGTGCAGCCAAACCAGCTGATGCCAAACTTATGAATAGCTATGAATCAACTACTCTAGCTGAAATCGTCAGCTATATGAATCACCATAATGACAATTTCACTGCAGAAATGATTATTCGGTCATTGGGAGCGCTAATCAATGGCAATGGTACCTTTGATGAGGGAATCGATACGGTTCAGCGCATGATGAATAGAGTGGTTTCCACACCATTTGATATGATGGATGGATCAGGATGGACAAAATACACACAAATTTCGGCAGCACAAGTTGCCAGCTTATTAGCAGCACAAACAGAAAAACCGACTTTCCCAGTGTTCTACGCCTCTCTTGCGAACGCAGGTGAAGACGGTAGCTTAAAAACCGGATTAGGCAACATCTCCAGTCCGCAGTTAACAGGAATTTTGGAAAATCGCAAAGATATGCCCGGACTTTCAGGATATATCAAAACAAAAGATGGCGACCTATTAGCCTATTCATTATTACTCAACGGCTACAGCCAAACCGAAAGCAAGCAGCTCGTTAAAAACTTTGCCCAGAAACTTGTGGATTTGACGCAATAAAACACGACAACGGTTCTCTTTGCTACCCTTTTTAAAGTAGCAAAGGAACCGTCTTTTTTTATCTGAGTTAATGATTTTGTTTGAATAATTGAACTCTGAAATAATTATTTCTTGATTCAATTTAAAGGAAAACTATCGGTCGTTAGTCCGTCTACCTCATTTATGCTCCGAAACCTTTTGCTTCGCTTCATCACATCTAACACTCTATTAGGATAGCTGCTATAAAGAAGTTCAAACACCGAGTAGATTTGGCTTTCAATGATTCAAAATTAATATATTGAATATACCTTACTAAATCTCCGATATTCGTGCCCTTCCACTCTTCACTCACCTCCGAAAAGGTAACAATTATTTCCGATTTTCCCCAATCCCTGTAAGAAGTGTTGACGATATGTCTGAATTTTTATAGAATTTTCTTACAATAGTTTAGAGATGGGGGCTTTACCATGGAAGAATCGGTATCAAGATTATTTACGGAAGAGCTTTTACAAAAAGCTTTATCATTATTTACGGCAACAGAACAAGAACCAAAAAAGCTTGGAGATTTCGAGAATTACGCATTTGAGGTCTATCGAAATGGCATCCCTTTTGTCTTACGTTTAACTCACAGCTCCCATCGATCAAAGGATCAAATTGAATCGGAGTTGGATTGGCTTAATTTTTTATCTAATCAAATGGTAAATGTGTGCCGTGCAATGTCTTCTATTAATGGAAATTATGTGGAAGCACTAGTTTCAGAAGACACATTCTTTTACGCCTGCCTGTTTAATAAGGCTAATGGAAAAAATGTTCGAACGGAAGAGTTCAATGATACATTGTTTTACCAATGGGGAAAGTTAGTTGGGAAAATGAATCATGCTACAAAAAACTATCAAAAACCAGATCATATCACCAAACGACCTGAATGGGACGAGGACGACTTAAATTTAATTGAAAAATATGCTCCTACTGATGATAAAGAGGTCATCGAAAAAGGAAAAGCATTACTTCAACAAATTCAGCAACTTGAAAAAGATCCTAACTCTTATGGATTAATCCATTCTGATATCCATTCAGGTAATTTCTTTGTTGAAAATGGCAAAATTGAGGTATTTGATTTCGATGATTGCTCCTATCATTGGTTTGCCAGCGATATTGCGATACCGATTTATTATGCTGTTTGGTTTAATACGGCTCTTGAAAGTAAGAAAGAACGATCGGAATTCGCCCAAAACTTTGCTAGACAATTTTTAAAAGGATATTACGAGGAGAATCACATTGATCCCTATTGGATTAGACAGATACCATTATTCTTCAAACTTCGTGATCTAACTTTATATTCTGTCTTCCATAAAAAAGAAGATTTAACAAAAGCAAGTGAGAGATTACTAAAATTAGTTAGTGATATTAAAAATCGAATCCTTTTGGATGAAGCGATTGCCGATATAGATTATGAATTGATTTTGAAAGAAATTGAAAAAGTGAATAAATAGATTACAATGGGACTTCAAAAATAGAAGTCCCTTCCTTTTTTATCATGAAAACCATAGAGTTAAATTTGAAAAGTTTTTCTCAGTCAATAACTCTTACTACCTCATTTCCACATTTATGACATTTACCTTGAAGCAGAATTCCATTGAAAGATTCTTTGACAACATAATTTTCAATTTTTACAACATCCCCACAAGAACCACACCAAACATTTCGTTCAAGTTTTATGCGTATCTCTTCAGGAAGAGAAAGCCATTTTTTATTTGCGGAAAATGAAATTACTTCTTGATTCTGTGTTAAATTCGGGGTATCTTCTATAATCTCCAATCCATCAATAACTTCTTGGATTCTTGTTCTGACCTTTTTGGATTCAATCCCTTGCCATGCTTTCAAGATTGTAATCAACTCTTTATTACTTGAGTCCGCAATCTTGTCCAATAATAAAAGGATCATTCCACGGTTACGATCTTTTAGTGATTCAACAAATTCATACTGACCATTCTTAGCTGCAAAAATTAGCTTATCCAATAATTCATTAGCATAGGTCTCCCGTTCAATCTCCCAGCCTTTATCAGTGTAGACCAGTAGCGGAAGTCTGTAATCATATTCAATCGCTAAATAATGATGAACAATCATCCAGTCTATTTTTGCGAGGATTTCTTTTTGCGAACTATCTTTAAATGCCCCATATTCAGGGCTGTAATCCAATTCTAGCTCCAATAGCTTTTTTTCTTTCGATCCGGCAAGAATCTTGGCAAGCATGGCGCGGCCGCCACTCATGATCAGATCTTCCGCCCCTCGCAAAATCGTTTTTATTTCATCCATCGGCAAAGAATTAATCCCGTCTGCATTAAGCTCATATGGAACACGGTTTACCTTTTTCCCCATTGTAATCCCTCATTTATAAAAATAATTCATGCTACCATAATCTATTACAAGTATAGCCAACATTATATTTTTTAAAAAGGTAAAAGTGTCTCCCCTCCGTGCGTTCATTTATGAAGTTTACTGACATCCGACAACATACAACAAAAACCGAGTGGTGACTGTGGCACAGATTTTATCGATCGCCTATAATTTCTTCGCATTTCTCTTAAAATGTTTAAATAGCTCTTCGTCCGTCCATTTCATTTTATTTTGCAATGCTATACCAAATGCAGCGAGTATCAATGGGCCGTCTGAGTTGGATTGGAACCCGATACCCCTCGAAATAAGGTCATCCAATTTGGTTGTCACTATTTCATTTTGATTCCGATACATATGTTCAGCTTCCGCTACTAATTCACCGGCAATATGCGTTAGATTGTGTTTTTCTAACATTCTACTATTACCATCACTACCATAGGCACAGGTAAAAAGTAGAGAAATTTCAGCATCAGTTAAGATCTCTATTGAACCGAATACCTCTTTTACTTTCTTCTCCAGCTCTCGAATTAGGCTGAATTCATTTTTTCTTGGTTTTAACGCCTTTACAATACTGGTGTAGTACCAATGCTGGTCAACCTTACCACGGTTAAAACGTTCCCAGGTTTTTTCTCCATTCACTTCAAGATCAGCATGGATTGATTTCAAATTATGTAATTTGTCCGCGGTTATGATTTGGATTTCCTCTAAATATCCATCTTTCAACATATCAATGGTATGCTGTTTTCGTTTCTCCCAAGATAGGCTTTTATCATGTTCCGATGCGGCAAGTACAAGTTTGGCAATACGAGCTCCAAAATGTTCTATCAAATCTTCATAAGTTGTAGAAGTGTCTTCAATCGTGTCATGTAAAATTCCAGCAGCAATTACCTCATCTGAACACTTTGCCTTTTGCAAAAGCATTCCAACAGCAAAAGGATGTGTAACGTATGGAATATCAGTTGATTTCCTAGACTGATCCTTATGTGCTTTTGCGGCAAAAATGATGGCCTTTTCAATAATATCCATTAAACTTCCCCCAAAAATAAATACTAAAAGTGGAATTTTTCTTTTCATTACTATATCTTTATACTTCAACAAAGCTTTATTATTTACCTTTTAACAACAGAAAAAAGCAGATAGCACCCTCTGCCTTTTCTCGCTACACTGATTTTACATTCTCAAATACTTAATTGAAGTAACACTATACTCCAATAGAGGTCAGGCATCTTGATTAAAGTTTACATAATATATTTATGTTCAATAAACCTGCGCCTCACTTTTGTAATAATTGACTAAGGTTCTTTAATGTATAAAGTCTAGCCGTAAAGAGGAATAATTCGTTGTAATTATTGTTTACATATTCATCGATTATGTTGATTCCCTGTCGGAATTGGTCAACTAAATAAAACGTGTACTTTTCATCCCAAGAAAACTGATTTATTCTCAGGAGCTCATCTGCTATTATTTGAAACTTGAACTCCTCCATCCAGAGTTTTATTTGATATATTCTATCTTTATTTGCATAAAGGATGTTTTTAGTTTGATAGCTTCTTTGGACATAGTGAATAAAATCATTTATATGTTCAGCCAGCATATTTGC
The DNA here is from genome assembly GCF_042885335.1 of Neobacillus sp. NPDC058068. Classification (NCBI taxonomy): domain Bacteria; kingdom Bacillati; phylum Bacillota; class Bacilli; order Caryophanales; family Bacillaceae; genus Neobacillus; species Neobacillus sp. NPDC058068. The sequence goes on along the minus strand of NZ_JBHVSI010000001.1, from coordinate 154,309 downwards.
TTTTTGCATCTCGAAGTTCATATCTCCCTCTCCTTCATGCCTAAAATCGAATACCTCCGGGTGGTGCCAGGCACCGAGTTTATTCGGAGGGTCGCTTCAATTCATTGAATTTTAATCCAGATACGATAAATCCAACTCCAGTAAAAAGAGCGCCAATGACCTCGACTATCTTCTGGCTGTCGCCTGAAACACTTGCCGCAGCAAACACTATGGTACCAATCAATAATAGATATCCCGAAAACCTCGGAAATACCTTACCCCTAATCATCGATACTCCCAACAATATCATCCCTAAAACAAACAGGAGCGGGCCAAACGTATAAATGGGTTCAGTAACAGCTGTCGTAAAAACATGGTCAACCTTTTCACCTGAAGCCTGTGCAATTTCCACAAAAACAATCGCTGTAACAATGATATTTCCGATGTTTCCTAGAATCATAGCAAAAAAACCAAGCAAGCCGTTCCTTTCCCCTTGAAAAGAATACAATCCGAAAAAAGCAAAAACGAGCAGTAAATGGGCTACAAAAACAAGAAAGGTTCCGAAAATGTGTTCAAATTCTCCAGCCACAAGATTTAAAGAATGGGCGCACACCAGGAGGATTCCAGAAAGAATGGAAGTGATACACCCCATGCGAGCAATAGCTTCTTTCATTTTTTTCACACCTTTCATTTTTTTAAGCACGGATGCTTTAATTGATAGGAAAAAATTAATATGACCTCTTTTCCCAAAACCTTTACTCTCAGTTAAAATTGTTTTACTATTTAAAATTTAAGGTGATTCTCCTGAAATGTAAAGGACATTTTTCCCAAAATTCACGACAGAAGAACTAGGAGGTCAATTTTTGAAAAGAGAGCGGAACAAGGATATATGGCCACAATTTTAATAATCCAATCATTTAAACTTACAAGATGTGTAGTGTCCTTTCAGGGTACCTTATTTTCATCATCTTTGTTACCAAAACTTCACACCAAAAATCCTTTGTCGATGGCGATCAGAAGCCTAGATTCTTTTTTTGACCTCTTCTCTAATTGATTCGACTACTACTTCTGGTACATATGCTGGAAATGAGGTACTATCCTCAAAAACCCAGGAATTGATGATTTCAAGGTCTGCTTTTTTAAATGTCATACTATATGTTTTATGCATGTATATAAATTCAGCAGTCACATATTCATCTACAGCAAAATCGTCATCTATAATCATGTTAGTTATTTTATATAGCTCCATCGAAGTCATCACCTTTTTTTAGATTAACTCTTTATATAGTTAGCCTTAAATTCATGTTTATTCACTTTCATTCTCCGCCCTGACCTTGTCTCCTAGTTAAAGCTGCACCCAAAATTGAGCATACAAAATGATCTATGTGGTCCCCCGTGCTTTACCCTTTGAAATATAATCAATCCTATTGAGAAAATAGGACCAACAATGTCTGGAGTTCCAATATTTCATCCTAATCCACCACGTGTATCTATGTGTTTTTCAATTATATTTCCAATAGTTGGGCATACTCTTTTTGAGGTTGCTATTCATTTTTGGAGGATACATTATTGGTATCCATGCATAAAGTGAATTTCCGATTCAAAAATTTCCACCTCTGGACTAATTAACAAAATGATTCGATGGAAAGCGCCAATGTGTTTATCGATAAAATCAAGTGGGGGGAAGTTAATTGAAATGCCCGCAATGTGTTTATACAAATCCGGATGGAGTAAAGTTCTGTATTAGCTGCGGTGAAACGTTTGTTAAGAATAACACGCAAGAGGATGAAAACAGCTTTTTTTATGAGTTTGCCCATTATGTAGACATGGTCCCGAGATTCGAACGTTCGATTGAACCAAAATTTCAAAACGTATTTTCCCGCGTTTTCCGAAACCATAGCGAATTGGAGGCTGAGCGGCTATTTATCGTAGGGACGGCGCTTACGACGCCTAAAATTTCGGAAGTAACAGATACATGGCCCAAACCTTGGCTTTTTGCAAGGGTGTTTATTATTGCGCTTCTAGCATTCGCAGGATTTTACATAGGCGTCAACTATTTTGGAAATATAAATTTTATCCCAGGACTTATCATTGTTGGGGCATTTGCGGTCCCGTTGACAACATTAATCTTCTTCTGGGAGATGAATGCTCCGCAAAATATAGCCATTTACCGGATTATTTATGTCGTGTTGATTGGCGGGATTCTCTCCATGTTAGCCGCGCTTGTGTTTTTTGATATTTTGAAAAATATGATCAATCCGATTACGATTGGAATTGCCGAGGAGCTGGCCAAAGCAATCACGGTCATTAGTTTTGTCCGCTACCGAAAATACAGGTATATTCTTAATGGACTGCTCATTGGGTCAGCCGTTGGAGCGGGATTTGCTGCATTTGAAACGGCAGGATATGCTCTAAGGTCGCTCATGTCCGGGGATGCCCAAAATCTTTATACCACAATCCTTTTGCGCGGGCTTTTAGCTCCGGGCGGGCATGTTGCCTGGGCCGCTCTGACAGGCGCCGCGTTTTGCCGGGTACAAGGGGACCATCCCTTTAAGCTGAATACGTTAGTTAAATTTAAATTTTTACGGGTCTTTTTCTTAGTCGTGTTGATGCATGCATTATGGGATACTCCTATAACCGGTATGTTTCCCTTTGGACAGGCCTTTTTGATAATTGCTTCGTGGATAGTCGTTTTTCTCATGATCCGCGCTGGTCTTAAGGAAATAGGGGAAAAAAAGTCGCTGGTTTAAGAGGAAGCAAGAGAACGGTTCTTTTGCTTCTTTTTTAAAGCAGGAAGAGAACCGTCTATTTTTATCTGAGTAAATAAATAATGGATTTAGTCCCACAGCGAACTTAGCCATATAATCTATGTTATGTTAACAATTAAAGTTTCACGGTAAAAACCAGAAACAGGACTTCGTGCCATCTCACCCATTATTAAATTCCTACTAAAAATATTCCGTTTAGGCAATTGGTATGGACTTCTAGTTATATAGTTTACTCTTTATAAACACTAAATTATAATAGAAGTCAAAAGATTCTGTAAGGGAGAGAATAACTTGATAAAGTTGAAAAGTAAATTAGGGCTGATCTTTGCTATTTGTGGAACCTTAACTGTTTCAACGGCTTTTGCGACTGCAGATGTAAAGACTGCCGAAGAAACGAATCCGAATCCTATAATTGCCCCTATCAAAACGGATGAACCAACTTCTAATCGACTAAAACAACTTGAAGAAATTGCGATGTATTATTATTGGCATGGAGGGGACCTCAAAAAGGCGGAAGAAGAGATTTTCAAAGGAATTACACTTAAAGGAAAATATGACGTAGTCGAAGCTGCTTATAATGAAGCAACCATTCTCGATCCGCATAATCTGGATCTTAAATTCTCGCTTGCATCGACGCAAATTATCCAGAAAAAAATCCCTGAAGCACTAAAGACATACAGGCAGATATTGAATCTGGATCCGCTAAATTTCAATGCAAATCTTCTAAACGGAGTTTATTCAAAAATTAATGGGGATGAGGATACATATAAAAAATCAATCTCCACTCTAAAGCAGATTGACGCTCATACAACAAAAGACTATCTTCAAAAATTCGAAGCAGCAGACGCAATCCTGAAAGAAAAATTAAACACAACCGTTCCAAAAAATTTACCACAGAAAAATCATGCAATCGTGATCCTTGGATATGCCCTTGCGGATGACGGGACGATGAGAGAGCCATTGATTGAACGATTAAAGGCAGGTCTCGCAGTTGCAAACAAATACCCAAATTCAAAAATCATTGTTACCGGCGGAGTTCCGAAACAAGGTAATACTGAAGCTAAACTAATGAAAGAATGGCTCATTTCCAACGGAATTGATGAAAAGCGTATTATAGCGGAGGATAAATCAACAGACACAGTGGAAAATGCCCTCTTTACAACGGCAATCCTAGAAAAAGATGGTCTTAAGGATGTCACACTAGTGACAAGTGCAAGCCACGTGAGAAGAGCCCTCACAATATTTAAGGAAACCAGCAGCTATTACGATAAAATGAATGCAGGTAATAGTGAGAGAGCTTTTACAAATGTTGCTTATTTAGATTATCCAACCATAGAAGAAGCCCACAAAGTAACAAAAGATGAAATTCTGGTTATTTATCGTGATCTTCTAAGAGCATCAGGTATCTGGCAATATCCAGGAATACAACGATAGACACTCAATTGACATAGGCTGAACTAAGTGTTTACCATTTGGTTTAGCCTTTTCCGATTCACCCAAATTTTTACTCCCTGCTTTTTCTACTCTACTTCACATGATATGTCCATGAAATACTGATTGAATAATAAGGTAGTACCAACAAAAAAAATGCTAGGCACGCTCCATTAATTGGATTGCGTTCTAACCAGCAGCTGTCCCTAGAAGATTTCACATACATATCCTCAAACTCGGTGATAGATAATCAGCCATTATTTATCGGGTGGATTGGGTTATCTGAATACTAAATTATAACAGGTCTAAAAAAAGTATCAGTAACCCCAAAAAAGTTACTGATACTTTTAAATTAATTAACAACCTTCTCCGTCATTTCAGACTCTGAAAACTAAAAGTGCCAGGACCAAAATAGAATGATCCTGGCACCTTTATCCATAATAATCCCCTAGATTCACACAATTTAATCTACAAATACGCCCCAACCATCAGAATAACCACCGTGTGGTTTACTTAAGCTATCTAATTTACTCTGAATTTTAATTAATTCATTGTAATTTAAGAGCATTCTTTTAGAGCTGCAGCATGACCACTCTTCTGTTTCGTCGTCTTGCTCTAGGAAACAATTGAAGCCTTCTCCTTTTAGTACTTGCGCTAATTTTTCACCTGTTGCTTTATCAGGCACGGCAACAAAAAATTCCACTGATTGTTGTTTTTTAAAATCCAGTCCCTCTTTATATAGACTACGTAAAGCATCCCCATCAGCATCATTTGGAAATTTCAATCGTTTCCCCTCCATATTCTAGTACATTCAATGTTGTTATTATAATTCATTTCGTTCCTTTAGAACAACACTGTTGCAGCCATACTATGTTAGATACATTTAAAAATTGGGCGCAGTTTTTGCAATGTATTTCAAACATTTAACATTCAACATCATTTTTTTACTTTTATTTTCTCAGGTATGACCGTCCAGTACGAAGGATCTTCTAAGCCGAGTCGCCAAATCCCTATTCCTTGTAAATTATATTTTTCCACCAGGTTTAGCTTAACCCGGAGACTTTTGCCATTCTCATACCATACCTGGTGGCTATGGTTTTTTTCATCTAAATAACTGAAATGAGGTGTTTTCGAACGGGAATCCCATAAAACTTCAGCTTTATATTTTGCTTTATGCTCCATTAATAGTGTATATGAGCTATAAACGGATTTGTTCGCTGTTGTGTCCCAGTCCCAACCATAACCAGCGATACCGAGTAAAATTTTTGATGGTGGTACTCCTTTATCCAAAGCATAACGAATCGTTGTTTCTGTCCAATCCAACGATGCTGTTGACCCGGATGTTGTTTTTGCGTTGTGTTCATCGTAGGTCATGATCATTAACCCATCTGCAAATTGACCAAGCTTTGCATAATCAAACCAGGGTGACCACGGATTAGCCCGCGAATCACCTGTGTTTGCTGGGACTGAAACGGTCACTACCTTCCCATCACGATGCAGCGCATCAGACAATTTTTTAATCATCAGACTAAAGGAATCTCGGTCATCCAAATACAAATTTTCCATGTCTATATTAATACCGTCATAACTGAACTGATTTATTTCATTTCGTAAATTCTGAATGAAAACATTGCGGTTATTATCGTTATTGATGACACTACTCGCCACTTGTTTGCCCTTCTCCAGGGTTTCATAAAAGAGGTTGTGGACAACTAAATATACCTTCACATGATTATCATGAGCGCTCTGAATAACCTTTCTCTTATGATCTGCTGTCACGGAATCTATAAGACTGCCTGGACGCTTATCATCAAGCTTATACCAAAAGGGCGCAATGCTGCTTAAATTCGTGAATTGCGAGTTAACAGTAGGTTGAGACCCTGGATAACTTCCTTCCTGCTCTGTGTAAAAGCCTAATACTTCGCGTGGAACTTTATTTTCTGGGCTAACTTCTTTTCTTTGTGATTGATTACAGGATGACAATAGCAAAATGACCAAGTTTAAAAAAATTATGGTAAATAACCGATAACCGTTTCGCGACATCTATTACACCCACCCACTTCACTAATTTGTTTATTTCTTAATATAATATCCCCACAAAATAAAAAGAGGTTTACCAAAAATGGTAAACCCCATTCTATAGACAAAGTTAATATTCCAGGTTGTTCCCCGAAGTGTTCGTAAATTGCTTCGCCGTACAAGACGGAAGAAATTTTATTAAATTTATTTATAAAGTTAGCTGCCACCGAATAATTTAAAAACCCCAGTAATTTACTTTAAATCTTCAATGGAATCTATATCCATATACTTTGGTACAACCAACCCATTCTTTGTTCCATTAAGGTTAATCCCTAAATCCACGAAATCATCTTTATATTTTTTATAATATTCGTTATGGGTACTTGGCAGCCAGGCGGCTACCATACCGTCGGCACTACCGTTGGCCACACCGGCAAACATCGGTCCGACCTCCACTTGGCTTAATCTTACCTCATAGCCATTTTGCTTTAGAACCTGAGCGATGACATTGGAACTAGCGATTTCTGTATCCCACGCCACATAGGCAAGTTTGATCTTTTCCCCATTACCTGCTTCGGCACCATTGGTCCATTGCGCCACTTTATCCTTGTTGGCAGTAATCCATTTTTTCGCTGTATCGGCTGGATCCATCCTGTCCTTAATATCGACCATCACTTTTTCGATATCAGCTGGTTTCCAGTTAAATTGATCGAGTATGGTATAGGCACCTGGCGCGTCCTGCTTCAGTCCTTTTCTTACGATTGTATGAATTTCTTCCACCGCACCAAAGGATTTTTTTGGGTCTTTAAGAAATTTCAAATCGTAGGTGGAAAACATCCAATGTGGAGCCCAGCCGGTAACAATGATTGGTTTCTTATGATCATAAGCTTTTTTCAATTCCGCGACCATAGCTGCGGATGATCCTTCTGCCAGCTGCCAATTATCCAACTTATAATCTTTGATGGCTTTATTCGCTTGTGCCATAATTCCTGCACCAGGTTCAATCCCGATCATTCGATAGTCGGTTTGAGCCCCAATGCTGTTGTCATCCTTATTTACAGCTGTTTCTTTTGTAATGCCTGTCACAATAGCGGTAACGATGATTAGAACCGCTAAAATGGAAAAGACAATTTTTTTCTTGATCATATTCTCATAGACCGGATTTCGTAAGTTTTGCGAAATCCGGTCGAGGATAACGGCAATAAACACAATCGATAATCCCGCTTCAAATCCTCGTCCCACGTCAATTTGACTGACAGCCCGATAAACATCTGCCCCCAGCCCCGGTGCACCAACTAATGAAGCCGTCACCACCATTGAAAGGGCCAGCATAATACTTTGGTTCACCCCGGCCATAATCGTTGGTGTAGCGATTGGTACTTGAACCTTAAACAATTTTTGGCTGTTACTGGACCCAAAGGCATCGGCTGCTTCAATTAAATCATTGGGGACTTCCTTAATGCCAAGATTTGTCATCCGAATCGTTGGCGCAATCGCAAAAATAAACGAGGCAATAATTCCCGGTACGACCCCAATACCGAAAAATAATATCGATGGAATTAAATAGACAAATGCTGGCATGGTCTGCATAAAATCCAAAATCGGCGTCACAATTCGATGCACTGTATTTCTTTGAGCACTCCAAATTCCAACAGGGATTCCAATAATAATGGTAAGTAATCCTGATAATAAAACAATGGCAATGGTTTGAACACTGGACTCCCAATAGCCGAGATTATCAATCAACAGTAAGCTGATAAGCGTAAAAATTCCTAACGGCCATCTGCTGGTATAGGCAACTAACAGTGTTAAAATGATGATTAAGATGATTGGCGGGCCAACACTTAATACGTCCACGATAATATTTAATAGGGACTCGATGACGGTGGTTAAAAAGGCGAAAAATCCGGCAAAGGCAATGGTTACCCATTTGACCAGTACATCTACCCAATCTCCTAAAGGGATTTTCGGCACATTCATCTCATTCACCCTCCAAATCGTTCAAGGAATCTTTATTTCCTGCTAAAGCCCCGATAACGGCGCCGCGAATGACAATTCCTTTTAAGTGATGTTCTGCATCGATAACCGAGATTGGCAGACTGGATGTGGACATCACATCCATTAGATCCGTCAGTAATGTTTCACCGGAGACAATTGGAATATCAGTTGTCATGACATCGGCAATGGTTTGATTATGCTCAATGGCCTGCCGTGCTTCCTCAGCGGTAATGGCGCCCAAAAGTTTCCGGTTGCGATCAACGACAAAGATGCTGGAATATCCCTGCTTCCGCATAATTTCCAATGCTACTCGCGGACCTCGGTCGACACCAATTTTTTCTGCCCGTTTCATCACATGGGAGGCCGTTAATATTTTCGCTAAATCTACATCTTCGACAAACTTCTCGACAAATTCATTGGCAGGATTCATCAAAATTTGTTCAGGTGTACCCAGCTGAATGATGCTGCCATCCTTCATTAATGCAACCCTGTCTCCTATGCGCAGTGCTTCATCTAAATCATGGGTGATAAAAATAATTGTTTTCTTATATTTTTCTTGAATATCCAGCAGTTCATCCTGCATATCCTTCCGTATTAACGGGTCGAGCGCACTGAATGCCTCGTCCATCAAAATCACATCCGTGTCACTGGCAAGTGCTCTAGCTAGTCCAACCCGTTGCTGCATACCGCCGCTCAATTGTTTAGGCAACTGGTTTTCGTACCCTTTTAACCCGACTACCTCAAGGGCACTTAATGCCCTCTTCCTGCGCTGTTCAACAGGAACTTTCTGGATTTCCAGCCCATATTCCGTATTTTCCACAATCGTTTTATGAGGAAATAAAGCAAAGTTTTGAAACACCATGCTAATCTTTTTCTGTCTTACTTTCCTCAGTCTTGCCTCACTCATCTTCACGATATCTTCATTCTCTATCAGTATTTCTCCGATTGTCGGTTCAATCAGCCTGTTAAACATGCGGATTAAGGTGGATTTCCCACTTCCGGATAAACCCATGATGACAAAAATTTCACCGGGATAAATTTCGAAGGAAACATTTTTTACCCCAACTGTCTGTCCTGTTGCTTTTAAAATTTCCTTTTTGGTCTTACCCTGTTTCAATAGATCAATCGCTGCTTTCGAATTATTACCAAAAATCTTAGAAACACTTCTGACCTCGATGTAGGGATTCATGCTGTCACCTCATTCTATTAATGACCGTATCATATACATTTTTTCCAAATGTTGTTGTTTTATGTTACTTTAGAAGATTAAACTGATTACTCCTTTAGTTCCTAATTGAGTGTTGCCATCAATGATATGATAAAATTAAAATATTCCAATCAGTAAAAATATATTTTATAAGGATGATCAATCTTGAAAAAACGAATTGCTTTATCTTGGAGTGGCGGAAAAGATTGTTGCATCGCATTAGACACTCTTATTCAACAAGGCTATGATGTCGTATGCCTAGTTACCACTGTGCCAAAAGAAATCGGTCGAACATTTGGTCATGGAGAACGTACGGAAATGATTACATTACAAGGAGAATCACTATCTATCCCCGTTCATTTTATAGAATGTACATACGAAAATTACACAGATCAATTTAACAAAACAGTACACGCCTTGAAAAATCACCTAAAAATTACAGGAATTGCTTTTGGAGATCTCTATTTGGATGGACACCGGGAGTGGGGCGAAAAAGTTGCCGCCACTGCGGGAGTCGATGCCTTGTACCCTCTATGGATGAAGAAGGAAGTTGCTTTACAAGCACTGGAACACTTTGTCCATTCCGGCTATGAAGCAGTAGTTATTCGTGTGCGAGAAGATGTATTAGATGAAACGTGGCTTGGGAGAATCATCGATGATTCATTTTTGCAAGATGTACAAAAGAAGCTTTTTTGTCCAATGGGCGAATCAGGTGAATATCATACCTTTGTATATGATGGACCTTTATTTTCAAAAAGGATTGATTTGAAACATGGAGAATTGATTCAGCTTGAAACGACAAAGAAACTAGAATTTAAGAGTTATTGCCTAATAGATAAGGTTTGAGTATATTTACTTCCATGCCAATCATGAAAAAGAATCATTGCAAATCCAATTGCTAGAAGACAAAAAAATTCGAAGTCAGCATGGACCGACTTCGAATTTTATTAGAATGGGTTAGTTGCTAAAAGGCTTGCAGTTTTGATATAAACTCGTGGATGTAATTTTAATTGGGAAACGATAAATTCAGCAATATCTTCAGGTTGCATATATTTTTCATCATCGTTTTCTGCGATTAAATTGGTTTTGGCAGCCAGTTCTGTAGCTACGGTGCTAGGAGTTAGGGCCGTCACCCGGATATTATTTCTACGGACTTCTTGTGCTAATGATTCAGTTAGACCAATTACTCCAAATTTAGATGCGCTATATGCACTAGATGTAGCAGCCCCGTTCAACCCATTGGTCGATGAAATATTAATAATATCACCGCCATTTTTTTCGATTAACTTTGGAAGTACAGCACGTGTTACATAATATGTACCCATTATATTGACATCAATGATTTTCTTCCATTCCTCTGGATCCATTTCTAAAAGAGTCGCAAATTTTCCAATTCCGGCATTATTTATTAGAATATCCGCCGAGCCCAACGCGTTTGTCAATTTTTCAATGGCTTGATCTACCTTTTCTAAGGATGAAATATCAACTGCAGCATACGCTACTTTAACTCCCAAACCTTCAACTTCACTTGCCACTTCCTTTAAAGCAGCTTCTGTTCTTGCAAGCAAACCAACATTTATTCCTTCATTTGCTAATGCAATCGCAATCGCCTTGCCAATTCCTCTTCCAGCACCAGTTACAAACGCAACTTTTCCTTTTAATGATTGTGCCACTACAAACAACTCCTTCGATAAACTATCATTCCCCACTTTTCCATTATATATTGAGGAAAGCAACCATTCTAAAATTATGCCTGCAAGGGTTCCAGAAGAAGCAATTCAATAATGTCGTTGCAGATATGGTTAGCCATGAAACAAGGTACCGGTTTACATACTGCCACGGAAATTAGCCCACTTATATGGCAAGTGGCACTGAGAAGCAACCGAATAACAGTCACTCTCACCACCACTGGCATTTATAAAAGACAGCATAATTGTCGAAGATTTAAAACACTAAAAACGGTCACGGAGCCGCATTCTACATGACCAAATAGACCCTGTATCATAGATAACAATAACGTATATGAGTCCCTAAACTCTACTTATCAAGGTTCACGCTTGACTCCAGTTTCCCGGTTAATATCGCCATAAATTCCTCACCGCTGATCGTTTCTTTTTCTAACAGGTACTTGGTTAGTTCGTGTAATTTATCTTTGTTTTCCTCCAATATCTGAATCGCCTTCCGGTGGCAAGATTTGATAATCTTGAGAATCTCCGCATCTACTCTAGCGGCTGTTTCTGCCGACACCATCAGCGATGTATCGCCGCCTAGATATGGATTGTTCACTGTTTCCAGCGCCATCATATCAAATTCTTCACTCATCCCAAACCGTGTGACCATTGCTCTGGCAATCTTTGTCGCTTGTTCAATATCATTCGAGGCGCCTGAAGTGACCGTTTTAAAAACAACCTCTTCGGCGGCACGTCCTCCCATGTAGGTAGTAATTTTATCTAATGCCTGTTCTTTCGTCATGAGAATCGTTTCATGCTCATCGACTTGCATCGTATAACCTAAAGCCCCAGACGTCCTGGGGATAATCGTAATTTTATGAACCGGCGCCGAGTGACTTTGTTTCGCTGCTACCAGTGCATGTCCAATTTCATGATACGAGATGGTTAATTTATCCTTCATGGAAATAACCGCATTTTTTCGCTGATAACCGGCAATGACCACCTCAACGGACTCTTCCAAATCATTTTGCATTACTTTGTTACGGCCCATCCTAACCGCCCTAAGTGCCGCTTCGTTAATAATATTCGCCAAATCAGCCCCTGATGCTCCTGAAGTGGCTCGCGCAATCATATTAAAATTCACATCATCAGCTAGCTTTACTTTTTCCGCATGAACGCGCAAGATCGATTCTCGGCCTGCCAAATCAGGTAATTCAACCGGAACCCGCCGGTCGAAACGGCCAGGTCTTAATAGTGCTTTATCAAGTGTTTCAGGCCGGTTCGTCGCTGCCAGAATAACGACACCTTTATCGGCATCAAATCCATCCATTTCTGTTAAAAGCTGATTTAACGTTTGTTCCCGCTCATCATTTCCGCCAGGCATACCCGAATTACGGCTTTTACCAATAGCATCAATCTCATCAATAAAAACAATACAAGGCGCCTTTTCTTGCGCTTGCTTAAATAGATCCCTTACTCTTGCGGCACCCATCCCGACAAACATCTCAACAAATTCAGAACCTGACATGGAAAAGAACGGAACCTTTGATTCCCCCGCAACTGCCTTTGCAAGAAGAGTTTTCCCTGTTCCTGGAGGGCCGACTAACAAGGCACCCTTTGGAATAGTTGCGCCGATTTCTTTATATTTTTTCGGGTTATGAAGGAAGTCGACAATTTCCTGCAGTGCTTCTTTTGCTTCATCTTGACCGGCAACATCTTTAAAGGTAATCCCTGTTTGGGTTTCCACATAAACCTTGGCATTGCTTTTGCCCAACGACATCATACCGCCGCCGCCCATCATCTTATTTTGCATCTTTTTCATCAGCCATTGACCAATCGCTATGAAAATCAGCAGTGGAAGAATCCAAGATAGAATGAAATTTAACAGCGGGGATGTTTCTTTTGGGATCACCTTAGCAAATTTAACATTCGCTTTATGCAAGCGATCAACCAATTTCGGATCATCGATGGTTCCTGTCTTGTAAATCTTAGCTTCACTCGTATCAGTTGGCTTAAACATAATTGTGTTATTTTCGATTTCTACTTGTTTTACTTTGCCTTCTTCCACCATGTTTAAAAATGTTCCATAATCCACTTCTTTGACGGAGTGATTAAAGATGGCGGGAAAAATAAACGAATTTAACAGTAAAATAATAACCAATATTACTCCATAATAGAATATCAGTGGTTTTTTCGGCGGTTTCATTTGTTTCATATAGATTCCTCCATGTTACGAGTCATTAAAACTTCAACTTTTTCGTACAAGCCCATGTATCAAAAGACTCATCTCCATTATATCATTCCCCGTTACTTCCTCTTTAGAAAAGGTTTTAGGTGAATTTTTCAAAAACGCGACAATCTGGTAACCGTCATATTCCTTTTAAAGTCCACCCAATTCAGGTAAGATTTACTAGGAGACTTTTAACAATAAGGGGAGATATTTTCGTATGGATGTGACAAATGTAACGACACTGCTTGTAACCATTGTTCTCATCGGGAATATTGTGCTTGCGGGTGTGGTTGTGTTTATAGAACGAAGAGACATTGGTTCTACATGGGCCTGGCTGATGGTCCTATTTTTTATTCCAATCGTGGGATTTTTAGTTTATCTGTTCCTGGGAAGGCAATTAAAACAGAGGAATTTTTACCGTTTATCATCTGAAGAAAGAAACTATCTTCAATCAACTGTAGACGAACAAATTCATCAGCTGCAAAACAGGAGGTTTTTCGACCATAAGCTGCTAATAAAACATTCGGATTTGCTCTTGATGAACTTGAACTCCTCCAATGCATTACTCTCCATGTTCAATGAAATTGAGATTTTCAGTGATGGTCATGAAAAATTTCAATCATTGTTTGAAGATATTCAAAATGCACAAGAGGAGATTCATTTGCAATATTACATCATTCAGCGCGATTCCCTTGGAAAAAGACTGCGCGATGAACTGACAAAAAAAGCGCAAGAAGGCGTCAAGGTCCGGGTACTCTATGACGAAATTGGTTCTAAAAGGATTTCTCCCGGTTTTTTTAAAGAACTCATTCATTATGGCGGTGAAGTCGAGGCCTTTTTTCCCTCGTTTCTAAAATTGATCAATTTTCGCATAAATAACCGGAATCACCGAAAGCTTTGCATCATTGACCGAAAGATTGCCTATATCGGCGGCTTTAATATCGGAAATGAGTACCTGGGCTTGGATAAAAAATTCGGTTTCTGGCGCGACACCCATCTAAGAATTAAAGGTGAATCGGTGAATCAATTACAAGGAAGGTTTCTTTTAGACTGGAATTATGCTGCCAAGAATAAATTGAACCTTGAGCCCTATGCTGTACCAATGGAAAAACCAGAAGGGAATAGTCCTGTTCAAATCATTACAAGCGGACCAAACTCTGAAACGGAACATATCAAAAATATGTATATTAAACTGATTATGACGGCTAAAAGAACCGTATACATCCAATCCCCGTATTTTGTTCCTGATGCCAGTTTTATGGATGCATGCAAAATTGCCTTGCTTTCAGGTGTTGATGTACGAATTATGATACCTAGTAAAGGGGATTTTCCCATAGTTTATTGGGCAACCTTGGCATACACTGGTGAACTGGTCGATTACGGCGCAAAAATTTACTTGTATGAGAAGGGATTCATCCACGCAAAAACGATTGTAGTAGATCAGGAAGTGGCTTCTGTTGGGACTGCCAACATCGACAAACGCAGCTTTCAATTAAATTTTGAGGTGAATGCCGTAATATACGATGAAAAAGTCGCTAAACAGCTTAGTGATTTGTTCCTGCAAGATTGTCATGATAGCTCTCAACTGACAATGGGAAAATATAAAGAGCGCTCCATGTTTATCAAGTTTAAAGAGGCCATCTCACGTCTTTTATCGCCTATTTTGTAAAAAACCTCGGCACCCCCATTGAGTGCCGAGTTTTTTAAAAATGGGGTAAGTCCCCTGGTGCGTTAAAGCTTTGGCTTACCGGGGGACTGACCCCAAAATTCGCTATGGTGCAATAATCAGCACAATCCCATCCTCGATTTGGATGGTGGTCCCAATCGTCGTATTGTCCCGCAGCCAATCGTTCGCATGGATACTTAATACATATCCGTTAGCAGGGATGACGGAATCATTGCCCCCTCTTTGAACGACCTTGCCATCGACTACCGTTACTTCGTATCCCCAAATATTAGTTCCGGTCGTCTTTCCACGAGCAGGAGTGTACTGAATGAGTTCACCGGCACCGCGACCTCTATTTACACCGTCTAACTTTCGATATTCGCTGACATGGCGATTCCTCCACATGGATTCGATTAAGAACGGTTTGACCACCTGCTCTCCGATTTCTTGCGGCATCTGATAAGCCTGAATCATTAAGGTTTTTAATTGATTTTTTAATGCACTTACTTCGTTTGCCTTGCCCTCTTTTTGGGCCATTAAGTACTGAACCGCAACATACCCCGCATCACCGTATACCCTAAGGTTTTGCAGATATGAATTAATGGAAATCAGAAATTCCTCGCTGCTGCCTTCTTTCCGAAGATTTTCAGGAATTTGCCGAAGCCGATCAAATTCAGCCATCAACTGTTCTGCAACTTGAGCTCCATCATTTCCATCAATCGCTTTCCAGAATGCATCTATTTCCGGTTTTAAGGTTAATGATAACGGCGGCAATTCTAAAACGCTCTCTACAAGGAAGGGTTTGATGACGCCTTGTCCGATTTTTTGCGGAATTTGTTCAGACTGATTGAACAATGTAATCAGTTTATCCTTGTACGCTTTTGCCTCAGTGGTTTTCCCTTCTTTTTCTGCTGTTAGATAGTGAACAGCCGCTTCGCCGGCCTCACCATATAATTTCAATTTTTCATTGTAAGGTTTGATTTCCAGCAGAAAGTTGTCATTCTTCATTTTTTGCTGAAGAGTTGCCGGAGCCTGTTGCAATTTCTTGAATTCCCCAATCAAGTTTGATGCAGCTTGATCTAGATTTTTATTGGATACATAAGCTTTCCAAAACCCATCAATCAATGGAGTGAGTGTAAGCGACTCCGTTTTATTAATCGGTGAAGAGTAGGTATTTTCAGCAAAGGTTTTTAACGCATCTGCACCATCCCCGCCAAAGGATTGAATACTGCGCTTCCACGATTCTTCCGGGTTATAGGCCGCCCCGTTCCAAGTATAATCGGCAATGGTATACAATGGTATTTTGGAAGCCTCTGCCTCGTTCATTGGATTAGCCGTTATCCCAAGGACTCCTTGTTTGGATAAATCTGCATCACGTCCTACGATTGGGCCAATAAACAGGCTGTTGCGATCATAATCGTTAACCGGGTAATTGTCCCATAATAACATATCGTGGTTAAATGCGCCTTGAACCTGTTTGGCTTCTTCGGAAGTGACTTGTTCCGATACGACCTTCTCACCGGTCCACATCACAATCGTGTCTTTATCGAGTAATTCGGCAAACCGATCACGGTAAGGTGTCGGCCCGTTACCGGCATAGTCCGTCGGGACGGTTATTAACCGCTCGGCACCCGGATGGGTTTGAATAAATTCCTTCGTAAAACGATTCAACAAGTAAGCTTGTGCTGCAGCGACAGGATTTTTGTCCTTTCCAAATTTATCTTTATCTTGCTGATACTTTAAACTCGAATCAATATCGTCCAGGAAAATGGCATAGGAACGCACACCTAAATCCCACACCTTTTCCATCTTCTTTTTCAAAAATTCAAAGTCTTGGTCATTCGAGAAGCAAATGGAATTACCTGGAGATAGGGAGAACGTAAATTTCACATGATTCTCTTTTGCCCGATCAATGAGCTCCTTTAATTTCGCAATTTCTTGCTCTGGGTAGGGTTCACGCCAATTGTCTCGGTGATATGGATCATCTTTGGGCGCGTAAATATACGTATTGAGTTTATTGTCACCGTAAAAATCCAACTGACTCAGCCTGTCCTCCTGTGTCCAAGGTGGTCCGTAGAATCCCTCAATCGAACCGCGGATGGCCATGTCAGGCCAATCACGGATTTCTACCCCCGGAAACCGATCTCTTCCTTTTTGTTCCTGGATGATTTGTTTAAATGTCTTTGCTGCATAAAAAGTGCCTGTCGTGTCTTTTCCAGCCAGAACAATCTGATTTTTACCTTTGCTGCTTGATGCCAGGACATAACCCTCATCCTTCAAGGCATCTGGACCTTTAATTCCCATTTGCTCCAACACTTTTTGGGAGTCTTGATTTTCGGCAGGGCCGCCAATCCAAATCGTGACGGGTGTTGTAACCTTTTCGCCGGCGTTATATTGAATGATTTGCTTTACATCCGCAGCTTTCAGGGCGCCAACAACCTCTTTAAATGCTTGTTCATCGGTTTTCTTCCCGGTAACGATTCCCACTTTCGGTGTCAGCGGAAAGCCTTGATCCGTTATTTTGGCTTCCTGCGGTGTGGGGTTAATAGACAAAGTGACATTGCTTGCTGCTGACGTCTTATGCACGCCCTGTACACCTGGAATACATAACAGCAATGCGGAAGAAACAACCAGTGCCCTTTTCAACCTTTTTAAACCTTTCATCCCTCACTACTCCTCCTTCAAA
Source organism: Neobacillus sp. NPDC058068 (assembly GCF_042885335.1). NCBI lineage: Bacteria > Bacillati > Bacillota > Bacilli > Caryophanales > Bacillaceae > Neobacillus > Neobacillus sp. NPDC058068. The sequence continues at coordinate 136,655 of NZ_JBHVSI010000001.1, read as the reverse complement.
TAGAATTGATTTACGAACAAAATATTGGCCATTCTAGATTTCTATGAAAAAAAGGCATAGAAAACGAAGTGGGTCAATCCCGCTTTGTTTTCCATGCCTAGTATCATCCAGTAACATGAAACCAATATTTACCTCAATGATAAACCGCTTACATTATGAGGTCAATTGTATTTAGAATATTCAATGAATTAGTCCTATGAAAAAATTGATACAAGGGCTGCTGGTAGTACTTTAGATATACTCATTTGATGAAAAAATAGGAAATCCGCAACAACATAATTAATTAACCCTCTTCGGTCCTGACCAGTGCATTTCCCTTAACCGATATTTTTGCAGTTTCCCTGTCGCGGTTTTTGGCAAGGAATCGACAAACTCCACTGCTTTCGGAGCTTTAAAATGTGCCATCTTCACACGGCAGAATTCAATGATCTCCGCTTCCGTTGCCGTCGCCCCAGGCTTCAACACGATAATCGCTTTTGGCACTTCGCCCCATTTTTCATCCGGGATGGCGATGACCGCTGTCTCCAAAACATCGGGGTGCTTGTAGAGGACACCCTCCACCTCGGTGGAAGAAATATTTTCTCCGCCGGAAATAATTAAGTCCTTGGCACGGTCGCGGATTTCGATATAGCCGTCCGGATAGGTAACAGCCAAATCACCGGTATGGAACCAGCCATCCCTGATTGCCGCGGAAGTCGTAAACGGATCCTTGTAATATCCCTCCATGACGACATTCCCGCGGGTCACGATTTCTCCCAATTCCTTCCCGTTCCAGGCAACTTCTTCACCGTCTTGGCGAACAACCTTTGTTTCCCCGTTAAAGGCGAGCTCAATTCCTTGTCTTGCCTTAATTGTCGCTTGTTCATCTGCAGATATTTCCGCAAATTCCTTTTTCCATTCACAATAGAGAATAAATGGCGATGTTTCTGTCAGACCATAGACATGAATCATATTTAAGCCAAGAATTTCTTGGGCTTTATGAATGAGGGCAGCTGCCGGCGGAGCCCCTGCAGTCGCCATTCTTGGGCTAGTCTTAATCTCGACTTCCTTGGCCCGGGGATCATTTACAAGCATGTTGACCACTGTCGGTGCACCGCATAATAAGGAAATTTGTTTGCTTTCAAACAAATCAAGAATAAGCGGCGGGTCTACTTTACGTAAGCAGACATGGGTGCCTCCTGCTGCTGTGATTGCCCAGACACCTCCCCACCCATTGGCATGGAACATGGGCAATGTATGAAGATAGACATCATCATGCTGAACGTTCAGATGATATAGGAAATTGGCCGCATTCAGGTAATTGCCGCGATGTGTCAGCATGACCCCTTTTGGCTTGGATGTTGTACCGCTCGTATAATTTAGGGTGAGAAGCTGATTTTCATCAATTTCCACCTCGGGAAATGATTCACCAGCATGTTCAAGAAAATCCTCATAAGAGACACCATTTAATGAACTTTCATGTCCCTCTACTGGTACGATGACGATTTGTTCGAGAGACAGAAGATCGACGATTTTTTCAATTGGTGCGCTAAATTCCGCATCAACAATTAACATTTTCGCATCGCTGTGACGGATGATATATTCTAAATCCTCCGCTGACAGCCGGTAATTTAATGGAACCATGACCGCACCAAGCTGGCAGATGCCATAAAAGCATTCAAGCATATAATGCGTGTTCGGCAGCATTACCGCAACATGGTCGCCTTGATCAATACCTGCTTGATTTAATGCGGAAGACAACTGGTCAACACGCCGGCCAAATTCACGATATGTAAATTCCTTTTCGCCATCGATGACGGCGACCTTTTGCGGATAATATTTCACCGCCCGGCGCTTCCAGTCCAATGGTGTTAACGGAGAAATCATCAAAACCAGCCCCTTTGTTTGAATATTCATTTAATTATTTCACCAATGGATTGTCATTTCCCTTTAATTTATATGCTTTTATTCAAAAAAAATAGGACGGCCGAAGCCGCCTATTCAAATTCAAAGATTATCTCACACCAACCCATTTTCAAAATGTCCTATACACATACACAATATATTCTTATATTTGCAAGAAATACATTCGCAGTTACGAATTAATAACTAAAAGGGGTAACCCGAAAAATGGGATCAGTCCCTCGCCAAAATAAAGCGTTAATACGACGGGGGACTGACCCCAAAATCCTTGGATTTCTCGACAATTACCATAATGTTACGATAACGAGAACTTTTGACATGATAATTTCCTCCCGTTTCCTATTTGTCTCATTCTATGTAAAAAAAGCTTCCATAAAACGAAGCCGAGCAGCTGCAAATGGGCATCTACTCGGGCAGCAAAGAATTTATCGTTACTTGTAGATTAGCTATTTAGCTATTTACTTCACTTGGTTCCTCTGAGTCCTTGACGATTTCCGAAGCAAATTTAATCTTTTCTCCCCAATTAATTGATCTTTGGATGACCACTTTTTGTGCCTGCGGCGATCCCGCACCATGCATGCACTCGATAATTGGAGTTGAGCCTGTCATATTTTCAATAAGGCGTCCCATTTTTATTCTTTGAATTGGATCTACATTTTCACCTGTCCGATAGTATTTATAAATATAAGGTGCAATTCTTGGGTTATCTAACTCTTTTTCAGAAGGCAGTGTGGCAACAAACCCTCCTGCTAAATCTTGGGAAAGCTTTGTTACTTCCGGATAATAACGAGCAGTATTTAGTTTAGATGTATTTGCCAACACGGGATCAACAAAAGCTGTACCGCATCCAGATTTAGAACAATTAAATGAACAGGCGAGGGCTCCACTATACATGGTTTCAACTAAGTGAGCCATTTCTGAAAGTTTCTCCTTCACATGACTGGCTTTTGATATTCCATGCATATCTGCAAGTGACGCTGTTGCCCCAATCAGAACATCAAGATTTCCGGCCTTACAAGCACCATAGTTTTGACGATGGTAGGATGCGAAACGATCAACAAGTTTTCCAGTATACTTGGTTTCCTTATACATAAATACACGTTCCCATGGAACAAATACATCTTCAAAAATAATCAGCGCTTCTCCGCCGACCACTCCATATTTGGCATTTCCTTGATCTATTTTTCCTTCCCATTTACGGCTGTCATTAACTTGCCGTCCAAAAACATAGACAATCCCTGCTTCATCGGCTGGAACAGCGAACGAAATGGCGTAATCTGCATCGTTTGGCGTCATCGCAGCACCAGGCATAACTAAAATTTGATGTGAATTGATGGCACCGGTTTGATGCATTTTTGCACCGCGAACAACAATCCCATCTTCTCTTTCTTCTACCACCCTGACATACTGATCAGGGTCTTGTTGTTCTGACGGTCTTTTCGAACGGTCTCCTTTTGGATCTGTCATGGCTCCATCTGTCATAAAGTCATTATTTTGTGTATCAATTAAAAATCGTTTAAATCTTTCATGATAATTCGTACCAAGATCCCGGTCCATCTCCCATGTTGTTGAATATAGGGTAATCAAGCCATCCATTCCAACACATCGTTGAAAACAGGTTCCTGTTATTTGTCCCGCAACCCGAAGCATCATCGCTTTCTTAACGAGATCTTCTTGGTTTTGCGGAATATGTGTCCAACGGTTTATTTTATTTCCTGTCAAATGTGAGGTAGCACTGCCAAGTTCTTCATATTGCTCTTCTGTACCCAATTTATAGGTGACAGATGCTGCATTAATATGCGGCCTCATCGCCGGATGATCGACTACATTTTCAACTCTTTCTCCCATAAAATAAACTTCCTTCTTTTGATTGCGAAGACTTTCAATATATTCTTCTTGTGTCATCATAAAAATTTTCCTCCTCATTTTTTAGATGCATTGTTTTATGAGTTGTAATCTCATCCTACATTCTATTAATGAATTTAAAAGTTTATTAATCAATTAGACACACTGCAGCTATTTACCTATCGAACAAATTCTAGCTTTCACCCAAATAATCAATCGCGAGGGCCATAAAATAACGGATAGATTCTATGAATTTTTCAATTTCTACATATTCATTTGGCTGGTGTGCAAGTTTTGGATTTCCCGGGCCAAATATAATAGTCGGTATTTTCAAATGTGGGCAATAAACAGACGCATCCGTATAATAATTAACACCTGAAGGAATTAGCTCTATGTTTAAATGATTCTTAGCAGTACTAACAGCAAGTATCACAAAATCATCTGATTCATTGGTGCCTACGGATTCCATACTATTTATGACCTTTATTTGGTAGCTTGATTGTGACCGTAATGAGATTTCTTGGATCATATTCTCGATATCTTTTAAAATTCTATCTTTATCCTGTCCGGGAATTGTTCGTATGTCTAAAGTCAATTTACATTGATCCGGGACAACATTTGTTTTTACACCGCCTTCAATTGTCCCAATATTAATCGTTGGATGACCTAATAATGGGTGGGGCGTGTAATCAAATTGATAGGATTGGAGAGTATTTATAAACTCATTCATTGTTAAAATAGCATTTATGCCCTCGTCTGGCATTGAACCATGAGCTGTTTTTCCATTGGTAGTGATTTCTACCCATAAACAACCCTTATGTGCAGTGAAAAGTTGGTTTTCACTAGGTTCCGATACAACCAATGCGGTTGCCTTGTCTATTTGCCCCTTTTCCACGACTTTTTTTGCACCGTATCCATCGACCTCTTCACCTGCGGTCCCGACAAACTGTACCGTCCCCTTTAGTTTCACACCGGCACGTTCTAAATATTTCAGAGCAAGGACCATTGCAGCGACACCACTTTTCATGTCGGTCGTTCCTCGCCCATATACTTTATTACCTACTACCTTCCCGGAAAAAGGATCATGTTCCCATTTGACCTTCCCCGTTGGAACGGTATCTAAATGACCGCTGTAAATTAAATATTTTTCATCTGTCTCAACATTTGGATAGGTAACAAATAGATTAGCCCGATTGTTACCAAGATCATCTAATGCAACGTGAAGATTGGATGTTGTTAAATATGCCTTGATCACTTCAGCTACTCTTTTTTCATTTCCGGGTTGATTCACACTGTTCACTTGAATGAGTGATTGTAAAAATTGAATGGCGTCTTTTTCATTAATCGTTTCAAAAATGGATGGCAAAACCTGCATGTTATATCCCACCTTTTTAATATGATCTGATCAGAAAAACTTAACTTATCGATTTCTCATTGTTAATCAATTTTATACTGGCATTCGTTACCTTCTTTTCCTTCAAAATGATGGAACAAACTGCCGCTACTGCCGAAACTAAGGCAAAGAAGATGAAAACTCTGCTAAAATCTTGTGCTCCATTTGCCCCTACTTTTACTAAATACCCTGCAACTAGAGGAGAAACAAATGCACCCATTTGACCAATTCCATTCGCTAATCCTGTTGCACTTCCAACAACTTCCTTTGGATATAATTTAGGCAGATAAGCATAAATGGAGCCAAAGTTTAAGTTAACAAAGAAACCAACGAACAATAGTAGTGTAAGTAATAGACCCGTATTCCCTTTTTCTACTGCACCAAGCATCCACAGCACAGGAATACTGCATATATACCCAATCAAAGCAACAGGCTTCATTCGATGAAGAACGTTATCCATCAGCCATCCCCCAAGCATCATAGCGAAGAATGCAACGATATAAGGTGCAGATGCGAACAAGCCCATTTCCTTAAGATTTAACCCATGCTGTGTAACCAAAAAGGAAGTTAACCAGGTCGTTGTTCCCCAATAAACAGCTAATTGACAAAATAGACACAAGGTAAAAACATAAAAATTAACATCTTTCAGGAAAACCCCGTAGCTTTTTCTTTTCTCTTCTTTCGAAATCGTTCTAACAGACGAATCATTATCCCCATCAATATCCTGATCCTTACTCAATTTCCCTTTCGCAATCATTTCTTTTGGAGAATCTGATATAAAACGCCATAGTAAGAAAATTCCAATTATTCCTGGTATAGCAAGAACATAGAAGACCGGTCTCCAATCACCGCTAAAAAAATAAACAGAGATACTAGTAACGATAACCGGTACGATTGCCGGGGCAACGGCCCATGAAGTTGCGAAAAACGAAACCGCCCTTCCTCTTTCTTTATGAGGGAACCAATTATTTATTGCCCGAATTGCCGGAGCAAAATGGTGTCCTTCTCCAAGCCCTAATCCAATTCGGAGTGCCAAAAACTGTGCGAAGGTTTTCACCATTCCTGTTATAGCGGTAACGAATGTAAAGACTGTAATGGCTACATACATAACTCTTTTGGCTCCAAATTTATCAGCCAGGAAACCAGCGCTAATTTGTGCGGCAGCATAGGCAAAGAAAAACACAGATGCTAGCTGCCCTACTTCCACAGGGGTTAAGTTTAAATCCTTCTGTATGAATGGCAGGAAGGTTAAGACCGCCATCCGATCAAAATAATTAATAATATAGACTAACCAAAGAATGATTAATACCGCATATCGATAGCTCCAAGCCTTTTTCACAATTGTAGACATTGCATCTCTTCCTCTCTTTTGTAAAAAAAATTAGTAGTGCTGTGATTTCTTCAGCACATTTTTTATTATTTTCCCCGCCGCATTACGAGGCAGTTCGGATACAAATTCTACTAGTTTCGGAACTTTAAAATTTGCTAATCTATCCGCAACAAAATCTTTTATTTCTTGGCTCTCAATGGTTTCATCAGCCTTTGGGACAATCACCGCTTTGACAATTTCCCCAAAGAGAGGATCTGGAACTCCTACGACAGCCACTTCAAATACTTTTGGATGATTGTAAAGAACATTCTCGACCTCAATTGAAAATATCTTTTCCCCGCCCCGATTAATTAAGTCTTTTTTTCGATCGACAATATAAACAAAACCATCTTCATCTATTTTTGCTAAGTCGCCGGAGCGCCAAAATTCATTATGGAATGATGTTTGATTGGCAACCTCATAGTTCCAATAGCCTTCAACGATCATGGGTCCTTTAATTAATAATTCACCCACTTCACCAGATTTACATGGCTCATCCAAATCATTTACAACTCTAATCTCGCCAACAGGAACAGGCAGTCCAACGGAAGCTACCTTTGACTCATTAAAGATTTGCGGCATAATGGTTGCAGGAGAGGAGGTCTCAGTGGCTCCATATGCATTATGCAAGTACGAATTCGGAAAATACTTTTTCAATTTATAAATCGTTTCCGACGACATCGGAGCACCGCCGTAGGCGATACAATTTACTTTTGAATAGCTATATAATGAGAAATCTGAATGTGCCATCATCATATTGTAGATGGTTGGAACATTAAACAAAAAGGATACATTTTGTTCCACTGTTAATCGGATGTATTCTTCAGTCTTAAACCTCCTCAAAATAACGGATGTCCCCCCCACTTTAACCATGTGAAAAAGCTGGCCAATTAAGCCTGTAACATGAAAGAGAGGAACAGCGATTAGGGTTCTTGCTTTGTCATTTGTCTTTAACACGTATTCATAATTGATTGCACTGTGAATCGCACCTAAATGACTGCCGATCGCACCTTTTGGAAGTCCAGTTGTTCCAGATGTATACATAATAAATAATGGATCCTCTTCCGTTACATGAACTTCCGCAACTGAAGATGGTTGTTCTAAGATTTCAAAAGGCAAATAATCTTTTCGGTTTGGTGTTCTATTCCCCACTAAGAAAAAGTATTGAACATTTTTGATGAAATCAAGATCTCTCATGCTTTCGACCTTCTCTAAAAATTCATCATCCACAACCAAGATCTTGCTGTTAGATTGTTGAATCATAAAAGAAAGCTCATCTTCTCTTAGTCTAGTATTTAATGGAACCACAATAGCCCCTAATTTAGCACAAGCAAAAACGAGTAAACAAAATTCAATACTATTTCCTAATAAAAGTGCAACACGATCTCCCTTTTTTACACATAGCGAGTTCTGTAAATTACCGGCAATCTGCTCCACTTTTTCGTGCATTTCTTTATACGTTAAGCGATTTCCATTCATCACAAGGACCTCATGTGATGAATATTTTTGGGCAGTCTCTTTCAACATCGCGTGCAGATTTTTAGGCCGATTCTCGAAGACTTTTACTTCACGATTAAAGTGGACTTCATTGATGATCTTCATTTATTAACCTCCAATCCTTCCTTTAACGAGCAGTCCATCCGCCATCAACATTTAATATCTGGCCTGTAACATAGGCTGATGTATCAGAGGCAAAGAAAACCACTGGTCCCACAAGATCCGAGGTTTCTCCGATTCTTTTGATCATGCTGGCATTGATTATTTTCTCAGCCCGGTCAGGATCAGATAACCATTCATTGGTCATTGGTGTTTTTATGTATCCTGGCCCAATGGCATTAACGGTGATATTATAGGGAGCTAACTCTTCAGCCCAAACTTTTGTAACTTGGTTAATCCCTCCTTTACTTGCCGCATATGATGTCTGGAACGGCATTCCAATTGATCCTAAAATCGATGAGATGTTAATGATTTTTCCATAATTTTGTTTGATCATTTGTTTGGCACAAGCTTGTCCCACTAAAAAAAGTCCTTTTAAATTGACCGTTAAAACTTGATCCCAATCGCTTTCTTCTACTTCAACTAACAGCTTACGGATATTCATTCCTGCGTTGTTCACTAAGATATCCAGCGAGCCGAATTGATCAACAATTCTTCTTACTAGCAGTTCCACCTGATCCTTTTTTGTCACATCACAAGGAATATAGGCTGCTTCGATATCCTCTTCCTTTAACTGTGAAACAGCCTTTTCCCCTTCTTCAACCCCTCGGCTGGAAATAACAAGCCTTGCTCCATAATGCCCTAATGCCTGAGCCATGCTAAATCCAATCCCTTTACTTCCTCCTGTAACGAGGGCAACCTTGCCTTTTAAATCAAATGTTGGTAAATCCATACCCTTCATTCCCCTTCATCCTCTTTTATTTGTTGTCGTACTATTTATTATTAATATTCATGCAATAATTGTGCCAATTTTTCATATTATGTGAAAATAAATAATAATTCGACATATTGTTGCAAAAATACAGAAATTTCTTCCTTTATCACCATTAATATATTGATAATTATTCGTTTTCCCATTGAGTGTAATGAAAAAAGCCAACGAATGAACGTTGACCTTTGATTCCTTTTTTCATCAAAAACCTAATTTCTGCATTTTTTTTACCAGGGCTGATTGGCTAATCCCTAATTCTTTTGCAGCTTGGCGTGTTGTCTTTGATCTTTCCATTTGCTCTTTAATTAGCTTTCGCTCAACATTCGCAACAATTTCCTTTAATTTCCCCGTTTCTGTCTTTTTACGAGCCTTTCCTTTTAACATACCAGCTGGTAAATCATGCATCCCTATTTCCTCATTGTCTGTTGTTACTACTAATCTTTCAATTAAATTTTCTAACTCTCTAATATTCCCTGGCCAGCGATATTCTTCGAAAAAATGAATAATTTCATGATGAAACCGCTTATTTAACTTATTCTTTTTATTGGTTTTATTTAAAAAATAGAAGGCAAGTGGAATAATATCTGCTACCCTTTCTCTTAAGGGAGGGACCTTTATAGGAACTATATTCAGCCGGTAATAAAGATCCCTTCTAAAATCATTTTTATCTACCATTTCCTCTAAATTCATATTTGTCGCTGAAATGACCCTTACATCAATTTTAAAGCTTTTTCTTCCGCCAACGCGCATGATTTCAAATTCTTGGAGAACCCTTAATAGTTTTACTTGAAGATCCATTGGCATGTCGCCAATTTCATCTAGAAATATCGTCCCCCCGTCCGCCTGTTCAAACAATCCGGGCTTTCCCTGATTGTCAGCCCCTGTAAATGCGCCCTTTTCATAGCCAAATAATTCAGATTCCAGCAAGTGTTTTGGTATTGCGCCGCAATTCACTTTAATCAAAGGTGCATTCGCCCGATCACTTTCTTGGTGAAGATAATTAACAATCACTTCTTTCCCTACTCCAGACTCTCCTAAAATAAGGACGGTAGAATCAACCTTAGCTACCTTCCTTGCAAGATGAAAAACCTTCATAATTTCTTGGCTTTGACCGATAATTCCATCAAAATGCATATGTATTAATTCTCTCTTTTTTAATTCTTCAATTTCATATATATACTGTTCCGTCAATCTCTTTGAGTGCAGCAGCTCAGTTTTCATATAATTTAAATCAGATATATCCCTTACGTTTGTTACAACAAAGGTAATTTTCCCGTTATGGTCAAATACAGGATTGCCCGTTACTAATAATTCCTTCCCTCTAACCGTTTGAATAATCGTTTGAGCTGTTTTTTCCTCTAAAACCTTTATAGTAACAGATTCTGAAACTAGCCCTTCATTTACCACAGTCATCATGTTCTTTCCAAGTAACTCTTGGCTATTTACACCAGTAATTCTTGAGTAAGCGGAATTAACCATAATTCCCACACCATCATTGTCTGCAACGTAAATACCATCGTAACTTGATTGAAAAATGGAAACTAAGATGGTTTCAATATCGGATTTGTTCACACTATCAAGCTTCGTGTACTCAGTCATGGAAATATCCTCATTTGTATGTTCAATTGTCATTAGATACTCCCCCTCAGTTCGATTGAATTGAAAGCGCTGTTTTGTAATGTGTTTTTTTGATAAAAAGAGTTGATTCCTTTTTAAATCAAATTTTATCTATGATTCTTAATCGAATCGTTCATACTATATAGTTCTCTATATATGTAAAACTTCCTTTTATTTTTTTGTTTTTTTGAAATAATTCGAAAATTTTAAAAATAAAAAGCCGAAAATATATTTCGTTCTTTTCTAACAACTAAATCAATACCATTCAATTCCTAAGTTCCAGATAATACCGAAAAATAGTACCTGACCCCCGATGAAGTAATGCTTTACTCCATTGGGGTCAGGCACCCCGGTCAAGGTGAATTCCTTATTTCAATTCGTAAAAAAAGAGCCTTGCCCTATTTATAAAAATCACCTGGGGTCAGGCCCTTACTATGGTCCTATAAATTTTTTTAGTTAGTGGCGAATCATTCGTTCTGCCAAGGTATTTCCTTTAGGTGCTATCCCATATAAATCCGATCTTTTATCTAGCCGGCCAATTTCTGATTGAACATACCTGGCCCCTATCCACCGGAGTGGCTCCGGTACCCATTTTACTGAAGAATGTTGAACCATTGGCAAACCAGTAAGGGAAGTTTGTTTCTGATAAATTAGATCAGTGAGAATTCGACCAGCCAAATTAGAGGTAGAAACACCTTGACCAAAGTATCCAAATATTTTTGCCACTCGGGTTTGCTGATCGTATTGAAAGTTGGGAGTCCAGTCACTTGTTACTCCAATCGGTCCTCCCCAAGCATGGGTGAACTGATTGGTGGAAACCGTAGGGAACCATTTAATGACCCTTTGCTTTAACCAGTCAATGACGGAATCATGAGTGTCAAAAGAATCTTTTATTTTTGAAGCATAACGGTAGCGACCAGCATTACCTAGTCCAAATAAAATTCGGCCATCAGCAGTTCGTTGAAGATAATCTTGAGATAATGTGTTGGACCCAACAGCCTCCCGATTTTCCCAACCAATAGACGCCCATTGAGCCTCTGATAAAGGTTCAGTTACTACCATTGATGAGTACATCGGAATAATATGGCGGCGAAATTGAGCCATTTGACTAAGATATGCCTCTCCCGCAATAACGGCTGCTATATTAGCGGTTACATTCCCAACTCTAGTCACTAATTTCGGAGGATTTGACAAGTCTCCTTCTTTAAATTCTAATACTTCCGTTTGTTCGTATATTTTTACTCCTCTATCTTCTAATATTCTAGCCAATTGCCTAGCTAATTTTGCTGGATGAAGAACGGCTGATACCTTAGTGAGAATACTGCCTTTAAACCCATTTGCATGAATTCGATCCTTTGTTTCGCCACTGTTTAGAAGTTGATAGTACTCCTCTAATCCAAGTTTCTGAAACGTTTTTATTTCTTTTTCAAATTGAAAGAGTAAATGTTCTCCCCTTGACACCTTCATAAATCCGGATTTTTTCCAATCAACTTCCATCTTTTCTTCCTGAATAACACGTTCAATTTCATTCACAGAAGCATACATTGTTAAAAGTAATTCTCTAGCAGCCACCTCTCCATACCGTTCCATTGCTACTTCAGGAGTTAATGAAAATTTTGGTGAACACCAGCCTGCATTTCTGCCAGAAGCACCAAAACCGGTGATATGCTTCTCAATAATCGCTATATTTAAGGTCGGATCTTGTAGTAATAAATAATAGGCAGTCCATAATCCTGTGAAACCTGCACCTAATATTACGATATCGACAGTTAATTCCTCTCTCAATTTAGGTCTGGGACTTAAATCCTCACCACAACTTTCAAGCCAGTAACTCCTTGAAGTGTAGTATTTTGATAAATCGGGACTTTCTTCTGCCATATTGAACACCTCAACTAATGATTAAGTGACATTTAAACCTCCACTCTTTGTTGTTGGTACTTCTTTTTTCTCTGGAATGGCCAAACTAACAATTACGCCTGCTATCAATGCCAGAACTAATGTGGCTCCACGGGATGTAACAATTTCCTCAAGAGGAGTATTAATCCAAATAATGGTACCAATTAAGCCAGTGAGCAGTGCAGCTATAACACCAGCGCCAGACATACGTTTCCAGAAGAATGTTAAAAGAATAGCAGCGGCAAAACTGTTTCCTACACCTGCCCATGCCCAGCCAATTACCACATATATTAACGATTTAGACAAGAGACCGATGACCAAACCAATTAAACCAACAACCGATACTGAAATACGTGAAATCAATACTAGTTGTTTCTCATTTAATTTCAGACCCATAACCTTGTGTAAAATATCCTCGCTTATGGAAGTGGAGACGACTAATAATTGAGAGGAGGCTGTTGACATGATGGCAGCAAGAATACCTGCAAGTAATATACCAACTAACCATCCAGGAAGTAATTCAGTCAGCATAAATGGTAAGATCATTTCAACGTTTTCAACTCCACCTGATCCGTACAAGGTCAACCCTGTAATACCGATTAAAAATGCTCCTCCATATGCTAATACTCCCCAGAGAATCGCAGCATTTCTACCGATTTTCGCATCCTTTTCATTTCTTAACGCCATAAATCTTGCACTAATATGTGGCTGCCCTCCCAAATAACCGAGAGCCCATGATATGTTTGTATAAATTAGAAGCCCAATTCCTAACCCTGTTAATCCACCTGTCCAAGAGGACGCACCATTTCCAGCTTGAACGAGTGCATCGCTAATGGATAGGTCTAAAGATCCAATTTTAAACAAGGCAACAATCGGCAAAACAACGAGCGTGGCAACCATTAAAATAGCTTGAATGGCATCCGTCCATACAACCGATAAGAACCCTCCAAGACATGAATATACGACGACAACAACTGCGACAATAAGGATGCCAACTATTGGTTTAATTCCCATCGTTTGTTCCAAAGTCTGACCTGTACCGCCAAACTGGGTCCCTACATAAAGAGTAAAGAAAGGAATGATGATTATTGCCCCTATCCCTCTTATAATATTTGCGTGTTTTGGAAATCTAGCTGATAAATAGTCTGGAAGAGTCATTGCATTATACTTTATTCTCTCCTGCATAAATTTTTTAGCTAAAAATAACCAAGAAATAATGATTCCAACTAACATCCCGATAAATAGCCATACACTAGAAAGTCCAGTGGAAAAAGCAAAACCAGTAGCCCCAAGCAGTAACCAAGCAGAGGCTTCTGTGGATCTTTCCGAAAAAGCCAAGGCCCAACCGGGAATTTTATTCCCCCCCAGATGGTAATCTTCATAGCCCAGCTCTTTACGACTAAAATAAACTCCAATTCCTATCATTGCCACAAAGTAAATAATGAGTTCAACTAGAACAATCTTATCCATACTATGCCACCCCTTTTCCAATTTTTCTTCATCGTTAAAAAGACATTTAATTAAAAAGAAGGTCCTATTACGCTTTGATAATTCACAATAATCAGAATATTTATTTTAAAATTATTCAGTTTTTGCTATCTAACATCTAACATTGAGGTTTTTAACAAAGGGGCATTTGTAGTAGATGAAACATCTATTTTATTTTAAAACAGATGTTTCATCTTGCCTGACTATAGCTTATTCCAATTGGCTGGGTATAAAGAAAATAGAAAGGTGCCATGGGATACAGCCTGATAAACAATTGGTGTCCCCTTTTCTATGAAAAATGAATCTCCTTCTTTTCCAACCATGTTTTCTCCATTTGATTCAATTATTATTTCACCTTCGGTTACGTACAGTATTTCATCGTAACGGACAGTCCAGGGAAATCTACACTTCTCCATCTTTACCATTCCGCCGCCAAGAGTTGGCGAAAGTTCGTCAGTTACAAACCGAGCGATTTTCGCCTCACCAGATCCGGTCGTTCCTTCTAATGTTTCAAAAAAATAGCCCTTTTCTTCTAATAATTTGACACCCATCATATTCCTCCTATTCTACCAACCGCCATACGCAACCCATCCGCCATCGACATTGTAAACGGAACCTGTTACATAACTTGATTCATCTGATGCTAGAAATAATACAACGTCTGCCACTTCTTTTGTCGTACCAAAGCGTTTTAATGGTGTTCGTCTGATTACATCTTCATCCCCATAACCGCCGGTTTCCTGATCGGTTTCATCCAAAGGCGTTTTAATATAGGCAGGTGCTACACCGTTGACACGAATATTTTTTTCTGCCCATTCTACGGCCAGGACTTTGGTTAACCCATTCATGGCAAACTTTGTTGAACTATACGCCGCTCTCATTGGAACACAGACTTGGCCATAAACGGAAGTGATATTAATGATAGATCCACCATTCCCTTGCATATACTTAGCCGCTTCTTGACAGCCGAAGAAGGTACCCGTCAGATTGGTATCTATTACAGTCCGCCAATCTTCCTCACTTAATTCAATAGATGGACCAATCCGATTGACTCCTGCATTATTTACAACTACATCAATTCTTCCATACTTTTCAACAGTCTTATCCATCAGTGCAACCACCGATTGCTTGTTGGACATATCTGCAGCGATTGCATATACATCGTATCCTTTTTCTTTAAGTGCTGCAGTTGTCTTGTCAGCTCGCTCTTGACTTCTTGAATTCACGACAACTTTGGCGCCTTCTTGCGCAAATCGTTCGGCAATTGCTTCACCAATTCCCATACTTGAACCTGTTACAATACAAACCTTATCTTTTAAACGCAATTGGATCACACTCCATGTTTATTTTTTAATTAAAGATAGAAACTTGTTTCCGCAACTGTTTAGCCTTCCCTACACTTTCAATTCTTCTTTCAGCAAATAAATCAGCAGCTTTATAGGTTGGTATTTTTTCTGTTTTTGAAATATGAATTAAATCGGTCATCGTTTCATAGATTCGCTTAACTGCATTTATCCCTCTTTGTTCATTAAATCCACCCGGTTTGATTCGATCTGTATCAAATATAGTTCCACCGGCATTGGCAATATAATCAGGAGCATAAAGGATACCTAATTCATCTAAGAAATTACCATGCTTCTCTTCTGCAAGCTGGTTATTTGCAGACCCAGCAACAATTGAACATTTTAACTCATCTAACGAACGGTCATTGATTACCTTTCCAAGTGCACAAGGAGAATAAATATCAACATCCAACGCATGAATCTTCTCAACCGACTCTTTAGTTGTTCCAAACTCGTCAGCTACTTCTTTAACCCTCTTATTATCAATATCTGCAATCGTGATATCGGCTCCTTCTTGCGCAAGGTATTTAACCAGATGATACCCAACATTTCCAACACCTTGAACCGCAATTCGTACACCTTCAAGACTATCCGTTCCAAGTTTCTCCTTAGAGCAAGCTTTTATTGCTTGGTAAACACCCAGTGCTGTATAAGGTGAGATTTCTCCGGCACCGCCAAATTCTCGTGGAAGTGTAACGACATAAGGCGTTTCCGACCGGATGGTTTCCATATCTCTTAACGTAGTACCTACATCTTGCCCGGTTATATATAACCCGTTTAACCGATTAATAAAGCGTCCAAATGCTCTAAACAAAGCTTCACTTTTTTGCTTTTTGGGATCGCCAATAATAACCGCTTTTCCACCGCCAAGGTCCACACCAGCTGCTGCATACTTATAGGTCATACCTTTTCCGAGCCGAAGGGCATCTTCAATTGCATCCCATTCGTTTTGATAGGTCCACATTCTTAAGCCGCCAGTTGCAGGACCTAACGTTGTATCATGTATGCAAACAACACCCTTTAGGCCCGTTTCATTATCATTAAAAAAGAAGAGATTTTCATAATTGTATTTTTCTAAGTATTCATAGATTTTGCCTTCCATGTCTCCACCTCAAATTTTATTAGTTTAATAGAATTAAATAATTTTTGCTTTAAGATATGAAACAATATCACTATCGACAACTTTTTGTTGCTGATATCTAGAAGTATCCTTTTTATTCTGCCAGAGTACTCCAGCTGTAAACGGATTTTCAGAGAGTAAAGAAACGAACTCTGGGCTTGTTTCCGCAGGAAGAGCTTGATAAGTAATTTTCTCTTTATAAAAATCATATCCCTGTGCCTTGTTAAAAACGACACATGGGCTAAACACATTAATTAAAGAGAAACCATCATGGTTTATTCCCCTAATAATTAAATCTTCCAAATGTTTAATATCACCAGAAAAGCCCTGGCCGATGAATGTAGCCCCAGAAGACCATGCTAATAGTAGTGGATTAATGGGCTGGTCAAGATTCCCCTCGGGTGAAGTCGATGATTCATACCCCAATGGACTGGTTGGTGATGTTTGACCTTTTGTATTGCCGTATACCGAATTATCCATAACAATATAAGTGACTGGTAAATTTCTTCTTGCAGCATGAACCAGATGGCCAACTCCAATTCCATATCCATCACCATCACCACCTGCTGCTATCACCGTAAGTTCTGGACGAGAAGATTTTATTCCTAATGCAGTAGGTAAAGTTCTTCCATGAGTTGTATGGATCGAATAGCCGCCAAAGTAATGAGAGATTTTTCCGCTGCAGCCTATTCCTGAAACCAGGACTGAATTTTCTGGTCTAATATTTAATTTTGCTAATGCTCCTTGGATTCCCCTCAATACACCAAAGTCTCCACATCCGGGACACCAAGTCGGCGTATTACCATTGGAGAAATCCTTTGCAGTTAATGTTGCAGACATTTTATCCCCCCTAATTTGTCAGATTACTTGTAACTTCGTTTAAAATGGTTAAGATTTCTTCACTAAATTCTTTATCCGTATAGTGTTCACCATCAAACCTTAAAAGCGAATGAACTTCTTTATTCTCTAACCCAGGTTTTAAAATGGTTCGTATTTGAGCTTTGGCATTATACTCTGCGACAACAATCCTTTTGGAATTTTTCAATGCTACTGATAATTCTTCCTTTGGTAACGGGGCAAGCTGACGGATGAGCAAGCCTTGATAAGCACCAGGGTTATCCTTAACAAAGTTTTCAATTAATTCCCCCATTGCCCCTGTTCCAATAATGGTATTTGGGGCGTCTTTATCACCGATTGTGGAGAAAGGTCTATTATATCTAATGGAGTTAGCCTTATTTAACCTTCTGATATGCAAAGTACCCCTTACTTTTTTAAAATCAGGTTCCATTAGGCCTCGCTCATCATGCTCATCACCACTTGCAACATAAGCTCCACCAATTACACCCGGAACTGTTCGAAGAGGAGGTGAACTGCCTACTGCTTCAAATCTTTTATAAGGACCTTCAATTGGTGATTCTAAAATAGTTGGTCCTCGGTCAATTTCAACAAACTTGATAGCGCTTTCAACTTTTTCCCATGGAATGGATATCTTTCTAAGTGCAAGGTCTAAATCTAATGCAATAATCACGGGGCATTGATAATAGTCTGAGAGGTTGAGTGCTTCTTGAATTGTGACGATACAATCTAAAACACTAGTTGGGGTTAGTAGGATACGGGCAAATTCCCCATGTCCTGCATTCATAAGGTGTAATAAATCACTTTGTTCGGTTTTAGTTGGCATTCCTGTTGAAGGCCCACCGCGCTGATTATCTACTAACACTAGTGGGATTTCTGTTGCCGCTGCATAACCCAATCCTTCGGTCATTAACGCTAATCCAGGGCCACTAGTTGCAACAAATGTACGTTTACCGGCATAACTGCATCCTAATGCAGCATGGATTGCTGCTATCTCATCTTCAACTTGATAGGTTCCTCCCCCTAAAGGCGGCAGCCACTTTGAGAAGTTCTCCAATATTTCGGAAGCTGGAGTTATTGGGTATCCGTAATAATACCTTACATCTCCGGCAATTGCCCCAAGGCATAATGCATCATTACCAGAGATGGTTGCATTTTCAATCCCAAGGTCTATTAGTGGTTCTTCTGATAAAACTGTTAATCCCAATTGATAACCTGCTTCGAATAAATCGAGATTTTTCCCCTTTTTAAATTTCATTTCCACTTCTGACTTTACCAATTGATACGGAATGCCTAAATGGCCGCATATAATCCCTAAAGACCAAACGTTAAATCCTAGTTTAGGAGGATTTCCTTGATGCTCACTTGGTATGCTCTTAACATTATCAGGGCCAAATATCATGGACTTATCCTTTAACCTGGATAAATAACGATCGACACCTTCATCGGTCCAAACAATGGCCAAATCGATTTCTTCCATTCTTGGCGGGGATTCAGTTTCAAACTTTTCAGCAATATAAATCTCAAAAGAAGTATTTCCACCACGAATAATCGTTGAAAAATTACGCCAATTTCGATGAGTATATCCAAGAGATTCAATAACTTTTGAAAGGATTTCACCGGCAGTTTCAATCCCCTGGCCCGTTAATCCAAATAGTGCTATACTTTTCAAAAAATTCCCTCCTTTTGCAATGATAATATCTAGCGTTGATATATAATATCTGATATATTAGATATTAATACCAATAATTTTAATTGTCAATAATTTCTGAATATAAAGTAATATTTATTATTTAGGGGAGGAACGGAAAATGAATACTGCTGCATTTGATAACCGCAATTTAAATGAAAAAATTTATTATGTAATAAGGAATAAAATTGTAAATAATGAATTAAAACCGGGGACAAGAATCGATTATAATGATATCGCTAATGAGTTGGGTGTCAGTAAAACTCCTGTGAGAGATGCATTGCAACTACTCTCACAAGATGGTTTAGTGGATGTTAAAAGTAGGTCCGGCACATTTGTCAGTCAACCAAATGTAAAAGATATCGAGGAAATATATGAAGTTAGAAAAGCACTGGAAAGGCATGCAATAAAATTATCAATGGCAAATATGCCACGTCATATTTTAGAAAAAATTTATCAAAATGTCTTGGATGTGGATCATGATATCGATTCAGGGGACTTTAACTCCTTTTTTCAGTCCGATCGTAATCTACACAAAACCTTAATAACCTATTCAAAAAACAACCGCTTAATAAAAATGATGGAATCACTTGAAGCTCAAATTAACTGGATTGGTGTTATGATTGCTCACTCCCAGGAAAGACCGCGCCAGGCAAATAACGAGCATAAAGAAATTCTAAATGCACTTTTACAATCAGATGTACTATTAGCACAAAATCTTATGGAGGATCACATCGAAACTATTAAGCAAATGACATTGAAGGATTTTAGATAAATAGATTTAGGTTATTCTCCTGTGGTAATCGATTAATTACCCCTTAATTTTCCAAGAGTTTGATTTTCAAAAAAAGTGCCTGACCCCCGGTGCGCTATTACATTAACAGGCCGGTGTCAGGCACTAAAAACCCAAAGTCCTCTGTCTGAAGAATGGATAAGCATTGATAAATGAGCTTCTCTTGGTCTATAATTTTCTATTCAAAATTAACTATTTTAAGGAGTTGGTGTTATGGTTACGGTTTTTATGGAAGTAAAGAACTCAATAGCGGCCTTACCTTGTTCCCTCGAATGCGAACTGGATTGCTTCATTCCTCCAAATGGCGCTTGCGGCTCTACTCCTGCAGTCTCCCCATTAACTTTTACCATACCAACTTCAATTTGATTAATAAAATCTAATGATCTAGCCAGATCTCTGGTAAACAAGGCAGCACTTAATCCAAATTCTGTATCATTCGCTTGTCGAATTGCTTCTTCATAACTATCAATCTTAATTAGGCAAAGGACAGGACCAAAGATTTCCTCTCTTGCAATTGTCATTTCATTTGTCACATTTTCAAATAAAGTTGGTTCAACGTAATAGCCCGTTTCGTACTGTTCACCAATAGGTATACCTCCACCATAACTTAATGCTGCCCCCTCAAGCTTACCTTGTTCAATATAGCGTAATACAATTTCTTGTTGGTTTTTAGAAGATAATGGTCCCATATAAACACCTTCTTCTAATCCATCTCCTACTTTTATTGATTTCAATTTATCTACCACACGTGATTTAAAATCTTCATAGATTGATTCTTGAACAAACACTTTACTTGTTGCTGTACACTTTTGCCCTGTATGTTTCATCGCTCCATTAACAACTAATTCAGCGGCGACCTCTAAATCAGCATCTCCTAGAACAATAGCAGGATTCTTCCCGCCCATTTCTAATTGATATTTCGATCCACGGTTTATCGCTGCTGTCGCTACTTTTTTTCCAATATCATTTGAACCTGTAAAAGAAATTGCGTTTATTCCTCGATGTTCTAAGAAATAATCTCCTATGATTGAACCTTTGCCGGTAACCAAGTTTAATACTCCAGCTGGCAATCCTGCTTCATCAAAAACTTCTACAAGTTTTGCTGCTGTTATCGCTGTCTCAGTGGCTGGTTTGAAAACGATTGTATTACCATAAATAAGAGCAGGAGCTATTTTCCAAATGGGTATAGCAATCGGGAAATTCCAAGGTGAGATGACGCCTACCACCCCAACTGGAGTTCTTGTTGTATATAACAGGTTTTTACTATCTGCAGAGGGAATAACATCTCCAACTTTATTCATTCCTTCTTGCGCATAATACCTTAGGATTGTTGCGGCTCTAAGTACTTCGCCTTTTGTTTCACCGATGGTTTTTCCCATTTCCTTGGTAGCAATTTCTGCGATTTCCTGAAGTCTGTTTTCCATAATATCGGCTGCTTTATTTAAGTAAATACCTCGCTGAACAGCCGAAGTATCTTGCCATTGTTTTAAAGCATTTTTTGCTGAGTTCACAGCATGGTCAACATCTTCACTTGAAGAACTTTGAACGACACCAACAACTTCATTGAAATTTGCTGGATTTTTACTTTCAATTACTTCATTTCTCTTCCCTTTTACCCATCTACCATTAATATAGTTGTCAAACGCTACGATTCTACTTTTTTGATTAATCGTCAATTTCCTTCACTCCTTTAAATGGAAAGTTACTATTTATTATCTCTAAACTATAATTCTTCCAATAATTTGACTAAGAGCGCTAATCTTTTAGATATTTTATCCATTTCAATATGTTCATAGACAGCGTGAGCGCCATCTCCAATCGGCCCTAAACCATCCAACGTAGGAACTCCAAGTGCGGCTGTTAAATTCCCATCACTTATAGCGCCAGTAGCGGTTTCCTCCAAATCATATCCAAGATCTTTTGCGAATTTCTTTGCTTTTTCAAAAAGATGCACCACACCCTCTGTCCGATCTAAAGGAGGTCGTTTTACTAAAGTGTATATATCTAATTCTGCTCCTGCTAACACCGGCGTTAATGATTCCATTTCTTTTGTTAATCTCTTTACTTCCTCATTTGTTGGAACTCTTGCATCGACTTCTAATATGGCCTGCGCAGGAATCACATTGGTTCGAGTGCCCCCTTGGATGACGCCGCAACTAACTGTTGTCCCTATTTGATAGTCTGTTAACTTTTGTATTTTTAGAATTTGGTGCGAAATTTCTTCAATCGCATTGATTCCCTTCTCATGATCCATACCAGCATGAGAAGGCTTTCCTTTTGCGGTTATTTTAAAATACATAATACCTTTTCTAGCAGTTAATACGGATTCTCCTACGCCACCTTCAAGAATTAACGCAAACTCTGATTTCATTGCTTCGCGCTTAATTACAGGTCTAGAGGTTGTACTGTTTATTTCTTCGTCTGAATTAAATAAGATGGTTATTGGTCTTTTAGTTTTCCTATTTAGATCTTGAATGATTTTCATTGCCTCAATAGCAAAAACGACGGCGCCTTTCATATCAAATATACCTGGACCATAGATTTTATTACCGACTACTCGAAAAGGCATATCAACTAGTGTGCCTTTTTTCCACACAGTATCCATATGAGCAATGACTAAAATTGGTTTTAGAGAGTCATCTTCGCCTGGCCATCTCGCGATAATATGATCTCCGCGATCTTCTACCCCTGACGGTTCGACTTCAATACTCGCACCTAATTGACCTGCCTTTCTTTTAAGTAAATTCCCGACAGCATTAACTGCTTCACAATCGGTTGTTGGTGACTCTATTTCAATGATTTCTTTAAAAAACTGGATAACTTCATCTAGATAATCATCTTCAATAAACTTAATCAGGTCTTCAGTAGCAACACTCATCTACTCTCTCCCTCCCTTTCGTTACTAGATTTTTTTAGCTTTTTATAACTTGCTGCTTATGTTTTACTCGTATTGACTCAATTGTAGCTTTATATGAAATATTATTCGGATCACAAATAACCTCAATTAACGCTGGTTTATTGGATTTCATCGCTTTTAATAAAGCATCTTCAAAATCAGCATCACATGTTATACGTGCAGTAAATACTCCAAAAGATTCCCCTAAATTTTTAAAATTAGGATTACCTAAAGTTGTTCCAATCACTCTTTCAGGGTAGTGAATTTCTTGATGCATGCGAATAGTTCCAAACATATTATTATTAAATACAAGTGAAATAATAGGGACATTATAACGGACAGCAGTTTCTAGCTCCTGCATCGTCATCATAAACCCACCATCACCAGATAATGAGATAACGGGACAGTCTGGTTTCGCAAGCTTTACGCCTACAGCAGCTGGCACTCCGTAACCCATCGCGCCAGATGTGGGCCCAACGTAAGTTTTTCTTTGATTAAATTGATAATAGTTATGCAACCAGCCAGAGAAATTTCCAGCATCATTTGTGAAAACAGTGTGATCAGGAACTTGTTTTTGCAGGGTTTTAATTATTTGTCTCATATCAACTTCATCATTATGTTTTTCATCTTTTATATACGTTAGATTTTGATATACTTCTCGTCTTTCTTGTGCCCATTTCTTCCACTTATCCGAAGGATTTTTGCTACTATTTTCAGCAGTTAGTAAGGATTTTAGCGCTTCATTTGCATCTGCAACTATACCAATTTCCGGGGAATATACTTTGCCGATGGTATCGTAATCTATATCAATATGAATGATTTTTTGATCATCTGAAATGATTGAATAACCTTGTGTAGTTACTTCTGAAAAACGAGTCCCGATTGCCAAAATAGTATCTGCTTGTTTAATTGTCTGAATGATTTCTTGTTCAGTTCCCAGACCTGAATGCCCCACGTATAATTCATGATTATTTTGAAACACATCATGCCTTCTAAATGAAGCAAGAACTGGCAGATGATATTTTTCTGCAAAAAGTTGAAGGTTTTCTTCACCATTTGAAGAAATAACACCTCCACCGGCAATAATTAACGGGCGATGTGAATTTTTTATAAGTTTTAAAGACTCTGTAATTTCTGATCCTGTTGGGGCTGGTTTTGGATTGGCAATAACTGGTCCAAACACCATTTCAGCCTTTTGCGCTAAAATATCTGCTGGAAGCGATACAACAACTGGACCTGGTCTTCCCGTTCTCGCAATACGGAAGGCCCTTTGAACCAACTCTGGCGTTCTTTCAACATCTCTTATCTCAACAGCCCATTTACAAATATGCTTAAAATACTGATCTAGTTCTACTTCCTGGAACCCTTCACGCCCCCGAAATTTACTATCGACTTGGCCCAAGAAAACTACCATAGGAGTAGAATCTTGATGGGCCGTGTGGACCCCAATCGATAAGTTTGTTGCCCCTACTCCTCTAGTTGCCATCGCAATACCAGGTTTACCAGAGGCTTTACCATAGGCTTCAGCCATAAATGCAGCTCCACCTTCATGCCGATTCGAAATAAGTTCAATACTGTCTTCTTCATAGATTGCATCTAATAAATCCAGATAACTTTCTCCTGGAACACAAAAAGCATGACCGATTCCTTCTAATTTTATACACTCTACGATAGCTTGCGCTCCTGTCATAACCTTTTTCATTCTTTAATCCTCCTTCTCAATCTTCTTTAACTGCTACAATCATCTCGATTTCAACAGGAGTACTACGTGGTAATTCCGAAGCCCCTACTGCCGAACGAGCATGTCTTCCGTTCTCCCCAAATATCTGTTCAATTAACTCTGATGCTGCATCAATAACTTTTGGTTGTTGGTTAAATCCCTTTGCAGAATTTACAAATCCGGTAACTTTAATAATTCTTTCAACAAGGTCAAGACTTCCAATTTCCTGTTTTAAGCAACTTAACGCTTGTAAAATGCATATTCGCGCAGATTCCCGGGCATCTTCAATGGAAACGTCTCCTCCAACTTTCCCTGTTATTTTAACCTCGCCATTAACTTTTGGGAGTTGACCACTAATATAAGCTACTCCATTATGCACAACGACTGGTACATAGATGAATGAAGGTTTTGCTGCTTCCGGTAAATCCAATCCCAATTCTCTTATTCTTTCTTCAATCATGTAACTTTCCTCCTTAATGCTTCTAAGTAATCTTCACATGCTTCTATAACCGAATATTTGGGAAAATAATTCATTTCCTTTTCAATTTTTGATGTATCCATAAGTGGATATACTGTCCCTCCTGTATCAGTTATTTCTAATGATAATTGATATTCAGACATACAGTTTTTCACAATACCTACCATCTCACTAACGGATGTTGTGTGACTTTTTACATTATATATCTCACTTAATTTTTTTTCCGTCATAGCTAGTTGATAAAATAAACTGGATACATCTTTGACATACATTAAATCAACTAATTCTGAACCACCTGTAATAACTACTTCATCACGGGAATGACAATTTTCAAACATATCTACAAATGCTCCTCCTGCGCCTTTATACCATCGGCCTGGTCCGTACACAAGAGGCAATCTTAAGGAACAAACTTCCATTCCATACTGATTTCGATAAAACGTGGTCATCAATTCATCCATTACTTTAGTAGATCCATAGAAGGTTTCTGGATTTCTAGCAGATTGTTCATTTACCAAACCTTCATTATACCAATTTGAAGGGGCATAAACTGTACTTGATCCTGACCATAACAGCCTTTTTACACCTGCATTTTTTCCTGCTTCCAAAACATTGTAGAAACCCAATACATTAACATCTAATGCCATCTTTGGAGTTTCCTGAGCAGATTTAGCTAAGCCATCTTTACCTGATCCAAATGCTGCTAAGTGAATGATGATATCCGTTTTATTATTTCCTACTGCATTTGCTAGACTTATGTAATCCATAATATTACCTTCTATAAAGGTAATATTTCCTTGAACATCACCAATTAAATTTTCATTTAGTTTTAATCCAAATAAGGTAACATGATGGCCCTTTTCAACAAATTCTCTTGTAATATGAGAGCCGACAAATCCGTCCCCACCTATTATCAATACATTCATTTCCACACCTCTTTTTCATGATATGCGAACCTTCCAACTAATGGCCCCAAGAATATTACACGTTGCCCTCTACCCCATTAAGAGTTAATTCGTTAGCAAAGTGGCACGCAACAAAATGTTCGGGTTTACTTGAATCCCCTTCATTGACATTATTGAAAGCTGGTTTTTCTGATTTACAAATATCTTGACTATAAGGACAACGAGTATGAAAACGGCAGCCGGTGGGAGGATTATCAGGGTTTGGTACATCTCCTTGTAAGACGATCCTTTTTCGTTTTCTTTGAATTTCTGGATTAGCAATCGGTATGGCGGATAGTAAAGATTCAGTATAGGGATGGAGTGGTTGGTCAAAGATGCTTTTCTTATCTGTTAATTCAACGATTTCACCCAAATACATCACAGCAATTCGGTCACTTATGTGTTTTACGACACTTAGATCATGCGCAATGAAAAAATAGGTTAGGTTAAATTGTTCTTGAAGATCTTGTAGCAAATTAATGATTTGAGATTGAATAGATACATCAAGAGCAGAAACTGCTTCATCACAAACAATAAACTCCGGGTTTAAAAGTAATGCCCTGGCAATTCCAATCCGCTGTCTTTGACCGCCAGAAAGTTCATGAGGGAATCGATTTAAATAGTCTGAATCAAGACCAACAATCTCCATCAGGTCATCAATCCGCTTTTTTCTTTCTTCCTCTGATCCTAATTTAAATAACCGCAGAGGTTCTTCCAAAATAGTGCCTATTTTCATTCTTGGGTTTAAAGAAGAATATGGGTCCTGAAAAATCATTTGCATCTTTCTTCTTATTTTTCGAACTTCTGCTTTATCAAGTGCAAAAACATTTTCCCCTTGGTAGTAGACTTCACCTTTAGTAGGCTCGAGTAACCTTAATAGGGTGCGTCCTAAGGTACTTTTTCCACAGCCTGATTCCCCAACGACACCTAATGATTCACCCTTTTTAATCGTAAATGAAACATTATCTAACGATTTCACCCAGCCTTTTGTCCTTGACAATAAGCCACCTTTTATAGGGAAATATTTTGTCAAACCTTTTACTTCTAATAGAATCTCTTTTTCTGTTTGTTCCGCCCTAGTAACCATCTGTAATTCCATTTACGCCCCCCCTAAATTTCGATTGTTTGATATTGTGAGATATTCGTTTCTTCCTTCTCATACAACCAGCAATTGGCACTTCTCCCCTTTTCAAAAGTTGTAGATGGAGGATCAATGGTTTTACACTTTTCCATTGCATGTGGACATCGAGGATAATAATTACATCCGGCTGGTCTAGAAGTAGGATTTGGAATCGATCCACCAATTGTGTTTAAACGATTTTCATTATGATCTAATCGCGGGATGGATTGTAATAGTCCCATAGTATATGGGTGTTTTGGATCTTTGAATATTTCTTCTACTGGTCCTGATTCAACAATTTTACCAGAGTACATCACGACAACCCGATCGGCCATATCTGCAATGACACCCATATCATGGGTAATTAGCATAATGGATAAATTTAAAGTGGATCGTAACTCTTTTATTAATTCTAAGATTTGAGCTTGAATGGTTACATCAAGGGCAGTTGTTGGTTCATCCGCAATAAGTAATTTAGGCTGACATGATAAAGCCATTGCAATCATGACCCTTTGCCTCATTCCTCCAGACAATTGATGTGGAAACTGTTTTAGTCTTTTTTCCGGAGAAGAAATTCCTACCAATGTTAAAATTCTAATAATCTCCGATTCAATTTCTTTTGGCGCTAGCCCCCTATGTAATCGAAGGACTTCCTCAATCTGCTTTCCAATCGCATAAACAGGATTTAAGGATGTTAACGGATCCTGAAAAATCATTGATATTTGTTTTCCGCGTATTCTTCTTATCTCTGAATCATTTAACTTTAAAAGGTCCTTGCCTTCAAACATAATCTTGCTATCAGTTCTGACAGTGGTTTTTCCCTTCTTCAGTAATCTCATTATGGAGAGAGAGGTGACACTTTTTCCACTTCCACTCTCGCCTATTACACCTAAGATTTCACCTTCATTAACAGTGAAACTAACACCTTCAATGGCTGCAACATCACCTTTTGATGTATGAAACACCGTATGCAGGTTCTCTACTTCAAGAATCGGATTATTCATTAGGTTCCCCCCTCGCAATTAGTTGATAACAAGAGTTACAATCGAGAGAAGGCAAGTCTATCCTCATCGATTTCAATCCCGCTTCCTATGGAATCATTTAGATGCAATTCTCCATTTATTACTTCTGGCTGCTCGGTTACAAGATTTTCTTTAAAAATAGTGAAAAAGCTTAACTCAGCTGGATAGTTAATTACGTTTAAGCCAAGAGCAATTTGCGCACTAAGTATGGTACCGATTGCCGTTTCACCCTGAGTTCCAATCAGTACATCTACCCCAAAGAGATTGACCAACGTCATAATTTCTTTACTTTCAGAAACCCCTGTTCTTGCAGGCTTTAAACTTACCATATCTATCGTGTCTGAATTCAATTCTCTTAAGACATCTTTTGCAGAAAAAACACTTTCATCACCTAGAATACAAACATCGGGTGCAGAGCTTAAAAATCGTATTTTACTGAAGTTTCTGACATATATGTCTTTTGGTAACGGTTCTTCAATTAAGGAAACGCCATATTCGCTTAGTTCTCTTATTACCTTCCCCGCAGTTGAAAGGGAATACCCTTGATTCGCATCAATGTATAGGAATATTTTTTCACCCAGTGTATTTCTAATATTTTTAACTAATTCCACATCCTGAACAGGATCAATACCGCCTTTTACCTTAAAACTTTTATACCCTTGCTCATACTTTTCAATGACTTGGTCAATCATTTTCTCAGGTGTATCTAGATTAACCATCCATGTTAGTGGAATACTTGTTTGCTCTCCGCCTAAAAATCTGTACATTGGTTGAGAGGCACTTCTTGCTTGAATATCAACGAGTGCCATATCGATTGCGCCTTTTGCGGTATTATTACCTGGAAATTTATTCATTTCTAATTGAATAGAATGAAGGGAATATGGATTTTTGTTTAAGAGAAACGGTTCAAACCAATTCTTTATTGCAGTGACAATAGATATTTGGGACTCTCCATATATTGTCGGTCTAGGAATTGCCTCCGCATATCCTTTTATACCTTCATTTGTATGGATGATTATAAGTACATGATTGGCAGCATCTGCTTGGCCTGTTGCCCATTTTAGGGTTTTACCGTAAGGAATGTTAAAAGGTATTGCTTCTACTTTTGTAATTTTCATAGTTCCACCTCTTTATCTATCTGATTGTGGGTCTAATAAATCACGAAGACCATCACCAATTAGGTTAAAACTAAATACTGCTAATACCATAAACAATCCTGGTAAAATTGAAATCCATGGTGCAAATAATAAGTAATCAATTCCATCGTTCAAAATGCTGCCCCAAGATGCTGCTGGAGGTTGAACACCTAAACCGAGAAAACCAAGTGCAGCTTCCAGCTGAATTGCAACGGCTAACCCTACTGTAAACTGGACAGTTACGGGGACAATTGAATTTCTTAAAACATGAACAAACATGATATACCAATCATTCATTCCTAGGGACCGTGCTGCCTCGACATATTCTTTTTCTTTTTCCTTTACGACACTGCTTCGCATGGTACGGAAAAAAACGGGTATAAAAACAATAGCGATGGCAATCATTACATTTACAACACTCGGTCCTAATATTCCAGCTATAAAGATACCTAAAATTTGTGATGGGAAACTATATAATACATCTATAACTCTTCCGAAAATATTATCAAAAATTCCACCAAAATAACCTGAAATTAATCCTAATGATCCTCCTATTATCATGGCAAACACCATTGCCCCTACTGATATTCCAAGAGAAACCCTTGTACCCCAAACTACCCTTGATAATATATCCCTGCCAAGATGATCTGTTCCAAAAGGATGCTCTAATGACGGAGCTTTTAAACGGAGTGCACTTTCTGTTTGTATCGTTATATCCTTATTAAAAAACAAGAATGGGAAAAGTGTTAAAATAAAGAAAATAATAAGGAAGATACCTCCAAAAACTAGTGTTTTATTATTCTTTAATAGTTTCACCCAGTTTGGTATTATTATTTTTTTTCCTTCATCTTTATTTAACTCTACTTCGGGCATACTCATTCAATCCCCTCCTTAATCAAACCGAATTCTCGGATCCACAAATTTATATGTAAGATCGATGATAGTATTGATGATTAATACAACAACGGTAACAAATAGAATTCCCGATGTAACAATTGGAAAATCTCTTTGTAAAAGACTATTAAAAATCAACTGACCAACACCAGGTAAACTAAATACAACCTCTACAACAACAATCCCTCCAAAAATCTGCCCCATTTCTAAACCGACAGCAGTAATAACTGAAATCAGAATATTTTTTAGCGCATGTCCAAAGATAACAGCAGTTTCTGTTATACCCTTTGACCTAGCTGTACGTATAAAATCTTGTCCTAATGTTTCTAATAGTGAAGAACGAGTCATTCTCATCACGACTGCACTACTAGCTATTCCTAAGGCAATTGCCGGTAAAATCATAATTTGAAGGTTTTGAGATAATGATTCCCATGGATATTGATAGACAACCGGTGGGGACCAAGGGAAATAAAGTGAAAAGATTAGCATAAGTAAGGTACCTTGAAAGAAAACAGGTATGGAAACCCCAGCTAATGAAAGGATCCTTAAAATATTGTCTATTAAGCCATACGGCTTCAATGCAGCAAGGATACCCAATGGTACTCCAATAATGACACATACAATTACAGAGAGAATTGCCATTTCACAAGTAATGATAAAAGCATTTAACAACGTTGGTAGTATGGCCTCTCCTGAACGCCATGAAACACCAAAATCGCCAACCATAATGCCACTAAACCAATGCCAATATTGAACAATCACAGGCTGGTTTAAACCAAAAAATTCTTCAAGTTGTTTTTGTGCTTCCCGACTATTTCCTTCTACGCCTAACATTTGCTCAACAACTGTCCCTGGGATCAACTGCATCAATAAAAACACTAATAAACTAACTCCTATTAAAGTAGGAATCATAGATAGAATACGTTTTAATATATATACACCCAATAAAGTCACTGCCTTCCTCTATTGACATATTGTTTAATAGATAAAGATGTAAGAATCTACATTGTGATAAATTCTTACATCCCGGTAATCTTTAAAACATTATTTAAATGTTATTTTTGAATCTTAGCGTATGTTAAACCATACCACCAACCCGATGGATGTTGTTCATAGTCCGTTACACTCTTTTGTGAAACAGAAATACTATCAGGTGAGAATAGTGGAATACTAGGAACCTCAACTGCCATTAGATGTTGAAATTCATTATAAATTCCTTTTCTCGTATCCTCATTTGTTTCCTTTCTGGCTTGGTCTAGTAATTTAGAACCTTCCTCATTTTTCCAACGCCTCCAATCTCCACCTTCAGGCTGCGCTCTAAAGTGACGATAATATAGTAAGTCAGGATCTGTAAATCCGCCCCATTCATTGAATGTATTCGGAGATTTGTAACTACTCCAGTCTTTAATCCAAACACCTAAATCCACTGTTTCAATTTCAACTGTTACACCAATGTCTTTCAAATTTGATGCAATTACCTCCGCAGCAGGTCTCATCCAGGCAAAACTACTAATAATTCGAAGCGGCATTTTAAAACCTGTTCCATAACCAGCCTCTTCTAATAATTTCTTAGCACCTTCCACATCTCTTTTTTGGTTTTCTAAATCAGATGTAGGTACAACCCAGTCTTTAAATGCTGGAGGCATTGTTCCTATTACTGAACCGACACCGTCAGTTGCAGCAGTCATGATTTCTTCCTTATCAAGGCCCATAAGAATAGCTCTTCTTACCTTTGGATCATTAAAGGGTTTCGTGTCATTTGAAAAATCCAATGTCGTCCATCTAAGTGC
This sequence comes from Neobacillus sp. NPDC058068, assembly GCF_042885335.1. NCBI lineage: Bacteria > Bacillati > Bacillota > Bacilli > Caryophanales > Bacillaceae > Neobacillus > Neobacillus sp. NPDC058068. Next base: position 104,916 of record NZ_JBHVSI010000001.1, on the reverse strand, counting down.
TGGATTACTTGCAACATTTAATTTTGGATTATCTTTAACCATTGTGTAAAACTTTGTATCAGTTAATAGCGCAGCATCAATCTGACCTGAACGAATTCCTGCCAACAGACTATTTTCATCAGGAACAATTTGGATAGTTATTTTATCTAGGAACCCTCTCTCATCACTCCAATACTTATCGAACTTCTTGAGAACCATACTATTATTTTGATTCCACTTGACGAGAGTGTATGGACCTGTCCCAACTACCTCATTTTTCAAATTACCCTTATCATAGGTTCCTTTAGGAACAACCGCTCCATAACGTCCACCCAATGCAGCTAGTAAACTTGCATACGGAGACTTTAAATTAAATTTGATTGTAGTTTGATCAACGACTTCGATACTGTCTACTGCAGTAAAATCACCGGCTCCGCCTGTACCAAAGGACTTATCTAGAAATAAATCGTAACTATATTTCACATCGTCTGCTGTCATTTTTTGTCCATTATGGAAAAAGACATCACCACGCAATTTAAATGTATAAGTTTTGCCATCTTCACTAATTTGCCATTCAGTGGCCAATCTTGGCTGAACTTTCATTTCATTATCCACCCATGTTAATCCTTCATACATTAAAACACTGCGTCTAGATCGCTCATCAGCTGCTTCTAAAAAGGGGTCTAAACTTGGAGTTTCAGTTACTGTACCAAAGATTAATTCACCACCCTTTGTATTACCTGTTGCTTTTGAAGTGCCATCTTTTGCAGTATCAACTTTTGAAGTACTGCTACATCCAGAAAACATCATAACTACAAGTACCAAAACACTCAGAAACGTGAGATTTTTAATCCTACTCATTTACCAAACTCCCCCTCTTACATATATTAAAGTTTACTATTTGGAAAAGCCCCATACTAAAAGGCTAATATACTACTTCCATCTGCTGCATATTTTTTAATCAAATCATTATTCAAGGTAATTCCTAATCCAGATCCTTCATTGACTTCAATAAACCCATCCTTAACAACGAATCCTTCCTCAATAATATCTGTCCTTAATGGATTCAGACTTGTGTCATATTCAAATAGGATAGGTGATGGCTCATGTAACGTATGAGGGTGACTTGGAAGATAAGCCATAAATTGTGTTGCCGCTGCAACACCAACAGCTGTTCCCCAGACATGGGCGGATATATTCAGATTCCTTGTTTGTGCAAGATTGGTAATCGCCAATGCTTCAGTAAAACCGCCACATTTACTTAAATCAGGTTGTATCACATCAATTAAGCCATTTTCAATATAGTTTCTAAAACCAAATCTCGTAAATAGCGCCTCTCCTGCCGCTAGTGGGATAGTTGTTCTCTCCTTCAAATAACAATAGCCATCCATATCCTCAGGAGATAATGGTTCCTCATACCAATAAATATCAAATTCTTCAATCATTTGTGCAGATTTTAGGGCACTATCCCTCTTGTAATTGCCATTTGAATCCACTAAAATAAGCACGTCTTTCCCTGCTATTTGTCTAGTTAATTTGACTCTCTCTCGGTCCGATTCAGGATTAATACCAATTTTAATTTTAACTGCCTTAAACCCTAGCTCCATTGCATGTTCTATTTGCTTCGACAGTTCCCGAGGTGAAGAAGTTTCCGTTATGTAACCGGTAGAAGCATAAACCATAATTTTATCTCTTGACTTCCCACCTAATAATTTTGCTACAGGCTGGTTACACGCTTTTCCCATTAAATCCCACAAAGCCATATCAATTCCACCTAATGCGGCTATATGTAATCCTCCATACCCGAGATGATACATCGAGTTCATAGCTTTTTTTAGGAGAATATCGCGATCAAAGGGATCCTGGTCTTGATAGAAAGTTGAAACTTGTTTAATATGTTCAACAGAGGGAGACCCTCCCCCCCAAGTTTCACCAATACCGATCAATCCTTCGTCTGTTTTAACAACTACAAGCGTGGATCCACGTGATGTAATTAAGCCTCTTGCCATTCCATAAGGTGCATCTAGGTCATATTTTAAATTTAAAGCTTCAATTTTTATTATCTTCACTATATTTACTCCTTTCTAAATATTCTGAATTATTATCCCAAAAAAATTTATAAAGATTCTATTTGTTGATTAATATGAAGTTTCATTAATAATTGAGCCCTCTCTTTGTTTTTATCGATGATAGCTTTCAATATTTCCTCATGAATCATGATATAATCTGCTATTTCTTTTTCATCTTGGTAAACTCTAACTGATAAATTTTCCATTACTATTTCCCAAAAGTCTTTATCCATTAGGGAGAAAATTAACTCCATTGTTTTCTCCAGGACGGTATTATTAGTCGCTTTAGCAATTGCTAAATGAAATTCCATATCTGCATCTTTTGGATCTCTTCCTGAAAGGATTAATTTCTTTAGTTTTTCAAAGGCGATGGTCATATCTTGAATATCCTTTTCAGTTCGATTCTCTGCAGCTAAAAAAGCAGCTTTTACTTCGATAGGTTCCCTCACCTCTAGGATGTCAATTGGACTTTGATCACTAAGAGCGCTTGCTAGAGCCTTAAATGCATTTCTTTTTGAAGGAACAATTTCATTTACAAAAGTCCCCGCGCCATTTTTAGTGATAATTATATTGGCAACCTGCAGTGAGCTTAAGGCCTCTCTTAACGGACCCCTACTCACTCCCATTTTTTCAGCTAATTCTCTTTCAGATGGCAACCTCTCTCCAGGTTTATATTCACCATCTTTAATAGATGCGATTAATTGCTGTGCTACTTTAAATGCCAGACGATTACTTTGAATTGGAACACTTACCATAAACACCCCTACTTTCTCTCACAGACACACAGCTGTATTACCAATTTAAATTGCAAAGCATTGCATAACTATAAATCTATAATACCAATTTTAAAGCCGCTTATACACGGTGTCAATATTTTTATTTATAATTTTCACAATGTTTTCGCATAAATCATCAACTATAATAAGGAAAAACCACTATTTTCTTTTTCCAATCAAAGTTTAGGATAATAAATACTGACTAATTATTATATTTAAAATACTAAATCAGCACAACCTTTCGTACCAATTTAATTACCTTATTTAATCAACTGATAATACCAATTTTCAAGCTGATCAATGTTAATACTTTGACCTATTAAAACTATAATTGCACAAAAATACCCAATCAAATGTTTGAACTTAAAAACAAGAGAAAATAGTGCGTATATTTGTCATACGATTTACTCTGGACTCAGGTGAAGAAGAGCTGCTCATCACCAATATGAAAGATGTAGGACTTGAAATATAAGATTTTTAGACACTATATTTTAAACGCTGGCGGATTGAAACGAAATATGAAGAATTAAAAAATAATCTACAAATTCAAAAATTCACAGCAGGTGATCCCTTTTTTATGCTCAAGGTTATACAGATTTAGTTCCTTTATTATTGTCAGGTCATTAATCTTCAAAACCCTTCTGTAATAACAGGAGGGTTTTGAAGATTACGATTATGTAAAGGGGGTATCGTTAGGTTAAAACCAATTTCACTAGCAATTTGATCATTGTAATGAAAAACATATTTAGTTTGATTTACATAGTATCCAACCAAAAAATCAATAATGTCATTATTCCAATAAAAAACATTTATTTTGATTATTTCCGAAGAGTATTCAGGATATATTTCAACACTATTAAAAATCTCACCATGATTCCGTCAGATATTTCTCTTTTATTTCATCCTCCTAGTAAGAACGATTATAAGTAACAGCCTTTCCTCCATCGGCATTACCCAACTTCATTGGTACTACGCTGTTACCCGACTACATGCAATCCATTTGGTTTCCTCACTTTGTATCGCTTGTTCGCCATACTCTTCGCTTTTATTCGAAAAGACCTGCAAGTTCTACCGAGTTGCCGTAACATATCAATGTGTAACGTGCCAAGGTCAACGAATTCGAGAAGGTTGGTTCCTATCCTCTTGCCATTTTGCGATGATAGAAATGTTGCTTTCTGCCCAGACCAACGCATCAGCTCTTCTGAGTTTGGGTTTTCGGAGCTCAATCCCTTCAACCTTACGGCTTTCAGCCCACTACCTAACTGTCTACGCTTAAAGACAGCGGTTACCCGCTGCCCTCCAAGACTCGCTACGAGTGAATAGCTAGTTCTTTCTCGACGGGATTCCCACCCGCTATATGTTACGACCTAGGCTCGGCCGCACGGACTGACCGCATTGTCCCATAAATGTGTATTTCATCGCCTATTTATTGCAGTAGCATATGCGCGGCTGCCACCCCAAATTGGAGTATATCGTTATAGTGCTCTTAAAGGGATTTACCTTAGCTAAAAGTATTTTTATTGGTTTCATAGTATTTTTAGTTGAAATCTAATGATGCACTTTACTAAAAGTAAAATACGGCAGTGAACCAACCCCCGTGGAGTTGCCAATTTTAATGTCCGTTTTATCCTTCATGACTTTTATGCTATGGTTAAACTTTCCTCCTAATATATTAGAATTTTCATTATAATTATTGTATGACGGAAAGAGAAGGGAACCAAAAGATATGTCTAGCTTTCGTAATAGTTGGTGTCTATGATTGGCCGTTTGGTGCCGTAATAATAGGATGGCAACAGCTTTTCCGCTGTCTCGGGATTATTCACAATCTCACGTATCTTAGAGCGGATAAATTCAGCAGCCGTTTCATTAGCCGCTTCATTAATTGTGATATCATAATAGGCACTGAAAATGCCTAATCCCCCATTCTCCCACGCATACTCATAGACCTGATTGCGTTCTTCCGGAGCAACTTCAAGTGCAGACTTAGTAGGCGGTACTACTGGCTGCCCCCCTTGTGATTCACGCATTTGCTTCTTAATTTCGCTAAAGTTTTCTTTTGATTGCCGGATGTATTCCGGGTCATAAGGATGGTTTCTTGCTGGGGCGCTATACTGTGGTGTCCTCTGAAAAACAGTAAGGTTCCCTGCCTCTGTAGCAAGGACCGGAATTGCTTGAACACCGCTTGACCCTGTCCCGATAATTCCGACCCGTTTCCCCTTAAAATCAACCTCTTCATGCGGCCAATGTCCAGTGTGGTACCACTCTCCTTTAAAGCTTTCTAAACCCTTGAAATTTGGAAGATTGGCTGCAGAAAGGCAATCTACTCCTGTAATAAAGTACTTGGCCGACACAATCGTGCCATCATCCAATTGGATCCTCCATTTATTATTCTCCTCATCGTAATGAGAAGCATTAATCCGGGTTTTAAACTGAATATCAGTCCGTAATTTGAACTTATCCGCAACAAAGTTAAGGTACTGCAAAATCTCTGGCTGTTCGGGGTATCTAGAAGACCAGGTCCATTCATTATAGATCCTCAGAAAAAGTGTAGTTATAATAGATGCTTTCCGAGTCGCAGCGGGCACCAGGATAACGATTCCAATACCATGTACCACCGACACCTTCACCTGCCTCGAAAACACGTGTGGAAAAACCAGCCTCGCGTAAGCGATGAAGCATATACAAACCCGAAAATCCTGCACCCACGACAACAGCGTCGTAGTTGACAGCTTGATTCGATTGTTTAGTAGTCATTATTCCGCCTCCCACACCTAAATTTAGGAATTAACACTACTCACCTTTTGATCAATTTCGCTTAAAAACTTAGCGAATCTATTAATTGACCCTTTAATTCTCTCTGGAAATACCGCCATATTTGTAAAATATCCATGCACTAAACCTGTTTCGATAATCGTTTCAACCTTAACTCCTGCTTGCTTAAGTCGTTCCGCATAGGCCAATCCTTCATCCCTAAGGACGTCATTTTCCGCGGTGAGAATGAAGGCTGGCGGAAGATTGCTTAAATCCTCAGCCAATAATGTGGCTACATATTTATTTTTTGTGTCCTCTTCATTATTAATATAGTAATTACCAAACCAAATCATTAAGTCTCTATCAAGGCCAAATCCCTGTTGAAACTCTTGATATGACTTAGTGTCGTAACCAAGTGCAGTAACTGGATAAATGAGCACCTGCCCTGAAATATCTGGTCCATTTTTTTCCTTGGAGATTAATGAAACAACTGCAGAAAGATTACCGCCTTCACTGTCACCGCCAACCACTAAATTGGAAGCGTTCCCATTTATTGATGGAGCATTTTCGCTAACCCATTGCAATGCTGCATAGGAGTCTTCTACAGGGATCGGAAACTTATATTCAGGTGAAAGCCTATAATCCACAGAAACTACTACTCTTCCTGTTCGATTTGCGATCATACGGCAACTTGCATCAGCTGTTTCAAGATCTCCTATTACCCAGCCGCCGCCATGGTAATAGACAAAGAGAGGAAATGGTCCTTGACCTTCTGGTGTGTAAATTCTGACTTTAATTTCAGCATCATCGGCGACAGGAATCATTCTTTCCTCCACCTTCGCAAGCGAAGCCAGTTCTACCTCTACAGGAGGAGCAAGGGCAAACATTTCTCTTACTGTCTGAGCGTCTAATGACTGCATTAATGGCATTTGGCTAAACATTTCTAAATATGCTTTTGCTTGCGGATCTAAATTGGCCAAAAAACATCTTCCTTTCTTTAATAGAAAATTTTTTATACTTTGAGAGAAAAGATTTCTCAAAAAGTCTATCTAAAGTATATAATCTCCTTTATAATTTGAATATTCCAAATTTTATACGTGGTATATCCCTATAAAGGTGATGATAATATGACATCTCAGTATACCTTACAGCATCGAATTCAAAAGCTAGAGGATGTAACGTCCCATGAAGAAAGATTGTTTATAATTCTTGAAGTATATTTGGATTTCTATCCCGTCAAGAATTCTTATTTATTCCGTTTTTCTCCATTAGGTAATCTTGGTGAAGGGATCATTTTATTAACCACTGGTGGAATAGTACATATTGGAGATATCTGGGATGATATCCGAACTTTACCAATTATATTTTCATCAATTCGGGAAAAGAAAGCGAAGTATTGTTCAGGTTTAGAGTTTTTAAAACAAACAAGTAGTAAGTATATTACCTCTTCCAACGTTAACTCTATGGTTGTAGTCCCTATTTGTTTTCGATCTGTTGTGATTGGATATATTTGTTCTACGGAGTTTCAAGATACAGCAGTCATTAACGATAATGTTCTTTCAACACTTACTCTTTATGGTAAACTAATTGGAAAGTTCCTAAAGAAATCCGAGAGTGTGGAGGATTCACAAGTACTAAGCAAAAGGGAATTAGAGGTCATGAAAAGAATAGCATGGGGCGAAAGCACAAAGGAAATGGGAGTTTCGATGGAGATAAGTGAATTAACAGTTAAACAATATGTAAAAACTGCAATAAAAAAGCTTGGCGTCCAAAATCGCTCACATGCAATTGGCGAGCTTTTTCGAAGAGGAATAATTTCTTGAATCTGTGAAAGCGCTTTATTTTGTTGGGTTAAATTGAAAGTATTAAACATAGTAAATTAATAACAAAAAAGTGTCTGGCACCATCCAGTAATTTCGGTGATTTAAGAATAAATTTAAAAAATATCTTTAGAGAAACGTAAGTCCATTTGTTGTAAAGTTCGACCATAAATTTCAATTAAAATTTTATAAGGTCACTGATTCTCCAGCGACCTTTTTGTCGTTATTTAGGGTACTATTTCCTTTTACTTTTTAGATTTATAACTAATCGTACGTTTGAGTTAAAGTTTTGAAAACTATATCGTTTTTTTTTTGCAAGTCACATCCAATTAATAAAAAAACTGTTGTTAAAATGTTTAACAACAGCTCTTTTATTTCCGTATAACCTTTAATCTAAAAATAGTTCACTATTAATTACATAGAATAAGAACATTCTTCTAGCTATTACAACTATTGAATATGGAAAATCTTCTTAACAATTACAAGTGAATTTTCTGTATACCGGGCTAAGTCGAATATTCCAAGAAGAATACCTCCAACAATTAAGAAAAGCAAAACAAAAAAGATGATCTTATCATTTTGTCTGAACTTGATTTCATTCAAATACGTCCTTCCTTTAATATCATAACCGAATCCTCTTGAAGTCATCGCTGCAGCCAAATGGGTAGACGAGTTCATAGACCGGAAAAAGGTCGGAATCATAATCGGCATGTAATTGATCATTTTTTTCACTGGATTCCTTCCACCTGAGTTCCATCCCCTCGACTGCTGTGCTTCAAGAATTCCTGAAATTTGCTTAAATAAAACAGGGACATAACCAATTGCGATGGAAACAGCGAGTCCTACTTCGGAAGGAGCCCCAAGCTTCACAAGTCCAGTCGCTAGTTCCGTCGGAGTTGTCACCATCAGTAAAATCATCGCCGAAGCTAAAATACAAACAAATCGGAATGCGGCTCCAAAGGAATAGACAAGTGTTTCAAGATAAATCGGAATCTTATCTTCCCCACCAGTCAAATAGGAGGGAAGCATATGACCTAACAACGTCGGTACTTTAACAGGGGGTGTGTATAAAAAGAAGTTTGCAATAAACAGGATAATTAAAATTGGGACAATTGGAGCCACAGACTTAAACACCCTTTTAACTGGTATTCCAGCCATTCCCGCAAAAAGAAGTTCATACAAAAATACTCCTAGCAGCATAAGCGGATCATCCCACATTACCACCACCAATGAAATACTAATAAACCACATTAGCTTAATCCGAGGATCAAGCTTCATCACAAAGCTGTCCTTTTTCCCAACTGCATTAAAATCCACACCGTTCACTTCCTTTTTATTGATTTATCGCCATTTTAGTCATCATGAAATATGGCAGCATCTCATCCACTGTCAAAATTGAACCTGGAATACCCTTATGGTCCATCCTTTGCGCAAATTGGGTAATTTGCGGTGGTTTAAGCATTGCACTTTGCAATACGTGGTGTTGCTGAAATACTTCTTTCGGCGTGCCGTTAAGCAATACTTCTCCTTGCCTAAATACAATCACTCGTTTTGCATATTCAACTGCCAAGTTCATGCTGTGTGTAATCGCTAAGATTGTAATACCTTCCTGATGCAATTTCATGGTCAAATCCATAATTTCCTTACTTCTTTTAAAATCCTGACCTGTGGTTGGTTCGTCAAGGATTAAAACTTTTGGCCGCATGGCCATGACTGAGGCGACAGCAATCCGTTGCTTATCCCCTTTGGAAATAAAAAACGGGTTTGTATCTAAAAGGTGACGAATCTCTAGTTTATCTGACACATCCTCAATCAATTGAGCAATCTCTTCCTCTTTATATCCCATGTTTTTCGGTCCATACGCAATTTCGTCTCGAACCTTTGATTTGAAAATTTGGGCATCAGGGTCTTGGAAGACATAACCCACTAGTCTCGATAACTCATGGAACTTATAAGAACTTGCTTCCTTTCCAAATACCTCCAAACTTCCTCCCGTTGCTTTCAAAATTCCATTTAAATGCTTGGAAAAGGTCGTCTTGCCTGAACCGTTCTGACCTAAAATGGCTACCATTTCACCTTCATGAACCGTTAAATCAATTCCTCGGAGTGCAAGTGTTCCATCTGGATAACGATGCTCTAAGCCCTTTGCCTTAATAATAGGATTGGTCTGCTCTTTTACTTGAAGCTTCTTCACTTGTTCTCTTACTGTTATGGCAAATGGCTCAAGGATTTCAATTGCCTCCTCTACGTTTAATGGCATTACCTCAATCGGACACCCTTGATTTTTCATCTTTGCTGCTAGAAGAGTTACATCCGGAACATTCAGGCCAATTTCACCCATTAATTCTACCTTCTTTAACACTTCCCTTGGTGCACCGTCCAAAATGATTTTTCCTTCATCCATTACCACAAGCCGATCAACAAACGAAGCAAGTTCCTCGATTTTATGCTCAACTATAATAACCGTAAGTTGAAGTGATTTTGCGATATCTTTAATCAGGCGCAGAAAAGTTTCGCTTCCAAGTGGATCAATGTTTGAGGTTGGTTCGTCTAGCACTAACACAGGTGGCTGCATCGTTAACACGGATGCAAGTGCGACAGCTTGCTGCTGTCCTCCGGAAAGCGCATGCGGATTTTTTTCAAGAACGTTTTGCAGACGGCAGGCTTCTAGTAAGCTATCAATCCGCTTCTGGATCTCTTCAACAGGCACCGAATAGTTTTCCGGTCCAAATGCAAGCTCCTCAAGGACGGTTGGACAAAGCAGTTGTGAGTCGGGATCTTGAAACATAAGTCCGACAATCTTGGATAATTGCGTAATGTCATAATCCTTTGTGGAATATTGGTCTGCAATGATGACCTGACCATCCATCTCACCTTTAAACAACTCAGGAATTAGCCCGTTCATGGCCTGGCAAAGGGTTGTTTTACCAGCTGATGATGGGCCTGTGATTAGAACAATTTCACCTTTATTAATTTTGAGATTTATTTCTTTAAGTGCAGGTTTTTCGGCTCCTTTATACGTAAATGATACATTCTGAAACTCAATCATCGAAGTTTCCTCCTAACCTTTTTATAAAAAAAGGAGACAAATGTCTCCCTTTTTATTGTCCTTTATATAGATTGACCGATTTTTCGATCATCCTTTCGACTCGGGAACCATTTCCAGTCTGGCGCAAGGAATTGCGGTGCTGATAAAAGCAAGATACTTGGGACTAAGCAGTAAATCAAATCAAAACCGATATAAGGGGGTCCAGCGAAATTATAAACAATAAGAGCAGGAATGCTCATAACCTTGAAAACGAATCCATAAAGGAAAATCCAGTACCAATATTGGAAGAATAATGCAACCGAGTTCCATGCCCAAAATGCAACAATTTGAATGGGTTTTTTTTGAATTTTAAAAATACTTTTATAAAGAAGTGCTAATACGATTACGTGAACTAAGTAGCCCGGAAAACCGATTAAGCCCACTTCGCCCCCGATTGAAATCATTAAGGCAACAACGATACCTGCTAAAGGACCGGCAATTAATGTTGCTAATGTTAACCATAAACCACCAAAGTTCATTGAGAATCCAGGAAGAAATGGAAGTTTAATTCCAAGCGCTTCGAAAGCAAAGGCAATTCCCCCAAATACAGCTGCGATTGCAACCTGCCTTGCAGTCATAAACGGTTTTTTCTTATTTAGCGAAAGCTCAGTCATACACACACCCCTACTATTTTTTTATTTGTACCGCATCGTCTTGCAACGATGCAGCAGTGAAACCAAAATTACCTCTTTACCAATGCCCAAATGATTTCGCAGTCTTCCTCTCCGTCATTATAAGCCCAGTGCTCTTCCCCAGCAGGAATCAATGTTGCGTCTCCAGCTGCCAAAGTATATTCTTTTCCATCTGCCCATGAAATGATTGAGCCTTTAACGATAATGGAGTATTCATCTTGATCGTGAGAACCATTCCCATGAAGTGGAACGCGTGCTTTTGGAGGAATGGACACAGTTCCAAATTGTGTCTTTCCACCTTCTATACAATCTTCTTGGAATACCGTTTTCAAGGTGACAAGAGGACGATCATCTGCCGGGATTTGTTTTTGGTTGATTATAATCATTGTTTATTCCTCCTATTATCGTAATCTTCCATTTGTAAAACCTTCAATTTCGTAGGTTTGAGGATTTACAACGACTCCGAATTCATCTTTCGCCTGTTCTAGGCTGATATACCCGTTTTTCACGTCTTTGGTAACTTGTTCTGCAGCACGTTTGAGTGGGTCTCCGTAACCGCCGCCAGTAGCAGTGACTAGTTTAACGACATCTCCCGTATTTAATGGATATCGTGGATAAATACCATATGGACCAGCCACCTCACCATTTGCTTTTTCCACATAAAATTTATTGGCTGAACCGTCTTTCCCATCATTAATACCCCATGGGACAAACTTGTGGCGGCCAAATGTTATCGATGCCGTTTGATTATCTGTTAATGCTTTGTAAGAACGAACGACACCTGCTCCACCAAGATATTCACCGGCTCCTGCTCCATCAGTATGCAAACTGTACTCATCGACCATAACTCCATACCTTGTTTCTGCTACCTCAACGGGAACATTATAAGTTTCACCATCGCCGATACAGAATTGAGCTCTTGCCCCATCCTGACCTTCAGCAGCACCCCATCCGCCAACAGATGGTTCAACAATTAGGAACGGTTCCTTCGTATCTGGATGTAATCCTGACAAGACTACAGCACAAACTGATAATAGATGACCAGCTGTTAATCGATGTGGAACAACTGGGGCAAGTGCTTTCCAAATTAAATCCGCACCAGCCTGCATACTTTCCCAATAGATAGAGACTGGAGCTGGACGTTCAGCTGAAAGTACAGAGCCCTTATCGGTGATGACTTCTAATGGACGAAATACTCCATCATTTGCATCTTGTGACGGATTTGTAATAGCTAGGAAAATCGCCCGGACAGCTGAAACAAGGGCTGTGTAAGAGCAGTTAATGGGCCCTTTTACTTGCGGATGACTTCCGCGGAAATCAGCGATAAATTTATCATCAGTAATGGTAACCTTTACTTTTACTTTGAAAGGACCATTTCCAAATCCATCATCATCAATGTAATTTTCTGCTTCATAGGTTCCATTTGGCAGTTTACTAAGCTCTTGACGAGCAAGCTGTTCTCCATGGTCCAATAAATAATCAACAGATGAAAGCACCATATCTTTTCCGTGTTTTTCACATAATTCAATGACCCGTTTTTCGCCTGTTTTAAGCGCCGCAACCTGTGCCCACATATCTCCTAACGACAACTCTGGAAAACGGACATTCGCTTCAATAATATCTACTATTGCTTGGTTGATTTGCCCTCCATTAAAGAGCTTTACGGTTGGGAATTGCAAACCTTCTTGGAAGATATCTGTTGCATCATTACTAAAAGACCCCGGATCTTTTCCGCCAACTTCTGTCCAGTGCGCTTTATTTGCAGAGAATGCAACAATTTCGCCATCATAAAATATCGGCATTACCAGCCCTACGTCAGAAAGGTGTGAACCACCGCCACCGTAAGAATCGTTAATAATAACAATATCACCTGGATTCAATTTTCCATCTCCAAATTTTTTGAGTGTTTGTTTAACCATGTCTGAGAGCATTCCGATAAAACCTGTAACACCGTTCCCTTGAGTCAATAACTGCCCTTTTGAATCGGTAAGACCGCTGGCATAGTCCAGAACCTCATATATAATTGGGCTCATTGACGTTTTTGCTAGAGCAATAAACATTTCATCACCAATTGCAATCAATGAATCCTTTAAAATTTCGAGTGTAAATGGATCAATCTTTGTTCTTACAACTTGTGTCATTTTCACTCCACCTCCGTGTCAATGATTAAATTGCCAAATTGATCAACCGATAATGACTGGCCAGGATAAAGAACCGTTGAGGCTGTAGACTCTTCAACAATAGCCGGGCCTGCAACTTGTACATCTTTGCCTAAAATATCGCGGTTATACACCTTTGTATTTACCCATCCATTTCCTTCAAAATAGACTGGACGAATTTCTTTTAAAGCATCTTCAGGATTACTTGACCCTGATTCAAATTTTTTAATTTGTGGTTTTACTACTTTACCAAATGCCGTCAAATGTAGGTTCACAATTTCAGTTGCTGTACCTTCTAGTTTAAAGGTGTAATGCTGTTCATGAAGGTTACCAAATCGTTCAATCACTTCGGAAATTATTTCTACTGTCCACTCTCTATTTGGCACAGGTACTTTAACGGTATGTTCTTGCCCTAGATAACGGATATCTGCAAATCTAGTGAATAATACGTTAGTTTCTTCCATTCCTTCTTCTTTAAATTGCTGAAGAGCCTGTGTTTCAAGAGAATTCCATTCTTGGTTTAGTTCCGTTAAATCGACTTGGTTAAATCTTCTGATATACGTCTTGATATAATCATGACGCAAGTCTGTCATTAACATCCCCCAAGCTGAGAATACTGATGAAGCAACTGGAACAATTACCTTTTTCACCCCTAATTCTTTTGCTAACGCTGGAGCGTGCATAGAACCACCACCACCGAAAGCTACTAATGAAAATTCGCGAGGATTATGACCTTTACGAATGGATATCAGCTTAAGGGCATTTAACATGTTCGAATTAGCTATCCGAATAATTCCTAATGCCGCTTCCTCAACTGATAGCCCGAAATGATCAGCAACTTTTTCCTTTATAGCCGCTTTCACCTTATCTAAATCAACTTTATAATCAAAATTTTCTGGTGACAGACGACCGGTTACAAGGTTTGCATCAGTCGTTGTCGGCTCCGTACCTCCTTGACCATAGGCTACAGGTCCTGGCAGTGCGCCAGCGGATTGCGGTCCAACCTTTAAGGATCCTGCTCCATCTATCCAGGCAATAGAACCTCCTCCATTGCCAATTTCAACAATGTCTACAACAGGAACTTTAATAGGATAACCAGCGTTTCGCTCATTTTTTTCAATAAAGTAATCAGTCGAAACCTTTACCTCACCTTGATTTATTAAGGAACACTTTGCTGTAGTTCCACCAATATCAAAGGCAATGATATTTTTTTCACCAAGGATTTCACCAAGAACAGCGGCGCCATAAATACCGGCTACCGGTCCAGATTCTACCATATTAATAGGTGTTTGCTTCGCACTATTAAATGTTGTTGTTCCTCCGTTTGATTGCATAATATAGTTCTGACTATCTGTCTTATTTTCAACTAATTTATTATGTAGACGGTTAACATAAGTGGCTGCGATTGGTTTAACATATGAATTTAGTACTGTTGTACTTGTACGCTCATATTCCCGCCATTCCTTTGTAACATCATTGGAAGCAGTTACAGCTACTTCAGGCCAAAGTTGTTTAATTAATTCTACAGTTTCCATTTCATGAATCGGATTCACATACGAATGCAAATAAGAGACGGCAAGCGCTTCAACCCCTTCTTTTTGAAAATACTCAATTGTATTTTTTAATTGTTCTATATTTAGCGGGGCTAAAACTTCTCCTTTATAGTTGAGACGCTCCTCTACTTCTTGACGTAAATGTCTTTCGACAAACGGAGCAGGCTTTTGATAGCGGACATTAAATAAATCGGGACGATTTCCCCTTGCAATTTCAAGGACATCGCGAAATCCTTTTGTGGTAATTAACCCAGTTTTTACACCTTTTCGTTCGGTTAATGCATTAATAATAACCGTTGTACCGTGTATAAATGTTTGAATGGCTGTTTGATCAATCCCACTTTTTTCAATTACATCAATGACACCTTTTTCAAAATTCGGAGGTGTCGTATGGCTTTTGGCTACACCAATTTCACCATCTTCATTTACATAAACTAAATCAGTAAATGTTCCTCCAATATCTGTAGCGACACGCATTTATACTCCACCTTTCTATAGTGTTGATGTATGAAATCCAGTTAAAAAATAACTGGAGTTAAAACACTGAGTAAAATTGATTCTTCATTAAAAGGGTTTTCTACTGTATGCGGACAAGTGGATGGAAAATGAATGGAATCACCCTCCCGAACAACATACTCTTTACCATCGATATGAAAAATAACAAACCCTTTTAAAACGTAATAAAATTCCTCTCCGGGATGTCCAAATTTTTGAGTTTGCTTTTGACTTGGAGCATAAGTTACCATAATGGGTTCCAAGGTTCTACCTGTAAATTCACCGTTTAATCTTACATAGGTGGATTCAGAGCTTTTGATTTGAAATGGCTTTTGATCGTTTTTTTTAACCATATAATTTCCATTTGGGGGATCATCAAAAAATTCTGAAATTTTTGTATTTAAGGCATCTGCAATTTTTTTTAGTGAAGTAATGGCTAACGAGGTTGTTCCCCTTTCAATCTGTGACAGGAAACTAATCGAAAGCTCTGTACGTTCACTCAACTCCTTTAGGGTTAAACCGTTTTGTAGTCTTAGGTCTTTTATTTTTTTGTAAATTTCATCCATATTAAACTCCTTTTAATTGATACAAGAAAAATTACATTATTGCTGTAATTAATTTAAGTCTTATTGTAATTAAAAAAATAATAGCATGTAATTCAGAAAATTAAAAGTATATTTATAATTTTTTCTATTCAGAAAATAATTTTTAATAATTTTTCAAAATCATACTACTTGTTTTTTTTGTCCTTCCTTAGTCAAAATCATAATAGATTTTCAATTGGCTGATTCTTGCATAAGATGACACATAATTTACCCAATACTCACTTCCACATATATAAAATTGTTGTATCCGTTTAGGACTTTTCCTTGAAGCAAAACAGTTTGTTTTCATATTAAAAGATAATTTTTATTAACTTCAGAAAACTGACTCTCATTTTAATGGAAATAAAATTAAACCGGAAGTGTAACTCCTTCCGGTTTAAAAAGCCAATAATATTCGGAGCCTGTGTCATGCCCCGAATATTATTGTTCACACATTGTTCCATATGACTGCCTTTACGAAATTTATATATGTATGTTCTTTTTGGAAAAGGGTTCTTATACCTTTCTTTGGGAGTCTTACCTGGTTTTGAGTTAGAAATGTCAAATCATTTCGTGCCTTGTATAAAATATATTATTCAACTATGATTTTCTTCATGATGTTCCACCCTTTTTAATCCCATGTATGCTTCTCAGAATCATCCAATTATACGTGTATCTTCCTTCAGTTTCAACAGCAAATTGCAGTGCTGTTACGCCCTGAAATACAATTGGTTTCTGAAAATTACGATTTTTTGCAAAGCAGATAAAATACATAGCTCCATTGTTTTATAAATGAAGATGACGGCAAATTTCAGTAAGAGAAAGAACATAAGGTCCGGAATTGACTCCAACAATTCAAGGAAATTTTTAAGGTATAAGTATTTGTAGGATCTACGTGTTTCATGGTACTGAGATTTTATTCAATAGAAGAGGAGATACCTCTTCTTCCATAATCGGGCGTATTTATGAAATAACTAAAGCCTAATTTCTCACTTTTTCCACTGAGAAATTAGGCTTTTTATCAGGAGTGTTGATAATCGTCGTTCCGTTAATTTCATGATAATGAGAGACTTGTTCAATAAAGATTTGGATTCATATGATCCAATGAAAATTCTGCTTGCCAAAAACCTCCATGAATTACAATTGCAACAGGAAACGGTCCATCCCCGCCGGAAGCCTTAAATCCCCAAATTGATTTTCCTTGCGGCCATAGGAGATTCTTCTGAACTACTCATTGTAATCTACCTTCTTTGTTAAAAATTATTACCACTTATACAACGAGCGTACGTTTATTGCTATAGGTCTCATAATCCTTATTCATCGCTATTTCCTCGAGGATTTCCACGAGTCGATACACTTCCTCATATGAAACATAGAGTGGTACTGGCGCAAGCCTTATGACATTCGGTTCACGATAGTCCGGCACAACACCACGATTTTTCAGTGCTTTACAAATACGGTAGGCTTCCTCATGTTCAAGACATACGTGACCGCCACGTTTATGATCTTCGCGAGGGTTTCCAATGGTGTAACCATATTTCGCCAAACGTTCATCCGCCAGTTCCATCAAATATTTAGTAATATCCAATGATTTCGCACGAATCTTCTCCATACCAACCTCGTGATAAATGTTTAGAACACCTTCTAGTGGTGCCATAGAGAATAACGGCTGTGTCCCTGTTTGCCAGCCATGGGCGTTTAATTCATGATTAAACTCATTGAGCAGCTTAAATTGTGTTTCTTTGTTATTTCCATGCCATCCAGCTAAACCCGGTTCCTTTTCAAAGTGCCTTTTATTGATGTAGAAACCGGCAATAGCACCCGGTCCCGCCGATAAATATTTATAATTGCACCAAACGGCAAAATCAGGACTAATTTGTTTGAAATCATGCGGAACGATTCCGATGGAGTGGCATAAATCCCAACCAATAATAATTCCTCTATCATGGGCTTCTTTCGTAATACGTTCCATATTAAGTAGCTGTGCACTCCGATACAAAACAGATGGAAGCAAAACCAAGGCCACATCTTCTGTCATTCCTTCAATAATTGTATCCTCAGAAATAAATCTTCCATCAGAACTTGCTATGACTTTAACCGCATCTTTCGGGTTATACCCTTTTAAGCTTACTTGGCTATCAACGGCATACCGATCTGTAGGAAAATTAAGATCATCGACTAAGATTTTGTAGCGGTCTGATGTAGGTTTATAAAATGTACTGATCCCTTGATGGATATTAATGGTTGTATTTGTCATAACTGTGACTTCATCGGCATCTGCCTGAATCAATTGCGCAAGTTTTGCACCAATAACCTTTTGATATAGAAAATATTTACTATCCTCGACATCCCAAATACCAATTCCATGTTTCTCCCACAAATCAATCACATGGTATAAAGCTTCTTTAGCATCCTTCGAGCACAGCCCTAATGAATTTCCATCCATATATATCACATTTTCCTGAATACAGAACCGTTCCCGTATCTCCCTTAAAACATCTTCACGGTCCCTCCTCTTAGCAAACTCCAAGCTGTTCTCAAATTTTATCAATTTACGTCACCCTTTTTATTAGTTTAATAGATTTTTATAAGCTGGGGCCTTTGTTGCTTATTCTTTCATCGTGACTTTTTGACTTAGTTTTCTTCCAAATAAAATAAGCAATTGATATGAAAATTAACTCTGGAAAGCCAAATACTAAGGTATCTTTAAACATTGGAGAAAACCAAGTAGATAAAACGACAGATGCTAACAAAATTCCACCCAAAATTGTTAAGTAAGGATAACCTATCATTCGTACAGGAAGCTTCCGGCCTCCTTGCTGATCCCATTTTTTACGGAAAAAGTAATGTGTCACAAAAATCATGAACCAAGCAAACATCGCACCAAAACTTGAAATCGAGATCATTTGTACAAATGCTGTATTAGGGGAAACCACATAATAAACCGACGCTAATGCAATTCCGATTGCTGAAGTTGATAAAGCAATGACAGGAACCTTATTTTTGCTTAACTGACCTACCTTCTTAGGGGCATATCCTGCACGCGATAATGAAAACATCATTCGAGTAGAAATGTATAATTGACTGTTCATAGCGGAAAGCGCAGCAACAAGGATAACAAAATTCATGATTCCTGCTGCTCCTGGAATATGGAGAATCTCCATCACTTTTACAAATGGACTTTTGTCTGAACCTGCGGAACTCCACGGTACAATCATGACCATAAGGAAAAGCGTTAACAGGTAAAATAAGATAAGACGAATAACCGCAGAGCGAAGTGCAATTGGCACAGCTTTTTCAGGGTCTTCCGCTTCCCCGGCACTAACGGCAATCATTTCAATACTTAAATAACTAAACAGAGAAATAAAGATAGCAATCCACATGCCCCAAAATCCATTTGGGAAAAAACCACCCTGTATCGTTAGATTTTGTGTACCGATATTTGTTTGATTTCCTCCAACAATGACATAAGCCCCTAAGATAATAAAACCAACAATGGCAATAACTTTAATAAGGGAGAACCAATATTCAACGGCACCAAACACATTTACACTGGTAGCGTTTACATAAAGAAGCAAAGCAGAAAATAGCAAAATCCATACAATCCCTGGAACAGTCGGAAACCAATATTTCATGTAAATGGCAACCGCAGTGATTTCCGTGCCAACTGCACAAACAAGACTAAACCAATAGGAATAGCGAACAGCGAACCCTGCCCAAGGATTCAGATATCGTTCAGCGTAAGCACCAAATGATCCTGAAGTTGGATGAGCAACTGTCATTTCAGAAAGGCACCCCATCAGCAGCAAAGCGATTAACGCACCAATCGCATAGCTTACTATCACGCTTGGACCCGCACTGCCAATTGCAAGACCACTACCTAAAAATAATCCAGTTCCTATCGCACCGCCAATGGCAATCATGGTAAGCTGAGAGGTTTTTAAACTCTTATTTAATCCTTTCTCCCTTTCGATAATATCCTGGAAATTGTCATTATGTTTCATTTTCCTCACCTCATATAAATGATGTAAATATGAACTTTACTATTTTTCTTGCAAACAATCTTTTCTTTTGGCAGTTGCATAACGCTATATTTCTAATTCTTTCACCATTCCTCCTTATTTTGGAAAATAAATTAGTTGGTTTTTATTAAATCTGGTAATTAAATCATTCTTGTAACCACTAATCTGAATTTACTATATTTTCTTACAATTTTGATTATAATATATTTCCGACATCGTGTCCATAATATTTCCGACTTAACGTCGGAAATATTACACAACTTAACATTAAGTGTACTTATTACTTTTTTTCCTTATAAATAGCTTCTACATACATAGTGGTTAAGGTAGCTGCAACCTCTTCAAGTGAAAAATTATTAGTATTAAAAACAATCTCCCATTGATAGTTTTCGTTAGAGAAAAACCAGCTTCGCGCCACAATTTCTGCCTTTAGATCTGTTCGGGCCAATCCTTTAAATTGAGAATAGGCAATATCTTTTGTGATACTTTGAATAAATCTTAGTCTAATTTCCTCCCATTTTTCATTCACTATGGTTGAAAGCCCAATCGCCTCTGAAAAAACCTTCATTATCTCCCTTTCTGTATCTGCTATTTGCAAAAAATTTAAAACTTGAGTTAAAATAATCTCTTTCGCTTCGTCTCTAGTTATTGGAAAAAATGGGGTTTTTGCAATTTCAAAGAATTTATTCATAACATCTTCCATTAACACAATAAATAGGTCATCTTTGCCTTTAAAATGACCATAGAAAGTCCCATATCCTATATTTGCTTGTTCCATAATGTGTTTAACCGTTGTATTTCTAAAACCTTCTCGTGAAAAAACAATGTGTGCAGCCTTAATAATTTTATTTCGAGTTGTGATAGACCGTAAACGCCTTCCATCTTCAACCTTATTTTTCTCCCTCATAATGATCCACCTTATCAATTTTATTACCGCTAGATAATTAGTATTTTACCTATTATCATAGCGAATAATAATAAAGGCAACAATCTATATTTGGATGTAAAGAAGAGAAGCCACTGTGGGTAGCACTCTCTTCTTACCTTTTCACTCACTTACAATACATGGAAACACACCTAAGCCTTCAAAATTGGTAATCGCCGAATCTCCCGGCTTAACTGCGATGGCTTCGGAGATCGCGCCGCTCAAGATGATATCTCCCTTTTTAAGATCTTTCCCATTAACACTCCGGGGGCCAGGCGCCGAAATTCTCTTAAAGACTTCCAACATTTAGTTAGAAATCCTTATAGACAGCGGCCTTTTATAAAAAGGAAAATGCAATAAGCCACTACAATTATATTAATGTAGTGGCAAATAACCAATTATTTTATTATTTTTTGCTAGCAATTCTCAATCAAAAAGTATAAATGGAACCATAAACACCTAATTATTATGAATAGATTTTATTTGCATTAATTTCCTTAAACTTCTTGACTTGCCCTGAAATAGCCAATTCAGTCGGTAAACGTTCAATACTTGATGCTCCAAAAAATCCTGAAACACCTGTTGTCCTATTTAAAACATACTCTGCATCTTCTGGTTCTGAAATTGGCCCACCATGACATAATACGATAATATCTGGATTAATGCTTTTACCTGCATCATGGATTCGCTGCACTAAATCAACTGCACCATCAATATCTATAGCAGTTTTGGCACCGATGGCACCTTTTGTTGTTAAGCCCACGTGTGCAACAAGAATATCAGCACCAGCCCTTGCCATTTTTACTGCATCCTCTTCGTTAAAGACATACGGGGAAGTAACTAAACCAATGTCATGGGCTTTTTTTATCATATCCACTTCAAGATCATAACCCATCCCTGTCTCCTCTAAATTTTGACGGAATTGACCGTCACATAAACCTACCGTAGGGAAGTTTTGTACTCCGGAAAATCCTAATTCCTTCAGTTGTTTTAAGAAGTAATCCATGTCTCTAAATGGATCAGTTCCACAAACACCAGCTAATACGGGAGTGTCTTTAACGACAGGCAAAACCTCGTTACCCATTTCAACGACAATTTGATTGGCATCACCATAAGGCATTAGCCCTGCTAAAGAACCACGTCCAGCCATCCGATAGCGGCCTGAATTGTATATGATAATAAGGTCAATTCCACCCATTTCAGCGCTTTTTGCTGATAACCCAGTGCCTGCACCCCCACCAATAATTACCTTTTTGTCTTCAATTTGTTTATTTAATCGTGATAATATTTCCTCTCTAGTGAGTCGCATTCTTTACACCACCTATTTTTGTACTTAGTAATTCCAATAATTGATTAGCTATTAAACTAGCCACACGCGTACTATTAATATCTTCTTCAACTTCTAACAAAGTAATATGAGGTTTCAGGTTCTGTTTAATCCCATTATATAATGCTTGCCGCTCCTCAATTCCTTCAAATGGCTGACCAGATTTATCTAACAATGACACCCCGCCTTTAGGGAATACCAAGACAGTAGGTGATGTACTTTTATTTAACTTTCGTGCTAACGTTTCACCTAGTATAAAATTCTCCTCTACCGTAGTCCTCATTAAGGTAGTTGTGGGATTATGCTGATAAAATTTCCGACCTTTAAATTTTTCCGGTACCGTTTCTGGAGGTCCGAAATTCACCATATCCAACGCACCAACAGACACAACTTGAGGTATTCCCTTCATCCCTGCTATTTCCAAACGATTTTCTCCTGATGAAAAAATTCCTCCCACAAGGCCATCTGCCAGCTCGGTTGTAGTAATATCTACAACACCCTTTATAAAGCCGTCGTTAATTAAATTTTCCATGGCATCCCCGCCTGCTCCAGTTGCGTGGAAGACAAGAACATCAAATCCGTTCTGTTCCAAAATTTCTCTCGTTTGATTTACACATGGTGTTGTCACGCCAAACATCGTGGCCCCAATCATTGGCTTTCCACCATCAACTATTGCGACGGAATTCCCTATCACCATCCCACTAAGTGCGTTTGCTGCATTCCGAAGAATTCGAGCAGATAAACTGTTAATTCCTGCAATATCAACAATTGAATACATCATCATAATATCTTTTTCGCCAACATATGGACGAGTATTGCCTGAAGCAACGGTGGAAACAATCAGTTTGGGAATACCAACCGGAACGCTTCTCATGGCTGCCGCTCCAACCGTTGTACCAGCTGTTCCCCCCATTCCAAAGACACCCGCAACTTGATCATCTTCTACCAATTTTTTTACTATTGAGGCAATACCATTTGTCATAACCGAAACGGCATAACCACGGTCATTTTTTTGTCTTAGTTCGTCAATCGTGGATCCTCCCGCATTCGCAACATTCTCATTAGGAATGTCACCTACGGAGGAAGATTCATAAACACCTGTATTGATTAAAAGTGTTTCAACTCCTGATTCTTCAATTATCTCTTTCACATACAAGAATTCTTTTTCCTTGGTGTCTAGTGACCCAACTAAGACAATTTTTTTACTCATGAGCTCCCTCCTTTTTCACAATGCTTTCGAAAAACTCCTTGGTTTGACGAACAACTTCGACTTCACCAAGTTTATCTTGTTGGTAAAAGGACGGATAATGAGTATCAATCGTTAAAATTGCTTGTGGATCGTGGTCAGCAAGCGCCTTCATTAATGGTTCGTGATCAAAGTCATCTTTTCCTGCAATAGCAAAGTTCCCAAACATTCCATATGGATTAACCTTTGTGATGGAATTCGATAACCGGGAAGCTCCTTTAAGATGCGTTTGGTATACAGAGCCTTTAATGTTTTCATACTTTTCCAAAGTTGGATATTCACCTGCCCTCCAACCATTAACTATATCCCAATTGATTTTTAAGTTTGGATGATTCGTATATTTAACGAGAATCCCCAATTCTTCACAATTACTTGTTAACGTTGGCGGCTCGTTTTCAACCAATAAAATTTTTCCTCTTTCTTTCGCATGTTCAGCATGCCTTAACATAATTTCAGCGTTATGTTTATATTGTTTTTCCTTTTCATCATCGGACAATAAATTGAAATCCTCTTGCCGATATAATGAATAGATTCTAATATAGGGAGTAGAGAAAATATCAGCCAAATCAAACAAACGATCTAAGACGGTGCTCATGTGTTTATGATGATTCTCATCGTTATTACGATAAGATGGTTCCCCAGAGAATGTACATGAATTTACTGCCCAAGAACTTAAACTGCTCACTTTTAGATTGTTCTCTTGGACTAGTAAACTTAAATATCTAGCTTTATCCAATGTTATATTATCAATCGTAGAACCGTTTAATTTCCCTCTTAAATCAATGTTTTCAAATCCAAGTTCCTTTGTATGTTGAAGCGCCTCTTCGAATGACTCAGAACCTAACATATCCGTAAAAATACTCAGTCTCATAGTTTGTCCCTCCTTAAAGTTATTCAATCGTAATCCACTTACCAGAACGGTTATTTTTATAGGCTTCAAAGATTTTTGTTAAATGCAACGAATCCTTTAACGTGGCACGTTCAATTTTCCTGCCATTTAAGACAGCATTTGAGAAGTGATTTACACTTTGAACCATGCCTTGGAGGAAAAGATTCTTATTATATATTTGACCTAAAGAAAATTCTGGCTCCCAATGCACAGGTCCATCAGTAGGATCGTCACCAATATACGATGGAGCTTTCCCATACTCGCCACTACCTTTAGATCCCTTATAATAAGACAATCTCATTCCGTTATCGATCACTACATTCTGCTTATTTCCAATAATCTCGTATCTTTCAAATGGACTTGTATCCGCTTGGGTAGAAGGTAATTCCAGATTCCCGACTGCACCTGATTTAAATGAGAGAAGTGTTTGCACATTACCACTTGGCTGGTGTTCAATAAAGCACATCTCCTTTACCTCACCCATAAGGTAATGAATGCCAGACATTGGATGACAAATATCTAAAAACCAGTGTAAACCAGTTCTTTCTCCCAATTCTTCCTGGAATGGCGATAATGTAAGAGGGTACCTTCCTGAAACGGATACAGGTTTCCCAAAAGGGTCACTTTCAAGAATCAATTTAGCCTTTTCAAACGATGGATAAAAATAGCGCTTATTGGATACAAGAACAAATTGACCCGTCTTTTCTTCCAATTCTATTAAATCTTCCGCTTCTTTTGCTGTGTAGGATACTGGCTTTTCGATCCATGCAGGTAACCCAGCCTTTAGGATATCTGGAACGATCTTCGGGTATAATGGACGGCCGTTTCTATCAAAATTTAAAACCACAAATACAGCATCCAAATCCTCTTTTTTAAGCATCTCCTTATAATCTGTATATGCTTTTTCTGCACCAAATCTTTTTTTATAAATATCAGCACGTTCCTGGTTTAAGTCACAAACAGCGACTAAATCTACTGGAGCATAATCAAAAGTAGGATAAACGTTCCTAAATGCGTGTGCTCCACAGCCAATAAACCCTACTCTTATTTTCCTTGAATATTCATAATTGAATTTTACAGGTTCCATCGTTTCTCCCCTTTTCGTTATCATATTTTTTAAAAAATCGATTATTCCCCAATTGTCTTCCTGTCTGGCGCTGAATAGGCAATGATCATTCTACAAGGTTCCCAGCTAGTAACCGTTGCATTATGTGGGATATTACGCGGGATTCTGAGCATCATTCCCGGTTTTAAATGGTACGATTCATCACCAAGTGTATGATCACACTCACCCGATAAAACAAAGATCAATTCTTCACAATTTGGATGTACGTGTCGGGTATTGGCTTCACCTGCGTTAATATAAACCATGCCAAATGTCATTTCACACTCTGGATCAATTTCTTCCCCGCAAAGCCACTGAATTGCCCCCCAATCCATTGGTAATAGATGCTTTTCCGTATTTAAATCTGTTATTGTTGCCATTCAATTCTCTCCAATCGTTATCAATTTTTAAAAAAGCTTTTTTCGTATATTCAAGTAAGAAGGAATTACTTATTAGCCCCACCTGTCATCCCTTCTACGAATGACCTTTGAAAAATGATATAAATGATAATACTTGGAATCATACTAATAACGGTACCGCCAAAAATTAAACCAAAATTTGTCGTCTGTTCCCCCTGAAAGGAATATAAGCCTAGTGAAATAGTAAATTTTTCTTGGTTGATTAATAAAACTAATGGAAGTAAAAAGTCATTCCAGATGTTCATAAATGTGAAGATAAGCAGGGCTACTAATCCAGGTTTCGCTAGTGGAAGAATTACAGACCAAAAGGTTCGCCATTCCCCCGCGCCATCAATAGCTGCTGATTCCCGCAGCTCTTTCGGTATATCTCTGAATGTATTTCTCATAAGAAATATCGAAAATGGCAGCGCCAAACCCGACGACACTAATGTAACACCGGTAAGTGTATTAACTAACCCCATTGTTTTTAATTGAAAGAAGATTGGTATGATAATAGCCTGAACTGGTAAGGACATACCCAACAGTATTAAGTAGAATAAGAGATTACTCCCTTTGAAAGATAATTGTGCAAATGCATAGCCTGCCGGACATGCAACCAGGGCAACAATAACCATTCCACCTATCGTAATAAATGCACTATTTAAGAAGTACACCTTAAAGTTCCCCAGATTCCAAGCATTCATATAGTTATCAAAATTCCACGACTTTGGTAACGAAAAAGGCGTGTTGAATATTTCCATATTGGTCTTAAAACTCGCTAATATTGCATAGAAAATTGGAGCAGTAATTAAGAGGAGCAAGAGTAATAAAATCGCCCATAGTGCAAATTGCGATGATTTCCACCTTCTAATGAGAGATTCCACTAATTTTCACTCCTTTCACGGTAATAATTAAAGCCAATCGTAAAAACGATGACGATTATTCCAAGGACAACACTTCCAGCCGTTGCATAACTTACCTTATTCATACTAAATGCGGCTTTATAGACGTATGTTGAAACCAACTCACTCATATAAAATGGACCACCCTGGGTCATTATCCAAATCAATGCAAATCCTTTAAGCGCATTAATAATTACCATACTGATGACAACGTTCATTGTATTGCGTAAACTAGGGATGGTTATACTCCAAAATTTCCTGATGGGTCCCGCTCCATCGAGATCAGCTGCCTCATATAGTTCATAATTTATATTTTGCAGACCCGCTAAAAATAAAATCATATAGAGACCATAAAAGGCCCATGTACTCGCTATCACTAATGCTGGGATAACAAAGAGAGGTTCGCCCAACCAATTTTTCGCTATATTCTCTAATCCTATTGATTTTAAAAATACATTGATTGGTCCCATCATCGGGTCATAAATTTTTGACCATAACACACCAACAACGGCTAATGAAAGGACACTTGGGAGGTAGAAACCGGCTCGGAAAAAAGTTTTGCCTTTTTTCACGCGACTAATTAATACTGCCAATATTAGCGTCGGTATGACCATTAAGAATAAACTTAAGACAACCCATAACAAATTATGTCCTAGTGCTTTTAAAAAAACCTTGTCATCCGCTAACTTGATATAATTGTCCAACCCAACAAAATTCATTGAGGGGGCTGCACCGTCCCAATCAAAAAAGCTAAAACGGACTGCATCTATCATAGGATAGAGCATAAAGATCGAATATAAGATAAGCGCTGGTAACAGAAAGGATAGAATTGTAATCATTTTTTTATACTTTATTTTGTTTTTTCCCTTTATTATTGAAAGACGTTTCTTTTGTTCAATCTCTAAAGGGGATGTAGAATCGTATATGTTCAATGCAATACCCCTCCTTTGCAATGAGAGGCTTAAATCATTTATATCTTCCAAATAATCTAAGCCTCAATTTTTCTTATTTCTTGTTTAATTTAAATCCTGCGGCACGGTCTTTTTCAGCAGCGGCTTCAATATTATTCATCGCATCCTTAGGTGTTGTTAAACCGCCCACTAAACCTTGTAAGTTTTGATAGTAGGCTTCCTTCGCTTCAACCCCAATAAAAACACTAGGATTGTAACCTGATCCATTCTCAATATCTTTCATGGAGGATTTTAACACCTCTCCTGCTGGCTCCGTCCCAACCGATGCTTTTGAGGCAGGTACAAAATTGTAATCTGGCAAATTTAAAACGATATCGCTGTATTCTTTTGAGATGATAAAATTAAACCATTTTTCTGCTAAATCCACATCTTTAGCTTTAGTTGGAATTACCCATGTCAAACCAATACCCCCAACAGGTTTGGCTGTCTTACCATCAATAAAGGAAGGCATCATAAACGAATTCACACTGGTTTGTAATTTTTGATCCACAATATCGGTAATTAAATACGTTCCCTCAGCCTCCATTGCAGCTTTTTTACTTAAAAATCTAAACTTTGAATCTGCCTGCGTTTGGGTTACAGATTCTTTGGTAATGTATCCCTTTTTCACCCAATCAGCCATCATTTCGGCTACTTTTACTACCTCTGGGTCATTCCAGTTTCCATTTCCATACAGAAGATCTTCAACCTTTTCAGTACCTGCAACAGACTCTAACATGACACCAAATAGCCATCCAATAGCGTACCCATTCCGTGCACCTACGGTAATCGGTGAAACACCTGCATCCTTTAACTTTTGAAGCGCTTTCAAAAATTCCTCTTTGGTAGTCGGAACCTTAATTCCATTTTGTTCAAAAATCTCTTTATTATAGAAAAATCCGATAGCATCAATCATATGTGGCAATTCATAGATGTTTTCCTCGCCAGAGATAAGGTCATAAGCGAATGGGCGTAATTGATTTTTCCAGTTGTTTTGTTCATACAATTTATTTAAGGGTTGAATTAATTTC
Source organism: Neobacillus sp. NPDC058068 (assembly GCF_042885335.1). NCBI lineage: Bacteria > Bacillati > Bacillota > Bacilli > Caryophanales > Bacillaceae > Neobacillus > Neobacillus sp. NPDC058068. The sequence continues at coordinate 76,215 of NZ_JBHVSI010000001.1, read as the reverse complement.
ACATCGGATAATACAGAAACTCGTCCAGGGCCAGCATTCATTAGAATAGCATCAGGTGGCTCAACGCCTGATTGCAGGAGAGTTGGTAACTTTCCAGATTCTACCTGGACATCACCATTTGCTACATTTACATTTACACCAGGATTAAGTTCTTTAAATTTATCGACAACCATTGCCCATTGTTGTTTTTCTACATCGTTATAAAAATTAGGAATATATAGATCAAGTGTTTTATCTTTCTCACCCTTTGCACTTTCACTTTTACTTCCTTCATTTTTATTTGATTTCTTTCCGCTGGAACTAGCTGTTGGGGACTGACATCCGGCAATCATTGTTAAGACCATTAATAATGTTAACGCCAATGCAAAATAACGACGATAATTTTTCACTTCATGACCCCCCTGTTCATTTTCTTCAAGGAATTTTTAGCAGAAAACTACTAGTTCATATAAAAAGTAATTTACTTTTGCTCCCCCCTTCGATATTCTTAAAATAAAATCAACTTACTGATAATTATAAATATTGCAAAGAATATAACAACGGGGTAAATAGTAGGAAAAAGGGGACATTTCATGGATTACCATAATTCATGGTGCAAACTTGTAAAACGAGGGGAATAGATAATAAATGAGATTTGCAAACTCAATCTTCTTTAAACTTCTTCTTTCATTTGTACTCATTTCAGTTATTCCACTATCATTGGTCGGTTGGATTACATATGATAAATATTCACAAAATCTTTTTGAAAAATTAGAGTACCATGCAAATTACATCTTAAGTCAGAAAATGAACGCACTTAATACTTTTTTATTTGATCTAGAAAGAATGCAATCTGGTATGAAGGGCAGTAATGTATTTTCGCAATTTCTAGAAAATCAAGATCCCACTTTACACCCTCAGTTCTATTTAAACCTTGATGTGTTAATGGAAAGCATCCAAACTATCCGCCCAGAAACTGTTGGAATTACGATTATTAGCAATAATGGCTTCGTTTACAATTACGGTTATTCTCTCAATTTGAATTTTACAAAAGATAACTTTAATAAACTTTCATGGTTACAAGATATTAAGGGAAATAATCTGAACCCGCTCATTACAAATCTCCATACACGGGAGTATTCAAACCATTATAAAGGCCAAAAGGTATATTCCTATGTTCAAAAGGTTTGGGATAAAAAACTTAGAAGCTACGGATATATTGTTATCGATTTTAAACCCGAATTACTCCAAAACATATTAAATAATGAACTTGATTCCGCCAACTCCTCTGGAACATTTATTTATAGCAAATATAGTTTTGTATTATCACCAGACAGGTCATCGCATATTTCGTTTGATTCCATTCAAAATCAAAAGACCGGCTCTACAATTAATACAACTGCTAATATGAAATACCTGCTATTTAAACAATATAATCCGAAGATCAAGTGGTATGTAGCAGAATATTTTGAAGTGGATAAGTTTTATAAACCGGTTAATGAGATAAAATTAATTGCATGGTTAATTACCATTACTAGTGTAATAGTTTGTATATTAGCAGCAATGGTTATTTCACACAGATTATCCCGTCCGATTAAGAAATTGCAGCAAGTTATGATAAATGTAAAAAATGGTAACCTCGATCAAAAATTCAATGTTAAATCCAAGGATGAAATTGGCGAACTTGGACGAGGGTTTAATGAAATGATTGTGCAGATAAATAAATTAATTAAATCCGTATCCAAAGAGGAGAAATTAAAAAAAGCGGCGGAAATTACGGCACTACAGCTCCAAATTAATCCACATTTCCTTTACAATACACTTGAATCAATTAACTCATTGGCACGTATAAAAAAGGAATATGAAATCAGCCATTTAATCGTATTATTAGGCCGATTATTACGATTAAGCATCAGCTCTTTTGAGGAAAAAATTCCAATTAATCAAGAGGTTATGTACATAGAAAGTTATTTAGAAATTCAAAAAGTCAGAATGAGAGATCCACTTGAATATTCAATTTTACTTGATGAAGAAATTAAGGATTGCCTAACAGTAAAGTTGATCCTCCAACCAATTGTCGAGAATGCTATAATACATGGAATCGACCCTTTAAGGACTGCAGGACAGGTAAATATTGAAGGAAAACTTTTAGATGATTTCATTGTCTTTACCGTTAAGGATAATGGGAAAGGAATAAATCCAGAGCAGCTCGAACAAATTCGGGATCGTTTGAAAAATAAATCGGAGGATTTATCAAAGTATAGGAAAAAAATTGGGTTATACAACGTTCAAACTAGAATTCTATCACATTACGGAGAAACATTTGGTATTAGTATAGAAAGCAAAATAAACAAAGGTACAACTGTCACCATTAAAATCCCAAAAGAGGTGTGTGATGACAATGAAAAAAATGTTAATTGTTGATGATGATTGGTTAATTTCCAGTAGTTTAATGTCAATGGATGAATGGAATGAACGAAATATTGACGTTATCGGAACTGCTGAGAACGGTAATGAAGCATTATATTGGATGGAAAACGAGAAAATAGACATTGTCCTTACTGATATTCGAATGCCGCATATGGACGGGATAGAATTAACTAAACATATCTACGAACAATCCCCCCAGATTCAGGTAGTCATTATGAGTGGGTATGAAGAATTCACCTATGCCCATAATGCTCTAAAATATAATGCAAAAGGTTACATATTAAAACCAATTGATACAAATGAGCTTTTTGGCGTTATTGATAAAATTCTGAAAGAATCAGAAATGTCACTACAAGTTTTATCGCCAACTGAAGAAAAGTCGGCTACCTACCATGAAAGACTAGTGCTAAGTGGCAAATCCTTCATCAATGCCAATTATATGAACCCGATATCATTAAAAGATGTATCTAAGCGTGCCCATCTTACTGAGCATTACTTTGGGCAGATCTTTAAATCGACCACTGGTGAATCATTTTTAAATTTCCTAACTCGTATAAGAATGGAAAAAGCATGTCAATTACTAAAAAACCCTAACTTAAAATTCTATGAAATTAGTCAGCAAGTTGGCTATAATGACCCAAAATACTTCACTAAAATGTTTCATAAAAATTATGGATTAACCCCAAAGGAATTTAGAAAGCAATTTTTTAATTAATAACTTAAACCGACATAGTTACAAAGTTTTCCATCGTGCTATTTCAAACTAAACTTAACCTCTTGTTTAGTAATAGTTTGTTACACGAGTGTTGATTATCCACAGAGTGTTCCCTTGAGGTTTTTTTATCAAAATAAGGCTTTCTATCAAGTGATAGAAAGCCAATTTTACTATCCATTATTATTTGTAAACCAACCTGGTTTATGTTTTGTTGCACGACTTCCTTTCGCTGTAAATTGAAAAGTAATCCCCTTTTGTCTAAGCTCATTAATTAACGGCTTAAGTTCCGCCCCGCCAACTATCCACAGACTCCCGCCCTTAGGCCGTTTGTCATTCACCTCATAGTTTTTGAGGTCAGATAACTATATAGACTGTCAGGGGTTTTTTCAATCAAATCAATTATATCCATTTGTTCATGAAAGCCTTCTAATTCTGGGGAGAAAAGCGCAATTTGTTCTGAACTAGCTTTTTTCCCATTAGTATTAAAGTTAATCACACTATCTACCTTTGAAGTTGAGTTGAATGCTGACGATTTCTCTCGTAATGGTTCTCTTTTTGCTTTCTTCAGAGTGATTTCCTTTTTTACCATTCTTGTTGGAATTTCTTCAGGTGAGGCCTTTTGTTGATTAATTAGGCTGATTTCCATTGCTTCTAGCTTCATCCAGAGTTGCTCCAATGTTTTTTCAGGGTTAGAATAAAATATTAAGGTCGGAAAAATGTGCCTGATCCCCAGCGATGTAATATTTTAATTCCTCGGGGGTCAGGCACTAGAATTATGTGATGGAACTAAGAATCTCCCCATTTTTCTCCCCACAACAAATAAGTTTTTCTGGTTTTTAAACGATTAATTGTATTTTGAAGATAAATAATGCTCAATCGTCTTCACATATGTTTTCCAATCTTTATATTGTCCTTGGATTTTCCCAACCAAAATAGAATCAATTTGTTTTTCTTCTTTATATATACCTAGGCGACGCATGTTTTCTAGTCTATTAATATATTGTTCTACAGATATAGGCTTTAATTTTCTTTCTCCTTTTTTGAGTATATGTTTCTGTGATAAATATTCTTTAAAGTCCAAAATATCGACTTTTCTATTTGAAACAACCGTTTCATGACGATAAATATTATTTTGGTTTTTCAAGAATAGCTCCCTCAGCCATTCTTCTCCTTTTTCTGACAGTTGGGTAACGAACTCTTGCCCAATCCCTGTTTTCACAGTACAAAATCCATCCAGTGTATTTTGCCATGTCTTTTGATGAACTTGTGTAAGATTTTTATAAAAAAGGTTTGGTAGTTTCCAGGTAGCTATGTTCGATTCTTTACTGTTGGATAGCAATAGATGATTGTTAAGCGTTGTAAAGTAACCGCAGCCTGGGATTTTTAAATCCTCAAATAACCATTGGTCGGGTACAAAAATGAAGTTTTTCTGGTTTCTTGCAAAAGCTGCTTCTGTGATGTGGGGATGATGATGCAGGTTGTATTCTTTAAGTATTTCTTTACATTCCTTAAAAGTTTCTATTCTCTTCTTTACTTTTAACCAGCCATAAATATAATGGCCGGATATTTTTTTATTTGAAGTCGATTGAAAACCACCAAAAAATAAAAAGATTGATCCTTCATTTACATCGTGCTTTCCTAAATGAGGTGCTGCATTAAATTGGCCAAACCCCTTACCAATCTTACAGTTTTCATTATCCTCTATCCATGGAGGTATTCCTAACATTGGATCGAAGTGAGCAAATAATTCATCATCGTTTATGGAAGCGTACTCATTTTCCCTTAACTTTACACGGTCCGTTCCTTTTAAATTGTTATAAACCTCACTTAGATTACAACCTTTTAAACTGCAAATATATTCATTTTTTACAAGTATATCCGTATATCGAATATGATTTGAATAACTATTTACCTTTTCTGGTATTGGAAACCAAATGTATTTTCCTGTGTCGTAATTATATGGAGAGAAACACCCTCCACTACCGGAATCAAAACCTTTCCTGCTAAGGACTAATTTCATGGTAATTCCCCGCCTTGTATTTTTTCTTTATACTCTAAAGTACTAGTTAATAATCCAAACTTCTCAGCTACATCATTCAGCATTAACTTGGCATTTCTTTCTGAGTTTATTATTACTACTATATCAATAACTCTATTTTTCAACTTATTTAATACCAGTCTAAAAACGTGATAACTACAATTATTAACATTTATCTCCTGTGTATATTTTACCATAAAATTCCCACATTTTTTTATTTTCAAATTTTTCATTCAATTTCCTAATACACTGTTACTTTATTATCTTGCCGAAACCCCCTATCTAATTCAACTATATCTTCCAAATCAATTAGTCTTTATACAATGAGTGTAGTAAACTTCAAGTAACTTTCAAAAGGAGAAAATGGACATGATGATTTCATAAAACATGTGACGATTTAATGACAATCTAATTCCGTGGTCAAATAAAAATAGTATTAAATCCATCTAATTTAATGATCCGTTCTCAATCTTGATTGTACCCTTGCTACTTCGCAACAGTTCTACTTACAACATCGAATATACCTATAAGAGCTTCATAATAGAATAGGATTAAGCTTTCCATTATACTGATGATTAGGATGCAAATGATCCAGCAAGAAAGTAGGTCTATATATGCTATTTTATGTGTTTGCAATTCTTGTTATTGTGATGGACCAGCTTTCTAAATATCTAATTCGGGCCTATATTGACATCAATGAAACATTTACATTGTGGGGAATTCAACTCACACATATCGAAAATAGCGGGATGGCAGGTGGTATATTTCAAGGTTATGCACGGTTCTTCGGAATTGTGGCTGTGCTGTTCGTGATAAGTGTTTATTATTTTCGCAGAACCGGAGAAATGAAGGGTGTTCTCATTGATAGTAGTTTAGGATTCCTTGTCGGAGGAGCAATTGGAAATGGCATTGATCGAGTTTTGTTTGGGCAGGTGACAGATTTTATCATTCGCTCTGGCGGAATCCTTAACTTGGCCGACCATGCTATTGAGATGGGGGTGTTACTGCTTCTTTTTTACGGAGTCGTTAGCTGGTTGAAAAGTAAGCACTAGTTTCTCTAGAAATGCATATGGGAAAATGCTCGTTACTGTCTTTGGTTGGAATTAGAGCTATCTCCTTAATCATACCAAGACCAATTACTCCTGATCATTTATAGGTATTTTTGCTTTTTAAAAGTTGACTCCTAACCGGCCTATTATTACTTATAATTTAAAAATCGTATTCAGAAGAGGGGAGCAAAAGATAACTTTTGCTCCCCTTTCTATTAATCAATAATTGCTAATCCTTAAAAGCATTTTATAATGAAATATTTTACAATTAAAACTGGGCATGGTCCCTTTTGAACAACATAATGGCTGACACTTTCCAAGAATAGTTCCTTCAGTCCACTTATCCTCTGCTTCCCTTTACAACTAAGACTGCATCATTCTGCTTTACGAATTCAATAATCATGAGTCCTGGGTTGCCTTGAAATAAAAGTGATTTTGTTTTATTTTGAAGCGACTTTTTTTCACTTATTTGGACTCAAAACCCCTGCTTAATTCCGAACCTCTATCTAATATTTCAACATTTTTTCATAGCTGTATTTCGTGTCAACTTCCTTTGAAGAAAGTCCGGCACGTAAGTCGGCAATCATAGCTTCTTCCTTCTCGTATAGCATTTCCGCCTTAGCAAGAACATCATCCACACATTCCCAAGGAACTATTACTACACAAGTCCGATCTGCTATAACAACATCACCTGGTCGAACCTGTACCCCACCAAACTGAATCATAACGTTTGTCGCCTCTTCCATGATTCTTCCATGGGCAGTAGCAACCACCGAGCCTCTGGAATAAACAGAAGTTTGAAAAATGCTATTGAAAAAAGCACAATTCGAAATATGGAAGTTGTTCCCCCCTTTTCTCCTGGGAGTTTGCCGTACACCCTTATGAAATGCTCTTCTATAACACACTTGGTTCCTAAATCAAAAAAGCGCCTGGCACCATTCAATTTACTTGAAGGTACCGAGCGCTCATTTAGTCTGTAATAACTACTCTTTAGTTAAGATTTTTACTTCTTCAATTACGCTGGAGGTCAGGCACCAGATACCCGCTTTGCTATCACTTGTGATACGGTACTAAATGAGGTATCTAAAATTCTTAATCTTTATTTATGACATGTTCCTTTTTAAAAGTCCTCTCGTGTTGAAGCAGCCATTCCTTCCTCCATAAACCACCTGCATAACCGGTTAATTTCCCATTTGAACCGATGACTCTGTGACAAGGAATCACAATGCTTAACTTATTTTTCCCATTTGCACTTCCTACTGCTCTGATTGCCTTTTCATTTCCGATAGAAACAGCGATATCCTTATAAGATCCCGTTTTAGCATAATGGATTTTTGTTAGAGCGTTCCACACTGTTTTTTGAAAGTCAGTCCCTTCAAATTGGTAGGGGAATGTAAATTCTTGCCGCTGGCCCTTAAAATATTCATCAAGTTGGTTATAGCATTCTGCTAATACCGGAGGGGTATCAGGCTGTAAAAAATTCACCTTTTCATTTTCGTCAGAAAATAGAATAGAGCGGATACCTTCATAGGTGCCGCTTATTTCTATCATGCCAATTGGCGATTCATAATCTAATTTATATACTTTTGTCATAAAACGACCTCCAAAGATAAAAGGTAGCATACCTCTTTAATTTAAAGAAGCACTTCTTGATTGAACCTGCCCAAAAAAATTAAACATTCTTTAAAAATTTAATTCTTTAGGAGGGTAAATCTCCAAATAAAATTCATGATCAATGTATTTCATTTTGGAGTTCCTTTCGGTATTGACTAGGCGAACAGTTTTTCAACCTTCGAAACAATTTATAAAAATTGGATGTGCTTTGGAATCCCACCTCATAACAAATTTCTAGGTTTGTCTTGTCTGTGCATTTAAGGAGGTGTGCTGCCTTATCAACACGTATTTTTTCTAAATAGGTGCGCGGAGTCTCAGCGGTTTCTTGTTTAAATATGCGCTCCAGATAAAAGGGACTCAAACCAATTTGATCGGCTATATCCTTTAACAACAAATTTTGCTTATAATTATTGATCAGAAATGTAATCGTATTTCTGACAATCTCAATATGTGGAGATTGCTCAACTTCTGGTTGACATCTTTTGCAAGCGCGAAAACCAGCTTTTTCTACTTCATTGATATCATGGTAAAATTCTACATTCCTCTTTTTAGGCTTTCTTGATTTGCAGGAAGGACGGCAATATATTTTAGTTGTTTTTACGGCTGTAAAAAATAGTCCATCATATGTGCGGTCACAAGCAATGATTTTTTCCCACATCTCTTCAAATGAAAGATTGACATTCGGCACCATGTTATTCCACTTTCCTTTCCGCACCAATGCTAATTCCTATACAAATGGATAGTATCCATGAGTTTTACTAAGTCATCAATATTCTTTTCTAAATATGCAATCACTTTATCTGATAGCGCATTCCCAAAACTAAAACGTTTCACCCCTAATGCCTCAAGTTTATTACAGTTTGTTAGTTCCGGTAAAGATAATACGTTCAGTGGAGCATTAACATTCATTGCGATTTCTTTAATCTCATCATCCTTCTTCAAACCCGGAACAAAAACACCGCTAGCCCCACTGTCAACATACGCCTTTGCTCGTTCTAGTGTTTCCATTAAAGGATATTCCTTTTGAAGATAGGTATCTGTTCTTGCATTAATATAAAAATCTTCAAAACCATGTTGATCTAAAGCTACTCTAAGTTCCTTCAAAAGTTTACAATGCTGTGTAATCTCTCTTAGACCATTTGATTTTTTCATTGAATCTTCAATATTGATTCCTGCTACCCCAACATCTGCAGTTCTTAAAACATTATGAATAATTCCATCAATATCCTCACTATATCCAGCCTCAATATCAGCGGATACAGGAATTTTCACATTCGCTGTAATGGTTTTAATGATTCCTAAATGTCTGTCAAAATCAATTAATTCTCCATCTGCAAATCCTAGTGAATTTGCAATCCCCCAACTGGTTGTACCAATGGCTTTGAATCCTGCCTTTTCAAGAGTAAGGGCGGACAGCAAATCGTGGGCATTTCCTAAGAATAATAGTTCCTTTGAAGAATGCAACTTATTAAATTCCTGAATCTTGTTCATTTTTTCTCCTCCAACTATTTATTGGATTCATTTTAACAAGTAACCGACTCCATTTCGTCCTCATTCTTGCTCTTATGGTCTGTCTCGAAACGAAAAAAGAGGAGCAGTTATCTTACTTAAGAAAGAAACACCAAAGAACATTTGATGTTGTATTAACACTAGATGAGGTACAAACTATTGATCAGATTTTTGGAGAGATAATACTGCCAAGACGATTTTCGAGGCCAATAAAAAATTTTTCACTAAACAAACGATTTATGGTAAAATAAAATTCCTTGGCAGGGGCATCAAAAAAGAGAGTCGGCATTTTATTGTCCAGACTCTCTTTTCTTTGTGTATTTCACCTAAATTATAATATTTTTTCTAAGCAATCTAGCTCGTGTTTATCAAGACTCCTTATACCAACTAGCTAACCATTCTAGTATAACTGCGTCCTTCAATAAAAATTGCCAGGCACTATTAATTTCCTGGGGAGTACCTGGCACTTTTTTAGTTACAACTACAAACTATACTAACACCCTACATATTTCCGTTTGAAACCAAGCTTCCCTCTATCTAATTCCTATGAATATTTTCGGAAGCAAGCAGAAAATCGGTGCAATGGCCCCACTGCGTTAACGCTTTAACTTACTGGGGGTCAAGCACCGAAATAGGAACAATGCTTATTGGACTCTTTTAGATTAAAAAGCATATAAATAATAAAGGGACAGTACCTGTTATTCGTACTATTCCTTCTCTTTGAAGGATTTATTTTTTCAAACCAGCAGCAAATAAGGGACCATTAATTGTAATGGTGGATAGAATACGAGCCATTTCTTGGGGAGATTCTTTCCTGCCACTATCTAACCATTTTTGAATTACTCCTATATGTGCAGATGCTATGTAAGAAGCTAAATATTGCCCTGGAACAAGTAAATTTTGCTCCTTAACAAGTGCGTCTGGATCATTTCCAAACATTGTTTTCCATATAAAATCTTTCAATCTTGTTTGAAATGATAAATCTCCTTTTGGACCTAACACAGCTTTCATAAAACCACTTTTTTCATTAAGATACTCAAATATTAAAACTGCAAGGGGAAATGGTGTTGCTGTCGGTGAGTTAGTTTCAAATGCGGCAACAACACCTGGAAAGTTCTGTTTTGCAATTCTGGACATTTCAAGCATAATTTCGTCTTCACATTTTGTCATTAAATCAAATTTGTCTTGATAGTGTGCATAAAATGTTCCTCGATTAATCTTTGCTCTGGTTGTTATGTCTTTAACCTTGATTGCTTCGAAACCTTTTTCATCGATTAATTCCACTAGTGCATCTCGGATTGATTCTTTTGTCCGAATGATTCGTAAATCCGTATTACTATCTCGCAAGCTATTTTCCTCCTTCATTTTATCCAACACATTTATAAAAGGTGTTCCATAACCAACACATCTTTCATTTTTGATTATTGAACAGAAAAGGATTCAATTATAAAATTTAAACGTAATGAACGACAGGTTGTTCATTATTATAACAAAAAATCAAGGGGGATAAAATATGTTCAAAAGCAAACTGTTAATAATTTCACCCATTATCGCATTGGCAGTTATTTTTATTTTTTCACTAACATTATTTCCATCGGTTCAACCTCAACCAAAAAATTTGCCCATTGCAATTGTAAATGAGGATGTAGGGGTGGAATTTCCTAATCAACCAAAGATGTATATGGGTCAAACAATCGTTGACATGATACAAAAAAATTCAAAAACCACAACAGAAAAAAACCCTGCTGTGAAATGGGTTGTAGTAAAAACCTTAGTGGAAATGCAAAAAGGATTAGATAATCAAGAATATTACGCCGCATTAGTAATCCCGAAGGATTTCAGTGCTAAACAGGCTTCTTTACGGACTCCTACACCATCATCGCCCGAAGTTGAAATATTTATTAATCAAGGAATGAATATAGCAGCATCAACCGCAGCGGGGCAAATATTGAACGGCGTAGTTGACAATATGAATAATAATATTCGTACACAACTACTTGATGGTTTTGAAAAGCAAGGAGCAACATTAACAGCAAAGCAAGCTGCAGGTCTAGCAACTCCTATTACAAAAAAAGTCACTAATGTTAATGAAATTGGTACTAATAGTGCAAACGGAAATTCTCCTGTTTCCTTATTTCAACCATTATGGATAGCAAGCTTGGCAAGTGCTGCTATTATCTTTATCGCTGTTAGTAAATCATCCATTACAAATCGGAAAGAGAACCTTATCGCAAAGATAGGACAAATAGGAATGGGGGCAATTGTTGCACTTGTCGTTGGATTTGGTTTACCTTGGTTGGCAGATGGGATGATAGGACTTCATATTCCGCATTATATGGATACAGCTTTATTCCTATCGATCACTTCTTTTAGCTTTTTCCTAATGATTTCAGCTGTACTTTTGTGGTTGGGAATCAGAAGTATCGCTCTTTTTGCCCTAATGTTATTCTTTGGTGCACCATTGCTTGCAATGGCTCCAGAAATGATGTCTCCATTTTATCGAGATTGGGTTTATTCTTGGTTGCCAATGCGTTTTATGATACAAGGTTTGCGAGAATTGTTCTTCTTCGGAAAAGGATTAACTTGGAATTCCCCTTTATCTACCCTTGTATGGATTGGAGTAGTAAGCATGGTACTCATACTAGCTTCTGCTTTAAAACTTAATTCAATAAAAGACAAAACACAAAACCAAAAACTAGAGGGATAACACAGTTTTCCAAAATGATATGATCCGAATATACAACGATAAGGATTTTTGAAGATAAAAAAGCCTAATTCCTTCGTATTTTTAGCGAGGAATTAGGCTTATGATCTTTCACAAACTTGCCCTATTCTTGAATAACTGAGTGTTAAGATTAGCTGCGAATTCACTTTCAGTTCGTCAAGGAACGCATACAATTTAGGAGAAATTGAAACGGTGTCACTGGGACCTTCCCCCTCGACTCAATTCGCTAAAATAGGAACTTTCCCACACCGATTAGACTACTAATAATTCCTATTCCATTCATGGTGCCTTTTCCCACGTTAAGTAATCCTCCAAGTATTCCCGGCTGGCCTATACCTTTGTTATTCCCCCATCCCATCGGGGCTCCCGGACCACCCCATCCTATGGGATTTACCTGTCCCCCCCATCCTGTGGGGTTTCCAAAACCGCCCCAGTTAGCCTGCTGACCATTGGCGCTAAAACCAAAAGGATTGGCAGACGGCGGCATCAAAGCGGCGGGATGTCCTTGTGCGAACATTCCCGCATGATTGACCGGTTGCGCCCAAGGGAAGGGCTGTTTTTGGGAATTGAAACCCTTATTGCCAGCTGATGGGGCCCAACTAGCCGGATGTCCTTGAGTCATCATCCCCGCATGATTGATTGATTGCACCCAATGAAGAGGCTGTTTTTGGGGGTTGAAACCCGCATGACCGGCTGATGGAGCCCACCCTAAAGGCTGGCCTTGTGCGATCATCCCTGCATGGTTGATCGGTTGTGCCCAAGGAGTGGGCTGTCCTAGAGGCGCGAAACCCGGATGTTCGGGAAGCTGCGGCCAGTTGGTTGGCTGCTCTGGCGACTCCCAATCGTCATGATCGACCGGCTGCAACCATTTCCCGTTGTATCCTTGAGAAATGAAACCTGGATGTTCGGGATGTTGCGGCCAATTGGTAGGCTGTTCATGTGACTCCCAATCGTTATGATCCACCGGCGGCAGCCAATTTCCGAGTTGTTTTTGTGACGTGGAACCCTTATTGTCAGCTGGTTGCGTCCAATTGGCAGGCTGTTCTTGCGACTCCCAATCGTCATGATCGACCGGCGGCATCGTATTCCCGAGTTGTTTTTGTGATGTGGAACCCTTATTGTCAGCCGGTTGCGGCCAGTTGGCCGGCTGCTCTTGCGACTCCCAATCATCATGATTGACCGGCGGAATCGAATTCCCGAGGTGTTTTTGAGACGTGGAACCCTTATTGTCAGCCGGTGTTATCCAACCGGAAGAAGGCTCTTGTGCTGTCAAACCCATTTGGTCGGCGGGAGAAGTCCAATTAACAGGTTGTTCCATACGATCAAAACCCTTTAACCCCCCGTGACTCTTCCATCCAGCCGGATAGACTCGACCACTCCAACCCTCGGGAATCCCAAGACCATTTATTCCTCCAAGTTTGGGTATTTGGGGCTGTGAATATAATGGTGGTACTGAAATTTTGTTATTATATAGCTGCCCGCTCTCCTTTGAATTCACATACCAATACTGGTGCATACGCCTATTCCCCTCATTTTAAAAACGTGATGTTAGACTTAGCCTATGTAATATTCCTTTTTGTGGATGGTTAAATAACTAGGTCTACAAGCCCATATTTAAAAGAATGGGTGTGTGGTTATCATTTCGGAAAATGGGGAAAATGGGTTCAGCCCCCGGTGGGTTAAAGCTTTAGTTTACCGGGGGACTGACCATATTTTAGATAGGCTTTTAGTAATATCTATTCTATTCCAGGGAACCATCCCGGCGAATGAATAATTGCCTGCCATAGGGGATCAGGTACATCCAGCAATTGCTGATGATTCTTGTTTATTTTGGTGACAATTTCAGACTCTCTACCTTGTTCCACTTTTTGCACCCACTCAGGATCAATAATCAGTTCACGTCCCAATGCAATTAATGGGACTCCCGTTTCAAATGCTTTTAAGGCATCATCGGCTGAATAAATCGAACCGACTCCGATTACTGGAACACGGTCACCTACACGCTCCTGAATAATTTCAATTCGTGTACGTGTATCCTCAACTCCTCGTCTAGGTGTTGACCTAAAATCCAACAATGAAACATGAAGATAATCAAGGTCTTTTTCTGCAAGTGTATTTACTAGTGCTAGTGTGTCAGCCATCGTGATTCCAGGAGTTTCAGGTTCCTCCGGTGAAAAACGATAGCCAACCAAGAATGGCTCTTTCGCATATTCAGCAACAACTCTCTTTACTTCATCAACAACCGCTAACGGAAAAGTTAGACGTTTTTCAAGAGTGCCGCCCCACCGGTCTTCACGACGATTCGAATGAGGGGAAAAGAATTGCTGAATCAGGTATCCATTGGCACCATGTATTTCAACTCCGTCATAACCTGCTTCAATTGCTCGTCGAGTTGTTTCTCCAAAATCGCGAATAATCGATTCAATCTCTGTTTCAGATAATGTCCGTGGAACCGGTTTTCCTTCTCCTTCTGAAGGAATTGCACTAGCACTTACCACATCACCATCCACTAATTCAGGTGGAACCTGGCGTCCGCCATGAAAGATTTGTAAAATCGCTTTCGCACCCTTCTCTTTAATTGCTGATGCAAGTCGACGCAAACTTGGTATCATTTCATCATGGTCTCCACCAAATTCACCATGAAATCCTTTACCATTCCTTGTCACATAGGTACATGCTGTAATGACCATCCCAACGCCATTGGAACGTCGTTCATAATACTTGACTTCCGCATCTGAGACGGTCCCGTCAGAATTGGATGAGAAATTTGTCATCGGTGCCATGACAATGCGATTTTTTAATTGAATCCCCTTCCCTATCGTAAATGACTCAAATAATGGTGCATATTTTAAATTCATCATGTCTTTACTCCTCTACCTTGTTCATTTATGTGAAATAGACAAAAAATACTTTGCCCACTCTCCAACTTCATCCCATATTAACCGTTTCGTTCAAAGCAAATTTTTTTCAGTATTAAGAGTGCTTTAAAATTTATTTTGTCAAAGCTTCTTTGGTTGGAAGCCGATAACCTTATCTACCAACACACCCTTTTTGAAAAGAATCAACAGATTACCATGTTGCATCAAAATTCCTAATTCTGTTTCCACTGATTAGATATTCAGATTTCTTATTATTCACTTTTGTTGTTTTTTTAATATCCCTATCTTTATTTCCGTATAATTGTTGTAGAAATTTATAAAAATTGATACAATTAAGGTAATGGCGAATATATGTTCTTATTTCGTATTCGCTGCTTGGAAATGTGTAGAGTACGATTAAAGATACGTTGAAAATCAAAAAGGCGTATCTAGAAAGGAGCTGAAACCTATGGCAAGAAAGAGTTCACCCACTTATACAATCGAATTTCCGCTAGACATTCCCCTTTGGCAAAGACACCGATTAGAGAAGAAATTTAAGATTGCTCGTACAGTCTACAATTCTTGTCTAGGTGAAGCTCTCAAACGCCATAAACATGTAAAAGCTGATAAAGAATATCGCAGGCTGCTGAAAGAACCGAAGTCCAAAGAACGTGATCTTCAACTACTTTCAGAGATACGTTTAGCCTACGGCTTTTCTGAATATGGTTTGCACGATTTCGTGAAACAAGTTCAACATAAATTCAAGGAAAATATCGGCAGCTTTGAAGCACAAAAACTTGCGACAAGGGCGTTTCAATCTGTAGAGAAACTACATTTTGACAAGGCTCGAAAAGTCCACTTCAAAAAGTTAGATGATAATATTTCTGTTGAAAATAAATCAAACAAAACGGGCTTGAGATATGCAAACGGCAATATCCTATGGGGCGACAAGCCAACAAAGAAATATCCAAACCCTAAGAATTGGTTGTGTATGCCAATTGCACCGAATGCAAATGATGAATATGCTCACCTAGCCTTAATGGATAAGACAAAGTATGTGCGTATCTTGAAACGTGAAGTACGGGGGAAAGTTCGCTATTTTGTACAACTTATTCAAGAAGGTTATCCACCAACAAAACGTAATCGAAAAGTTGCGAATGATGGAAACAAACGTGTAGGGATTGACATTGGTTCCTCTACAATCGCGTTTAGCAGCGAAACTACCGTTGAACTTCGTGAACTTGCACCCGAATGCAATGTTGATAAAGTCGGATTAAGACGTATTCAGCGTGCAATGGATCGGTCTAAAAGAGCGACTAATACTGACAACTTCAAAGAAGATGGCACGATTAAGAAAGGGCGCTTGGAATGGAACTACTCCAACCGATACAAGAAGCTTCGTAAAATACGCAAAGAATGGTATCGGAAAATGGCTGTCCGGCGAAAAATAGCGCATGAGAAGTTAGCGAATGATATTCTTGCACTAGGTTCTGATGTACGAATAGAAACCATGAGGTTTCAGTCGATTCAAAAGCGAACAAAGAAAACAACCCGCAACAAGAAGAATGGCAAGATTAACCGCAAGAAACGGTTTGGTAAATCAATCGCCAATCATGCCCCAGCCATGCTCCTCACAATTATTGACCGAAAACTAGGCTATCAAGGACGGTCCCTTAAGAAAATAGATACCTACGCTACAAAAGCGAGTCAATTTAATCATGTCACTGGTGAATATACAAAGAAACAGCTCTCGGAACGTTGGAATGATTTTGGAGAGTTTCGTATCCAACGTGATTTATATAGTGCTTATTTGATTAGAAACACCACTGAAACTCTTAACTCTGTTGATGTAGACAAATGCAACGAACAATGGAATAACTTCGTTAAAATGCATAATCGTGAGATTGCAAGACTAAAAGAATCAGCAAGCAAAACATTGCGTTGGTTTGTCGCATAAACACAAACCTGATTGGTCGTGACACCGCCCAAAAGAAGTCGGAACGACAAACACACAAGGAGTCCATAGTGGCTTGCTTGGAGAAGTGTCTTGCTATACGCAATACGTCCGTTAATGTTCTAGGAGAACGTACACCAGTGCTTCGATAGAAACTCTATCCGCAAGGAAAGATAAGGGTATCGTTGAGAAGTGTACTAGGCAAGTTTGCCACTGTATCCCAGAACCCCACTGCTTTAGCGGTGGGAGTTGTCAGTAACTGTCACATCGGGCAGCTTTTCTGCCCATTTAATTGGGAGCCAAATCGATTTGCTAATCGCTTTTTCATTGTCACTTTCGACCACCCTTACTTTTACAATTTCTTGAACAGAGTCTATAGTTTCAACATACCCGTGGATCAGTTCTCCATCTCTGGACCGCCCCTGTACCCAATCCCCATTTTCAAATCGATAGTTATCGGTCATCGGTATCTCCATCCCTTAAATGTTATAAAATAAATTACAGTTTGGTTTTAAAAAAAGTATTTCATCACTATAGCATTATACTGTAATAAAATAATATACAGTATGAATAAAAGAAAAAACTAAATCATGGACAATGTTTAATTTTTTCTAAAACAGTACTAAGGGTAATATTCTCTAAATATTTTTCAAAATACACTTCAGCATCATTGAAAATTTGATCCATAACCACCTGAGTATTTGACGATATAACACATTCTTGCTCCGGATCACCTGTGCACCAATTTGGTTTTAGGCTTCCACGTGAAACTGTACGATAAATATCTGCCAATGATACCTCTTGAGTGTTACAGTCGAGGATATAGCCACCGCCAATGCCTTCTTTCGTCCTAACAAATCCATGATTCCGTAAACAGCTCATGATCTTACGAATCCTTGCCGCGTTTGTACAAACATTGGTAGCGATTGACTCACTGCTAGCCATATGATCTGGTAAATAAGCCAAATAGACTAAACTATGGATAGCTATCGTAAAATCACTATTCACTTTGATGCTTCCTCCTCAAGAAGATTAATGTAATTTTAATATTTACAGTTTATAAAGTCAACGAATAGCAACTCTTTATTAATAAATTCCACTATAGCCTATAATTCAATTTACAAGCATTAAGTCTCATTTGTTAATACCTTGTTAATTTTTTCATGATTTCCGTTTTTCTTTGCTTGTCATTTATTCTTGTCAAATCAAGGGCCACTTCATGGCCTTTATGTTTCGACCGTAAAATTTCTCTGATTGCATTTTTCACACTTTCTTCTTCATCCGTTACAACGATAACATTTCGCAGCATTTTCTCCCTTCCCTTCTATCATATTTTTATGATTTTTTGCGAAGCAGATAAAATACATAGCCATAATACTCAGAATAATTTCAGTATAAGTCAATCTCCGTTTGAAATTCAGATAATGTTTTTACTGCCTCGAGGAAATTTTTAAGGATAACTACCTCGCACTCAAATTCTGTTCCTTTTAAAAATAGCATATTTTTCAAATAATGTTAATAGTCAGTACTCTACGCTAACTTTTCTTTTGATAAGCTAACAGCATCCTGGAAGGGGGAGGATATTGTTATACCTTCGTTGAAGTAACCTTTACTCTACTGGAATCAGGCACCATAATTCGGTCACATTATCACCTACATGAAATATTGGAAAATTATTCTTTGAAACACTTTCACCATCTCGCAATTATGGGAACTACCCCTTCTGTAAAAATACATTTAATACATTAAATCAATGTGCGAAGTTTTTCCTTTCTTTGCAGGATAGATCCCGAAAGATTCTGGTATTAGTTGTGTTGATCGGTAAAGCAATTCAGATACCGTTACACTTTCATATCCGTTCATGTCTAAAAAGTCCAAAATGTTATCTAATGCTTGAACAGTAGAACAGGTTTGAGTATATTCACTACCATGCCAATCATGAAAAAGAATAATATTACCTGGCTTTATTCCTTTTTTTATATAACTGCACATTTGATTTGCTGGAGGGTTTGCCCAATCACGGGAATCTTGATACCATGACCATAATACGACCGTTTTGCCATTTTTTAATGCCGTATTGATAATTACATCATTATAAAAACCTCCTACAGGCCGATAAAGTGACGGTTTTAACCCAGTGAATTGCTTAATCATTTTATCTGTCTCTTCTAATTCGGAGGATAGTTTTGCCGAGGTTATATTTCCATAAATATGGTGGAAAGTATGATTAGCAATTTCATGCCCCTCTTTCACTTCTCTTTTTAAAAGATCTGGAAATCTGACTACTTTATTGCCAGCTACAAAAAAGGTAGCTTTAGCATCATGTTTTGCCAATATATCAAGTATTTGTGGAGTGAAAACAGGATGTGGTCCATCATCGAAAGTAAGGGCAACTAACTTTTTCTTAGTGTTAACTTCCCAAATAACGCGCCCGGTTTTTTCAAATGCTTCTCGACTATTAGTGGATGTAGCGGCATTCACTTGAAAGGTGAATAAAGGAATTATTAAAAGAATCGTAATGAGCAAAACTTTTTTCATTGGATACGCTCCTTATTTATGATGAACTTATTTTTTGATGTCTTTATAAAAAATATTTATTAAAAACAAGTATTGGTGAGTTTTCTATAGGAATGTGAAATGATCCTATGCCTTCTCACCCGTACAAGAAGTTTGTTATCTCCCTACCAAATACAGCAAATACTGGGTGGTACCAGGCACTCAGTACTAAAACGGTACAAAATTCAACTAATATTTTAGAAAATAATCCGTGATACTGAGAACATCCAATAATTTTTGTCATGAAGGTTAGATCCTCCGAGATTCAATAGAAGAGGAGATACCTCTTCTTCCATAATCGAGCGTATTATGAAATAACTAAAGCCTAATTTCTCACTTTTACCACTGAGAAATTAGGCTTTTTATCAGGAGTGTTGATTATCGTCGTTCCGTTAATTTCATGATAATGAGAGACTTGTTCAACTAAGTGCTTATCACTATGGAAGGTGTCAGCCATTCAGGTTAAAAAAATCGTAAGTATTACTTGGAAAAAGCCACCGGAACCGTCCCTATGGTTTATTGTTTTTGCATTGAATTGTAAGAGGTAAAAGTTTAAAATAGAAAAAGCGTCCTAAATATTTTGTTATGTTTGTAAAATAGACTATTTATCTAATTTATTTTAGACTTTTTGGAACAACAAAGAATATGCAGAGGTGTAATAATTTGATTAAAGAATGGAGCTTATTACGAGCAATAGCTTGTCTGAGTATTGTATTTCTTCATAGCACTACCCGCATAGGATATATTGTTGGAAATCCTCAAAACACTCTATATAATTTTGGAAGAGTTCTTTTATGTTATGCTACTCCAACATTTATCGTCCTATCTATAATAATATTGGCTAATCGCTATCCCAATAGTCTTCCTACTAACTTTTGGGTGAAGAGGATTAAATGGCTGGTTCTACCCTATCTATCCTTTGGGATCATTGATGCCCTCGTCGGTAAACATTTCGATCCTAGTTCCGTATTAACCCAGAGAATCATTGTAAACATTTTTAGAGGTTCATTTGAAGGATGGTTCATTTTGGTTATCCTTCAGTTTTATATAATCCATTACATTGTTACACGTTTCAAATTGTCAATGAAATGGCTGTTTCCATTAAGTTTGGTGACTATGATTGTTTATTTGAAAAAAGGACTTATTTTCTTTGTAGGCATCGAGGA
This sequence comes from Neobacillus sp. NPDC058068, assembly GCF_042885335.1. Classification (NCBI taxonomy): domain Bacteria; kingdom Bacillati; phylum Bacillota; class Bacilli; order Caryophanales; family Bacillaceae; genus Neobacillus; species Neobacillus sp. NPDC058068. The sequence goes on along the minus strand of NZ_JBHVSI010000001.1, from coordinate 55,622 downwards.
TCTTTTTAAACTCCCTTTCCTAGCCTGGTTTGGCTACTTTACAATTGCATTTATCATTGGAAAGCATTATGCAGTTATTGCTGAAAAATTAGTAAAATACCGCTGGCTTACAATTTGCTTACCAGTTATCTCGGTAGGAATTATTTATTTATCATATAAAACTGGAAATACTATAATTCATTCTAGACGATTGGATCTATATCCGTTGGTTCTTTCAGTTACTGCTGTTGTACTTGCTTGGGGACAAGTCATTCCAAATACAAAATTTATTGATCTAATTAGTAGATATTCTTTTGGCATCTATTTGTTACATTGGCAGCTTCAAAGATTTCTTGATTCATATGTTGTAGATTACTTTACTCATTTTCGTACACAGGCGTTGGTTTTATTCGTTTTATCCTTGTTGGGTTCAATATTGATCATAAGGGTGGTTACATTCCTTCCATTTGGTTCATTTATTGTCGGTAATGTGAGAAAGAAAAAAACTACATCTTTTAGAACGGAACACGGAAAAGCTACGGCTGCATAGGAAGTGCCTCTGCATTGGGATCGGATAAAAGATGAGCCTGACCCCCAATGCAAGAAACTAGAATTTAAGAGTAAATTAATTTAGATAGTTTGATTATGCAGAGTGCGAGAGGACATCCAGTAAATGGATGTCCTCTCGCACTCTAATTCAGCTATCATTTTTCCATCATTAATTTTAAAATGAGTTCATCGGTTTGCCTTGTAAAATTGGATGGAAAGCTTTTTGTTCTTGTTGTTGTTTTTTATTTTCTTTTTTATTATTATTTTCTTCTTTTTGTCCCCCTTTCGTATCACGATGCGTCAACGTATCGTCAAGCTCTCCACATTCAGGTTCTAGAAATGTATTTTTTCTTCATGGCCGCTCACTTCGTTGCCGCAAATCAATTCTTCTTGTTTACAAAAAGATTCAAAGAGGCTGCGAATTTCCTGTTTTTGAATGGATTCCGAAACATATTGAATAAGTGAGAGATCCTCGACATCCTTTAACTCGGAAAAAATACAATCCATCATTTGTTTCCCGCCTCTATAGAGGTTGTACTTCCCCCAGTTTTTCATCGCCAGCTCTCTCGTTTCAGGATTGTAACGAATCAACTTGTGATGCTTGATGAATCGTTCCATTAACGAATGAACACTCTCAATCGAATAGCCCAAATCAAAAGCCATTTGTTTTTTCGTAATTTTGTAGATTCCAGTTTGTGTTGTATGTGGATTCGTAAGAAGATAAAGGTAAAAATATCGATCCTCCGGTGTCATCTCTTCTGAAACCATCGGATTCTTCCAAAAATCCGTACACACCATTCTAAACTTTGCCATCTTCAACCACTGTCCTTTCTTTTAATAAAATTTCTTCACTCCTTATTTATAGTTAAATGAAGAAAATGGCCATATGTTTTTCAAACGAAATTGAATATTTTATGACACCTTTTCATCACCTTGTCCTTTGCGAGGGCTATATGTAAAAAGCCCGCGTCTCAGTACTTCTAAGATATCGAGATTAGCGGGGTAAAGCGAATCTCCGTTATCATTTTTGAGGGCGTTTTTTGCAATTTGGATGATTTTTAGGCTTTTTTGTGTGAATGTGTTTATCTATTTGAAATGTACCCACGTCATCTAAAAATTATGGTAAATGTTGTGAATTCCACAGCAATCATTTATAGTTAATATAAATAAAGTGAGTTTTCTCACATTAATAAAAAGGGAGGAGAAAATATGGAGCTAGGTGCTTTTTCTGTAAGTTTAAACGTAAAAGACATTCATCTATCTAAGTCATTCTACGAAAAACTAGGATTTCAAACTTTTGGTGGTGACATTAGTCAAAATTGGCTTATTATGAAGAATGAAAATTGCATCATTGGACTATTCCAAGGAATGTTTGAAAAGAATATTCTGACCTTTAATCCAGGCTGGAATGAAAATGCTGAGAATCTTGAATCGTTTACGGACATTCGAGACATTCAAAAACAACTTAAGGCTGAAGGAATAAACATGCTGACTGCAGCAGCTGAAACAAATGAGGGACCAGGACATTTTGTCATTGAAGATCCAGACGGGAATCAAATTCTTGTCGATCAGCATCGATGAAAAAAGAGGAAATAATGGCCGAGAGGTTTTAGTACCTAAAAACTTCTATTATTTCTAACAGGAAAATTCTTGAAAGGAAAGGATGATTGAAATGAGCACGGAACAGGAGTTTACAACGAACCTCTCACTCAAAGAGAAAGCTGTGTCTTTTCTACAAATCGTAGCATCAGGGAAAGTTCGTGAAGCATACCAGGCTTACATAGGTCCTGACTTTCGGCACCACAACCCCTATTTCCGTGGCGATGCAGAATCACTCATGCTTGCAATGGAAGAGAATGCAGCTATGAACCCTCATAAAATACTTGAGGTTAAACTTGCCATTCAAGAGAAAGATACGGTTGCGGTTCACTCTCATGTAAAGCAGAATCCAGAAGATCTTGGTGGAGCTGTTGTACATATTTTCCGTTTCCAAAATAACCAAATCGTTGAATTGTGGGATATTGGACAACCCATACCAGAGAATTCCCCTAATGAGAACAGCATGTTCTAAAGTAGTTAAATGGATGCGTGGCTAAAACACGCATATATAAAAAGGTGCATTCATCCGTTACTGGATTAATGCACCTTTTTTTGTTCAGCTATTTGGACTAACCCTTTCCAAAAAACATTGGATCTTCCTTTTACTAACGTTCAAACCAAACGGAATTTATTGTGTAGTTTTAATGTACTCCATTTACTAGCTGCTTCATTGCGTTTAACTCCGAAGAAAGCACTAAAAACCATTCCTTATCCCCTGTTGATAATGCCAAGTCCAGGAGGAATTCAATTTGTGCCTTGTTGGTTACATTGGAAACAGGCAGTTTTTTCACCTGTTTACTTAAAATAGGTATTGTTTTTCCAATCGTTTGATTAAGGTCACTTGTTACAACGGTTACCTTCACTACGCCTTCTAGTGTATCTGGTGACAGCGATTCAACATAACCAATAATTAATTCGCCATCCCGTGATTCTGCCTTAATCCAATCACCTGTTTTTAAAATCGTATTATTGTTGGAGAACATAATTTTTTTCACCTTCTTAATATTTTTGTTTCATCTTAGATTATGCTAGCTTTCACTGATCTGTAATTTTTTTTATTACATTTTATTTAATAAATTGTGCAGACATATATCCAGTCACGGCCTCTTATTAACAAGATCAACAACTTCATTAATTGTATAATCCTTTAAATATTCTCCCATATGCTCTTCCGCACCAAAGAAAATGCTGCATAAGACTTTTTGCATATTCGCCCCGACAATACAGTTTTCATTGGATTCAGGACATTTAGGCTTTAGTGCACCTTCTGAGGTTATTTTATATATATCCCAAAGATTCACTTCACTTAGTTCTAGCACAAAAATAAATCCGCCTCCAGTTCCCTCTTTTGATTTGATAAATCCATGTTTTTTTAACAAACTTAGCACTTTTCGAATGCGAACCGGATGGACGCCAGCACTTTCCGAAATCGAATCGCTAGTTGACATGCGGTCCGGCTGTAGTGCAAGAAAAGTTAAACTATGAATGGCAAGGGTAAAATCACTATTCATGAGCTTTCCTCCTAAGCAATAAATCTTATCACGTTTTTTACTATTACATCTATTGTCTGCATCTTTTTTAAAATTATCAACGTACTGTAATGCTAAGCATTACAGATTTGCTAGTCAAGCACTTAGCTATACTAAGTCCGTAGCAAAGCCGCTTTTTTTAAATATCCCATTGTTTTTTGACTTGCTTTTCTGCTATCCGGTTAATTTTTTCCCATGTCATATCTTTTTTCACGATTACATTGGTATGGTAATTTCGATTTTTATAATTTACTGTCACGAATACTTCAATCATCACTTTTTCCTCCTTTTAAACCACATATTTCAATTATATATATTAAGGTTTGTTTTTACAGGCTAAGCATTTTGTCCTTAAAAATTAATTGGCCGCTTTTTGCAATTCGATGTACAAATAGTTTCGGATCCTACGGGGCAGAAAACTACGTATTTCGTCCTCGTTATATCCAACTTGTAATCTTTTTTCGTCCAGGATAATGGGCCGGCGTAGCATTTTGGGATGCTCCATGATTAATTGATACAATTCACTAAGTGGAAGAGATTCAATATTTACGTTTAATTCTTGGAACGCCAATGAATTCGTTGAAATAATCTCGCTAGTTCCCTCTTCTGTCAAGCGAAGAATCGATTTAATCTCATCGACTGTAAGGGGATGAGATACTATGTTTCTTTCCATATAGTCAATTTGATGCTCTTCAAGCCAAGCTTTTGCTTTTCGGCATGAAGTACAACTCGGTGTCGTATACACAGTCACCATACTTTTTCACACTCCTTAGTGTATTGGCAAGTATATTTAAATGTAATAAAAAAACTTACAGTTATCATACTGTAAGTTTATTCGTTACAGTACATTTTGTCAATTGTAAAGTTTTGGTTTGATCATTCACTCTTACCAAAAAGATTATGAATTCGGCAGACAGTGTCTGCCTGTTTTTTTACGGCTCACATAAACCTCATTTTATACTCTGCCCTGAATGCTTCTCTTGGTTCAATCTTATTGATTCCAAATTTCTCTTTCAAGTTTCCATTTGTGTTGTATGTATCAGCAATACCGTACCACGGTTCGATGCAAATAAACGGAGCCATTTTACCTTCTGTGTAATTCGACCAAATTCCAACAAACGGAAATCCTTCAAACCTTACTTCTACACCATGATTCGACTTATTCGATGACAGTGTAACTTGATCAATATTACTATAAATAAGTGCATCATTCGCAAAAAGCGAGTCATTTAGTGGAATCGATGATAGATCATTGACTATTCCTTTCTCGCGAATCAGTGAATTATCTATCTCATATTCCATCACATTCTTATTTGCAGCAGAAATAAAGTGCAAATTATAGTTCTCTAGAGTTTCATTTTCTAATAGTGGAATCCTAAATGCGGGATGGGCACCAATGGAAAAATACATTTCTTCCTTGTTTATATTTACGATTTCCCAACGAACAGTGAGTATTTCCTCATTGATGGAATAACGAATTATCGCAATAAACTCGTAAGGATAAACATGACCGTAACGTCCGCGAGACTCGAAACGAAAAGAAACGTCTGTTGTAGTCTGATCATCCACCTCAAATTCCACATCACGCAAAAAACCATGTTGTGACATTTCGTAGGTCTCACCCTCGAGTTGATAGCGGTCTTCCTTTAAACGTCCTACAATCGGAAATAACACCGGTGAGACACGTCCCCAATAGGCAGGATCTCCCGTCCACATATAGTCCAGCCCATTTGTCTTATGCTTCACTTTGCGGACTTCTGACCCATTTCGACTAATTTCCACCTTCAACCAATCATTTTCAATAACAATCATCTTATCTGCCTCATCTCTGGTCTGCATTCTTTCCTTTTATTATACCGAAATTCTATTGTTTCAATAACAAAGGCACACTTTGTTACATTTACTAACATGTTTTTTTTCCTAAAATAATATCCTTTGTTTCAAAAACAATACGAATTTGTTTTATATTACAAAATAATAATATCCATAATGCCCAACCTTTTTTAATAGAAAAAAGACCGCTGATTCTGGAACATCACACAGTCTATTGCAAAAGCAACTTCCCATCAAAAGGAGTAAGGTGTCAGGCACTATGTAATATTTGCACATAATGCCGACACCTTTTTTATGTTACACCCATTGTATGGAACTAAAGTCACCATGGGGATGGGTTTGTAATTTAAATTTACGATATTCATATTCTAATTTTGAAAGTGGCATTTCGTATAGCTGTTTGTCCTCTTTTTCATAAATGTTAAAAAAGATTAATTTTTTGATCAGTTTTTGTCGATTCTTTTCTCTGCTATTTCTCATTCGAAACACTCTCCCAAAATTAAATACATTTCTTTTTGCATCGATTTATTAATATTAAGGGACCAGTCAGTTTATTTTATGTATTTAATCATAACCCAATAATTCCTATAAGTAAAGTATGAATTAAATGTATTTTTGTTATTTTAGAATTTATTGAATTTTTAAAACGGCGCAGATTCCATCTAATAAAACAATATACACCCGCTGCGGTAGGAACGTTATTAAATATCAGCTTTTATTATCGGTAATAAGTTGACGAAACAAAGTGCCACATGCACTATCAATTTTTGGATGGTGCCTGACACTTTGTTTCAAAATTTCCATCAACGTCTCTCAATCATTATTTAACTGCAGTTAATTGCATTGATTCATAAGTTTCAATGAAGTCATCATCATCACATATTGATTTTCATTTGCCTATGGATGGTGCCTGACACTCCGATTCTTTACTTTCATCCCAAATAACTTTCGGTCCTCTTAATCGTTTACAATAGCTTCATTTAAGATTCCCATTTCTCTAATATGTGCACGAGTTTTTTCATCACCTAGGTAAAATAGCATTGTATAGATCAGCATCATTTGCCGGTCATATTCCATATTTTGAGGCTGATAATGGTATTCAAGAAAAGGAAATTGTGCCCGAAAAAAGCTTTCCCAGTCCATTTCGTCGTTATGATCAAAAAGTCGTTCAAGAACAGCTAGTTGGGATTCTGTAGCTTCAATTTTAAAATTCCATTCTCCTTCGAAAGGGTCTCTGAGAATATCGTGAGATTGAATATTAACATAATAACTTTGTTTTTGATCACCCATCCGATTCATCTCCTATCTTTTTGTATGTTTACCACAACTTTGATGGTTTTAACCATTTTCAAAAAATATGTAGAATAATAAAAGAAAATAGAATAGAATAATAGGTTTACGAATTTGAAATAATTGGGTAAACGAATAGTAGAAAGATGAAAACTTAGTTCTAGATAAAGCTGTATAAACATGTTTTTAATGGCTCTCTTTAAACGATCAAAAAGTTAATGGAGGGATGTATCATGAAAATTAATAAACATGAATGGCTTTCTTTAAGTAAAGAAATAAAAGTAAAGCTAATTCGATTAGCGATATTGGAAAACCGAACCAAATATTCAAAATCTCATAAGATCTTTTCTACTAAATAAAGCCAGTCCCCCTCCACTTTGCAAAGTTTAAGCACTGGGGGACTGGCACCTGATTACGCAATTTTCCAATCTGTATCATTATGTTTCAATTTCATTTCTGAATATTGTCTCCGTTCTTACTTTTTAATTCACCTCATTAGCTCTTTATTAATTGATCACGGTCTTCTGCTTGTGGTGGCTCTTCCATCCATCCATGCTTAATCATAATCTTGGCTCCGTCTTCGGCAAATAGCGAAATTTCCGGAATTAAAGATGCATATTTTAATCCTAAATCTCTTCTTAGGCTTGCTGCGATTGCCATTCCAAAATTGCCAATTCCTGCGGCAATCATCGATAGTGCATCTCCCGCTGGATTGCTTCTTGCTTCTAGCTCTCCATGTCCGGGTGGTGCTCACCTAGAATAGAATAACATCCATAAGCAGTCTGTTCGAGATCAACAATTTGTGACACATGATCCTTTTTCATCTGGTCGGAGATTTCCGGCAATGCTTCGCTTGAAAGCTGATGACAGAGTGCTTCGACAATTATGTCCTGTTCGTCTATATCTTCTGTAGCATGGTAGGCCTCTCGTAAATACTGAACAGCTAGCTCGGATTTAATGTTTTTGGCAACAGACGTAGCAAAAATCACAGAATCTCGTTTCTTTAATTAAGGTGCTACAGCCTCAACCACATCATCATTTTGAAAAGCAATTAACGCCGTGGCCGCCTCTTTCAATAAGATATCCTCATCTCGGACCAACAAGCTGGCCAAAGTAGGAATATATTTATCCATTTTTAATAATCCAATCATGTAAACCTCCATAATCCCGCGATAGGAAAACCATTGTTCGTTTAATTCTGCTTGGATGATTTTGTCGATTTCGCAGGTTGAAATCCAATCGTTTTTCACGATACACTCTGCCAGTTTCTTTGCTTTTCTATATGGAGCTTGCTCGTGATATTGAAGGCTTTCAAGTTCGTTTAGGTATTTTTCATATTCCCCTATTACGGCTCTTTTTATAGTTCTTGGTTGATGTTATATTTCAATGAGGGTCACTTCCTTAAAAATTGATCTAAAGTATTTAATTGTACCCATGGAAACAGAATTCATTGTACAATAGCATTAATGAAGTGGAGGTAATTAAATGAAAAAAGTGATTATTTATTCTCAAGAGACTTGCCCGCCTTGTCATGCGGAAAAACTTTGGTTAAAAGAAAATCGGATTGAGTTTGAAGAAAGAGACATACGTAAAGACGATCAATATTTGCAAGAACTTATTGCACTAGGTGCTGCTGCTACGCCAGCAACCATTATCAAAGACGAAAATAGCGAAGAAGTTATCCTAGGATTTGATCAAGCGAAATTGGCCCAGATCTTAGGGGTATAAAGTATGATAAAAAGGGAAACCAGTCATCGGTTTCCCTTTTTATTCATGTTGTTAAGCGATTATTATAAGGAAAATGGGGTCAGTCCCTCAGTGTGTTAAAGCGGTAATTCATCGGGGGACTGACCCTATATTCCAGATATTAAACCGGAGAGATTTCTATGTAGAAAAGTATTCCAAGGAGAGAATTATCCATTTTACCTGTCCGACAATACCTCCCGAACCTCAAGAACGAGGATTGAAGGAAACAGTTAGAGCTAATCCTAACCAGGTAAATCGAATTATCATGAAGTTTGGTCCTTATACAGGGTACTATGTATGGCACTGTCATATCTTGGAGCACGAGGATTATGAGATGATGTGACCGTTTATTGTTATCGGTTAACAGACTGTGCTCCGTAAAAAATCTTCTTTTCCAATTAGTAACTAGGTGTCTTCATTGGATAGGAACTTTTTACTAATTCGATGAAAGAAAGGGCTGATTTCTTTAAATAATGGTTTTAATTGTTTAGATGTTTCAACAAACATATCGATAGTTTCCATAAGCAATACAACATCCACATTGTTAATAAGATCTTCTATTTGATTTTGAGTGGTGTGAGTTCTAGTTTCAGGTTCTTTTCTTCTATAGCCAAACAACAAATTATCAGTCCGATCCAATCTCCTATCGAAAGATGATTGCTCTTTTTGTTCTGGCGATTCTTGGGAATTTTTTTCCCGTTCATTGTAAGTTTCTCTGCGTTTACTGTTTCCAAACATAAATCTTGAGAACCGGTCAATTTCTCCATTCGGTTCCTGTTTCTGTTTTTTATCCTTCTCCATAGAGTGCTTCTTCCTCCTTTCTTTCTTATTCCTTTAGATAAACTATGATTAGTTTTGTATCAGAGTGTGGACACATATACAAAAAATAAAAAAGAAGTCAAAAGACTCCGTTATTTTTTCATAGAAATTGAACAAGGACCTTTGACATTACAAAACAGTATCAACGTACTGTGCACTAACAGTATATGGTTTTCCCAAAGGGAATTTGGGATTTTTTCATGCACGGAAAAAATGCCTGATGCATTCCTCTTTAATTTACATATCCATTTAATGTCTAACGGCCACCCCTACAGTCCCTTCGTTTTCATAATTATAAGCAGAAACTATAAGTCGATAGCCGAGATCAATGGCACTTAGGATTGAATTGACACCTTCATTTCCCTTCAGTTTATATTTACCCAAACCGATTTCTGGAAAAGTAATCCCATCATTTAGTGTAACTTCCGGAATTGTTTTGTTCAAACCTTTCTCATTCTTAAATTAAGAATCTGCAGTTAATTCAGTCTTACAAAAAAATAAGAGACGTGATAACCTTATTATTGAATACTCGATTAAAGGAGAAGAAAATGAATATAACATATGAAGTTATTGCAGATGAAAAAAGTGAATGCTGTAGAGAGTTATGTAATGAACTAATGGCCTTTCAAAAGTCGAAAGCATACATAAAACCGGAATTATTTTACAACATGAACTTCGACACACGGATGATTCCTTCCATAAAAAGTGCAATACATAATAATATTGTGGTAGCTAAAGATGGAGATAAAATAGTAGGGTATGTCTATTCCAATATTTCTACCAAAGAGTCCTATTCAAATGACTTTGCCACCTTTTTTGACCTATCTTCTGTTAATAGGGATCACGTAGGTTGTTTATCCCAATTCTACATTAAAGATGGGTATCGACAATATGGGATTGGATCTAGCCTTTTCATTAGGTCAATGAAATGGCTGCAACAATTTGAGGATGTCGAAGATTATTTTATCTTTGTCTCCAATGGCAATACGAACGCCTTGGAATTCTATAAGCGCAAAGGATTTTCAGTTAGTCATGATATATTGGATGGTTTTATTACCGTTTTACGGAACATTAAGAAGATTGAAAAGTAGATATGTATAATTAAAATTGATTTATTCCTTTCATCAAATTTTTATTCTGAATGCCATGTTATTTCCAACTGAGTATCGCCACCATCTAATTATATATAAACTTTCCCTCCACTATTACTGGTAAAAGGGCCAGCCCCGCCTGGTAAAGACGATCAATATCTGCAAGAACTTATTGCACTAGGTGCTGCTGCTACGCCAGCAACCATTATCAAAGACGAAAATAGTGAAGAAGTTATCCTAGGATTTGATCAAGCGAAATTGGCCAAGATCTTAGTGGTATAAGTAAAAGGTATGATAAAAAGGGAAACCAGTCATTGGTTTCCCTTTTTATTCATGTCGTTAAGCGATTATTATAATGAACTAGTCGATCTAGATCAACAACCATTCTGCGACACGTATTATAATCCTTTTCTCGGCTCTTTTCGACTCTTATTCTTACTGAATGATGTCTCATATACTCTTCATAACCTACACCATGTGCACTGTACATCGCTTTTTCCATTTCGCTCGTATAACTTAATTGTAAATGATCGATAACAAATCATTCCTTTCAGTTTTTTCATATGGCGATATGTTCTTTTACGTAGGTTTCATCTTAACATTGAATTCTAGGTCAGACAAAGTCGAAAAAACGGTGTATTTTGCTGTATAAAGGAATGTCATCCAAACTCGAGAAAATATCACTGATATGCATACCTTTTTCGCCATATCCTTCCATATACTGCATAACCTATACTCCACAGCTTTATCATCAGCGCTTAATGATGGATTATTTTTTTACATATCATAATTTATCAACAAAAGGAATCATAACCTCTTCGAATAATTCGGCTAAAAGATGAAGTTAACAAATTAAAGAACAGCTATTAGATGTACGAACTAAAAAGCGGTCACTATGATATTCATAAGACCGCTTTTTACCTAAAAATTAGGTTCTATATTTTACCATCAAAGGGTTTCATTTTTTGCTTTGTTCTTTTTGATAAGCTTTCAATTGTTCAATCATGACGAGAATCTCTGGTTCCGTAAGAGACGGATAATCATCAATCTTATCCCTTACGTATTTCAATCGTTCAGGCAAGTCCCCTTTTTTATTAGAAAATATCGAAGCTACCGTTCCGGTTACAACCCCAATTAACCCGATCCCAACGAACATAAGTACACTCGCAATTATCCGCCCGACATTTGTTTCAGGATATAAATCTCCATAGCCAACGGTTGTTGTCGTTACCACTGTCCACCATAAAGCATCTCCATAGCTGTGAAAGCTTGGTTCTATCCATGTCATAGGAATCGCAGTTATAAATAATAAAGCAATAACTGTTACAAATAATTTATCTAAGCGATATTTTTCAATCAATAGATCTAAAATCGAATTATTTCTTTTTACTACGAGGATGAGCCTAACTAAGCGAAATAAGCGAATTAAACGGATAGTTCTAAATAGATGATCGAAAGGGATGAGTGCAAGGAGCTCGATTGGATGACTTTTGACAAATCCCCATTTTTCCTTGCTAAAGAAAAACCGAATCACATAATCAGCGGCAAAAAGCCCCCACACAAGCCAGCCTAAAACAAAATCTTCTTTTTTGGGCAAATCAACAATTAAAGAAAAAATAATTATTCCTGCTAATATTAATTCATAAATAAAACCTATCTTTCTTTGCAACTCTTCACCTTCTAACTATTGTTTCACTGACTTCCTCATCTATTTTAAGGGAACAAGTTTGCAGAAAACAAGGAATTAATTTCACATCTATGTCCTTGACAAAAAGGTAATAGGGTCAGTCTACCGTTGAACTAATAGTTCAACAGGGGACTGACCCTACTACCTTTCTTTTTTTCAATTTCTAAACTAGCTATACTAACTTAAAATCGGTGCCTGGCACCCGATGCGCTACCGCTTTAGCACACTGGGTGTCAGGCACCAGACTTCTAGTTTAAAATTTAATTTCTCGATTGTTTAAAACATCTTCATTTAATATCCCCATTCTAAATTTAGTTCTTCATTTAGGTAATAAGCGGCTGTTTCGCCCACAATGGTTTCCATAATCTTGATAATCAAGAAAAAAATTGTGATGACCATAGGAACCTTGTTCAACATATGCTTGCCTCGTACTTCATCAGAAATTGATAAATAGCCACTATTATCTTCTTGACCATCCTTATAATATCCCATTCACCAATCCTTCTTATTTTCTCATGTTATTCCCTGATTCATTTATAAAATTCTTGTTTTATTCCTAAACCTCTTGTTGTAAAACTATAAAATAAAAAAATGAAAATTACATAAAAAAACAAGTTAGACAAGTTTAATTACTAATCTTGTCTAACTTGTGTGCAAAAAATGGTCAGTTAATAATGATTACATCTAATATTTAGCTCATTCTTACACTTTGTTTTTTCTTAATCATCGAATATCCATTTGCACATTAATGATAATTATAATGCTGAATAGAATTATTCAACTATTGTCCTTCCTTATCTAAAATTTAATTGCAACTAAATCTGTGTAAGAACATAGACAAGTGGCTTTAAACGTTCCTTCGTTCCAAAAAAATATATATTATTGGCCAGGAAGAGCTCATAATAATGGTGTTTCGAAGGCTCAGGATTGCCTCGTAATCCTAGTCTGATCTGCGGGGGAGCATCCTGTACGATTTCGAATTTAATATCCTCCATCAATTGCATAAGAAAAAGCATGGGAACAGAAATCTTATAGGTAGCTGGTGTTTCATCTCCCAATAACCAGTTCGGTTGTCCCCCAAGTTTATTATTAGCAATTTTAGGTTCAGAAGTAGATGTTTGTTTCCATCGCTTAAATTGAATTTTTTCTTGGTACGAGTCTCTATATACACCCTTTTTAGTTTCAAAAATATTGCATTTAAAATTTTTCTGATAATCTTCTAAAAAGCCTTCTGGAATATCCACACCTCGTAAAGTATCTTGAAGCATTTCAGGGATAAGATATTCCTCATGAGCACAAGAAGTACATGCAAACACTGCCATAGAAAAACCATGCCAAATATGTTCTTCCGGAAAGGCCACTTGAAAAAAGAAGGTTTGTTCGGCACCGCATAATTGGCACACTGGAATTTCCATTGAAGCAGGTATACAAGGATGACCTCCAATAAATGATAAATCACCTTCCATTTGTTTTTGATTGGAATGATCCTCCATTAATAAATAACTATTATCCATTTCTTTTCATCTCCAGTTTCAATAATTAAAGCTAGTTTACCATTTCCTATTTCTTCGCAATATCATACTTCTGATAAACCTCTAATTCATCATTCAAATTAAATTAAGGGTTTTTGAAAACCCCCGTGATGGTCTCTCCATTAATTCTTACATGATAAAAGATTTCATAAGGTCTTGTGGATCCACTAGCATATTTTGGAACAACACGAACAAAAACGGTTTTACCTGCTTGAACTTCTTCTGCAATCATGCCTTCAAATTGTCTGAATCTCCCTCGATTAATACTCAAGTTTTGCGGGAAAATATTCCCCGAGAACCGTGAACCAAGACCACCAAGATTTTTACCAATTCCATGACCGGCATCGTCTGTCTGTTTTCCAAGCGATCTTACCCATCTTCTTGAGGCATCATTTGTTTCAGTCCCTTTTTTTAGATGACCCTTTTCGATTTTTGCGAAAACAGAACGTAGTTCGCCATTAGTTCCATGCGTAGTACGATAAATGAGTCCTCCTTTAGTTCTAAATTCATGTCTTGTGAGCCCTTTTGTAGTTTTTAATACTTTTGCTGCAGCAATCTTTCCAAAAGGAAAACGTCTTAACCCCAAAGTAAAAATAGTTGCGAGTGCATAATCAGGTGAAAGTAACTTTTTTGGATTCCGGATAATATCTGCTATTTGTTGGCCACTAGCTACAACCCCCATCCCCATTGAAACAGCACCAATAGCCGACCAGACGCCGAGAAAAGGGAATGATAAAGCAAATGCACCAGCAATCATGATTCCTTTTTCCCATCCTGATAGTCGATCCCACCAGTTTTGCAAACCATCAAATAAACAAGCAAAGCAAGCATCCTGGCTGCTGTAAAAACTTTCTCCCCCCCCAAAAACAAGTGCAATTAATATAGTTGCTGCGATGAGAGTTAACGTTTGATAATACTTCTGAACGTTTGTAACCAGAACAGGTAAACGTTTTTTTGCTTCTGCATTTCCATATATAATGGTAAAACCGAGTTCCCTTCGTTCACGATAAAAAAACATCAAATAACCAAATCGCTGGTTATCCTTTATTAGAGCACTGGTTAAATTCCATAATTCAGAAAAAGGATTTATCACTTTTTCTGAAGCAAGTAAAGGAATTTTCTCCCGTACAAAGTTCAGTTTCCAATAATCAATAAGCAAGGCAGCAATCAGCATTAGTAAGAAAGTTGGTTTCGCAGCATAACCGCTCCCTAGCAAATGATGAATACCTTTGAGCCATTTGGGTGCCTGAAAGCTCGCGTTCCATAAGATATGATCAAAAATGGCCATAAATAAAAGGAATCCTGGAAGAATATAGATATAATTCGTAAACCTCTCTTTATATCTCACAGCTATTCCGATCCCTAGCGCAATCATAGCCGTCAGTAGCGCATGCCCCGCTGACATTCGCGTGGGAAAAAAACTTTCCTCAAAATAGCCCGGAAATAAGGTGGACAAATCCCAATGAATGACCTTCCCCCCTAGGAAAGTAACCCCGTAATTTCCTCCATAAATTAATCGGCGGCCTGTTTCCTCTAAAAATTGAAAACCAGCCCCAGATGCAGCTCCTATAAGTGCATAATCACTTAAGCTTAGGGATGTGGCGCGGCGTGATAAAAAAAGATAGACTCCAAGCGGAATTAATTTCAATACTTCTTCTGCAATTGGCGTTAAAAAAGCTTGGCTCCACACACCTGAAGCTTGACCTCCGAAAACTATAGTTATCGAAAGAACGATAACTGAATTCAGCGGCACAATTAGCCATGAAGCAGCCAGAAAGAAATAGGTATATTGTTTCCAAGCTAAAGTTTTACTGCGACATAGAAACCAAAATTGGACAATTACATAAAATGACCAAAAAAATTGAACGAATATCTTCCTTGAGTCCTCCATGAAGATCAAACTGATCAGGAAAGCAATTAAAGATACCCAGGAAAAAATATTATAAATACGAATAATGAATGGATGTTTATGGATCCATTCTGTCCAAATTTGAAACAGGGACTCCAATTTCGTCCTTAATTTTAGTCTAGTGTTTTCGATCCTACCTGTCATTCCTCTTCACTCCAAAACAAAAGTTTGGTAAGCAAGTTTAGATTAGAAGGTGAACGAATGATGTTGGGATAGTCTGCTTACAGTTTCATACTATACCTTGTAACGTTTGTCGTTGGAATAGGTCGAATATTACAAATTTACAAAAAGGAATTCTAGGTTACATTTTTTATGAAGTGACGCCTCCTTAAAGAGTTTTTGACATAATGAAATTCTCTGACATACATACGTCAAGCTTTATTGGGGATTAGCTTAAGTAAATTACTCCATCTACTTTCCAGAAAAACCATAAAATTCTTCCATAGGTTTTATATGAGCGGGGCGACATAAACTACATGTCGAGAAAATTTTTGAACGCTCATATTTTGCCCCATTTGCTTATTTACGGCGGATCATTTCGGATGTTGTAAATATGAAGAAGCTGATTAGCTGTTCTTTGAATTATTCATGAAATAAATATTGATATTTTAAGAACGAACTATTCATATTAACTTGTAAAAACCTTTTTTTACGGTGTTTTGGGGGAAAATGGGGTCAGTCCCCCGGTGCGCCACAGCCTTAGTACACCGGGGGATTGACCCTTTTCATAAAAGAAAAAAACCATCTTTCTATGTATCATAACAAAAAAGATAGTTTTACTATTTTGAGATTTTTTCTGTTATTGTTTTTTGACAGGAGTCACTACTGCATATAAATTTTCGGTTGGGTCTGATACATTAAATTCAATAATTTTATAGCCACTATCTCCATCTTTGTACTCATTTTTCCCTGTGGTAATGATTTGAATGTTATTCATATTCATCCTTCTTTCCTAAGATTTCTCACACAGAAGTTAATATATGATGGAAGTTAAAATATGTGATTAAAATTTTTACAAATTAATTATTTTTAAATTCCTCACCTGATTATCAACATATAAACCCGTTAGACCGTCAATGAAAAAATATTGAAACAAATGTTGAAATTTATATCAGCAGCCGATATAATATACCTGTGAACGATATATCGTCAAACGTAATAGTTTAGGAGTGAGTAAATGGCTGAAAATATGGAACACAGTGCACTGACAGAAGCAGTTTATTATATTCTTTTGTCCCTTTATAAGCCGATGCACGGCTATGGCATCATGCAGAACATTAAAGAATTAAGCAATGGACGTGTCACACTGGGAGCTGGCACTATGTATGGGGCGATTAATACCTTACTGGAAAAAGGCTGGATACAACCAGTAGCCGCTTATGAAGAAAAATCACGTAAAAAGGAATATCTAATTACTGAACTCGGAAAAGAGACTATTATGCTCGAAATATTAAGGTTAAACGAACTCCTGAAAAATGGAAACAAAATAACAGGAGGTGGATTGTCATGAAGCGTGTTATCAGAAAAATCTTTGTAGATTTTGAAAAGGAAGAAAAATTTTTAAATGAAATGTCAGCAAACGGACTGGCTTTAACAAAATATTCCTTTAGTAAATATGTTTTTGAGGATGCCCCCAAGGGTGAATACATTTACAGGCTTGAATTGCTTGAACACCCAGTCGATCATCTAGAAAGTCAGGAGTATATTCAATTTATGGAGGAAATGGGCGCAGAGCATGTTACCTCTTATCATCGGTGGGTTTATTTCAGAAAAAAAGCGGCAGATGGTGAATTCACCATCTACTCCGACAATGATTCCAAATTAAAGCACTATAAACGAATCATGCTATTATTCTGGTTTGTCATCGGATTAAACATGTTTATCGGACTGCTCAATTTGTTTTTGGGCAATTTGATATCTTCTACAGGCCGTCCACCAATTAATAGCTATCTATCTATTGTCTCATTTTCATTCGTTGTGCTGCTTCTCTTATTTTTGGTCATACCTTTGCGGAAAAAAATTGATAAATTGGAGAATGAAAAGAAAATTAGAGAATAAGAAAAAAAGTGCCAGGCACCATACAATTTTCCGGTTGGACCCTGGCACTTTTGGTATTTATATTGTTTTTACATCCCAGCTTCAATTTCATTTCCAGGACCAAATCCTTTTCAGCTTTCGGACATTTTTATCGTTTTTTCATCTTCTCATCCAGTAAGTTAAACACTTCGATTAATTGTTCACGCCGAAGATTCGTATATAAATCACCAACGCTTACTTCAAAATAACTGGTAGAGTTTGCTACTTCTCTTACATAGCTGGATAAGCCGATGCCCGATTCCTGACAGATTTCTGCTAAAATCCGTTCCATATCCTCTTTCGGTGTATCAAAATGGACATGAAACATATTAGAGACAGGCACCTGCGGTTTGGTTGAAACAGCGTAACATTGATTATAGAATTGAGCGAGTTCTTTTGCTCCTTCATAATACTCTTTCATTTTGCCATTCCGTTTTTCAAAGTAATAGTCTGCGCTTAGGAAATAGGGATATAGACTGATTAAATCTCCCCCATGACGTCGTTTCCATACTTTTGATTTCTCAGTAAAGGCTTCATCCCCCGCAAGAATGGCTCCGGCAATCCCGCCGATACCTTTATAAAAAGAAATATAGACACTATCAAACAAACTGCAAACTTCCGCGGCCGACTTTTCGTAATACGGCAGAATTTCAAAGAGCCGTGCACCGTCCAAATGTAATTTGATTCCTTTTTCTTTACAATAAGCGGCGATTGCTTTAAGCGTTTTATATTCAGGGAGCTGTCCGCCAATCTCCCGTTGCGGCAATTCCAGCAATAGACAGGCGACTTCTTCCTTCATTCCCGTCACGTCATCGTATTCAATCACTCTGTTTTTATCTGCCAGTAAAATGGATTCAATTTGATGCAATTCTTTTAACCCATCTTCCTCATGAATCTCCAAATGGCTCAACGGGTGATAGGCTACCTTTCTTATCCCTTTTTGATCACACCAAATGCGCAGGGCGATTTGCTGGGCCATCGTCCCGCTCGGAAAAAACACCGCCGACTCTTTCCCTAAAATTGCGGCCATTTTCTCCTCGAAGTCTTCGATTATTTTTCCCTTCCCATACATCTCGCTTTCCAGTTGTCCTTCCAAGTCGTTGAATACCTCTTTTAGAACCTGAACATTTCTAGCGCCATGACCATTCACTTGATATTTTGTTTGTTTAAACGCATCTAGCAAACTATTCTTATCGCTCATTATTCCCGCTCCCTTCAAAACTAAAGCCTTTGTATCTTTATCCTAATTCTACTATACCAGCTTGAAAATATGGAACAACCGCTACCTCCATGGAGCAGCGGTTGTTTCGTAGTGATTAGCCCAAGTATCGATGGTATAGCGCCTTTGCTTCGGAAATATCCTTCGTTCCGTGCACTAGTACCCTTCCGTCTTTAAAAAGTACTAAGCGGTGGGAATTCTCCGTATATGATAGAAGGTAAGGATTTCGCTGGATAGTCCCCCTCTGTTTCGCCAATATTTTTTCTAACGCTTCCAAATCACGCACGGTTGGAATGGAGGGACGGATCTGAACAGAATCCCTGCCACATAGTACTGCTGTTTTTGTTTGATTTTCAAATGATATATAAGGATAGGAACGTTGGATCCCGCAAGAGGGACAATCCCCTTTTTTCAATTTATCTACTTGTATCGCTCTATTTTGGTTTTTCCATAAATCAAAGGAAACGAGTTTGTTTCGTAATGAATCGAAATCGCCGACTAAAATTTTCAATGCTTCACTTACTTGGTAAGAAACAACCATGTGAACAGCAGGACTAATAATTCCAGCTGTGTCACAGGTTAATCCGCCTAGAGGAACTGTTTCTATTAAACAAGAAAAGCAAGGTGTTTTTTCAGGAATAATTGTGTAGGAGATGCCGTAGCTTCCAACGCAAGCCCCGTAAATCCACGGGACACCCACCTTTTGGGATACATCGTTTATGATCATTCTTGTTTCGAAATTATCCGTTGCATCAATTATTAGATCCACTTTTTTAGCCCAGTCTTCTAGCTCTATAGCTGAGGCATCCGCAATGATTGCCTCAATTGCCACCGAAGAGTTAATGGCTGCTAAGCGATATTGGGACCCTATGACTTTGGGAATTCGGTTTTTGGCATCTTCTTCTGAATATAACTGCTGCCGTTGCAAATTGCTCCATTCCACATAATCACGGTCAACAATCGTTAGTTTACCAATTCCGGCGCGGACGAGTGCCTCAGCACTTCCAGTTCCGAGTGCTCCCATTCCTATTATAAGTACATGCTTTTTAGAAATCTGTTTCTGACCGTCTTTTCCAATGGGGGAAAATAGTTCTTGACGTGAATACCGATTATTCACCCGATACTCATTCCTTCCTTTGGACTGCTTGCTGTCGCATATTTCTTTTTCTCGATTCTTCCTGCATCATAGCCTAATCGTCCAGCTTCAATCGCCAGCTTCATTGCTTTCGCCATTTTTATCGGGTCCTTTGCCGCGGACACTGCCGTATTTAATAACACACCATCTGCTCCTAATTCCATCGCCAAAGCAGCATCGGCTGGAGAGCCAATACCGGCATCCACAATAACAGGCACGACGGCTTGTTCGATAATAAAGCTAAGGTTTACGGGATTGATGATACCTTGACCAGATCCTATTGGCGATGCCCCTGGCATGACGGCATGACAGCCCGCTTCTTGAAGCTTTCTTGCCAAAACCACGTCATCGGATGTATAAGGGAGAACAATAAATCCTTCCTTCACTAATTCTTCTGTAACTTTTAGCGTTTCAATTGGGTCAGGAAGTAATGTTTGATCACAGCCAATCACTTCGACTTTAATCATATCGCATAGGCCTGAAGCCTTTGCAAGTTTGGCGATCCGGACAGCTTCTGCTGCTGTTTTGGCTCCGGCTGTATTTGGCAAAAGTGTAAATTTATTAGTGTCCAGAAGTTCTAAAAAATTCGGCTGGCTAGCTTCAAAAATATTCATTCGTCTAATCGCAAATGTGAGGATTTCTGCTTGGGACACTTCCACTGCTTCCTTTTGAATTTCAAAGCTTGGATACTTGCCCGTTCCCAGCAACAAACGAGATTGAAAGGATAATGGACCTATTTTTAACATATTAACCGCCTCCTACAAAATGGACTATTTCAATTCGATCTTTATCTGATAATCTAGTGCTTTGGTGTTCTAACCTAGTTAATATTTCGCCGTTTACTTCCACGACAACTACCTTATCCTGGATTTCATAATGTTTGAGCACATCTGAAATAAATACGACATGGTCTGGTATTTGAATCAACTCGCCATTTAATACGATCTCCATGGTGTACCTCCTAACTAACTATTTCTTTCTTTCTCTCTAAGTGAAATGCTGAGAGCAAAGGTTGATCCAGCATTCTACCTGCTAATAGGTCCGCTACTAGTTGCCCTGTAATGGCACTTAATAAAATCCCATTTCGTTTCGGGACTAGATAACATCGTTTGTCGGAAAAAATTGTCGTGTTGATCATCGGCTTTTCCGTTCTGACGGAAAAGCATTCTCCTTTAACAGGATAAACATCAATGTCCATCCCGGTTTCACTCATTAATTTTGCAGCCCAAGCTCCGGTGGCGACGACAACTTGTTCACTATGTATGACTCCATTGGTAGTTTTAACCCCTTTAACCTGACCGTTTTCATAAACGAAAGAAACGACCTCAGTATGTTCACGAATTTCTGCTCCAAAATATTCAGCTGCTTTTGCAAACGCTTTTGTCAACTTTGCTGGATGCACATGCCCATCGTTAGGGAGATACATCCCTCCTGAAACACTTGGTGATAAAGACGGTTCCATTTCACGTATTTCCTTAGTGTTAAGCCATGTTATAGTTGGATCCCAATTCCTTTGAAAGATGACCTGCTTTTTTACTTCGAATGCTAGTTGCTCCGTTTCGGCGATTTTTAACATTCCTTTATTTACATACTCGATATCAATTCCAGTGTATTCAAATAACTCACTTGAGAGAGTCGCAAACATTGCCTGGCTTTTTAAAGCTAACTGGAATAAAGGACCATCTTGTTCAATCTCCGCTTGTGCTGCCAGCATTCCAGCAGCCGCACTTGACGCTTGGCAAGCCAATCGGCCCTTCTCAATTATGATTACTTTTCTTCCCATTTTTGATAGCTGATAGGCTATTGAGGATCCGTTAACTCCTCCTCCGATTATGGCAACATCAAATAAATTTCCCACCTTATCCACCTCCATCTTTTAATACATTTATATAGGACTTTACTGCTTTTAGTGGATCGTCAGCTTCTAAAACCCCCGACATGACAGCGACCCCTTTTGCTCCTGCCTGAAGTACCTGCCCCGTATTCTTAGCTGTTATGCCTCCGATAGCAATAACTGGAATGTCCAATTGTGTTAGCCTTGATAATTCCTCCAACCCTTTAGGGCCCATACCTGGTTTTGATTGAGAAGGAAAGACATGGCCGTAAATCACGTAATCTGCGCCCTTCTCTTTTGCTTCAAGTCCTTCTCTGTAGGAGTGGATTGAACTACCTATCATGAGCTGTGGGAAATATTCTTTAACAATGGCTGTATCTAAACTATGAAAGGCTAATTGGACTCCTCGGGCCCTTGTAACCAGGGCAACATCCAGCCGATCATTAATAATAATCTTTGAAGGTGGGATGTTTACATTTATTAAAAGCTTGACTGCTTGAAATAGTTCCTTTGCTGTTTTTTGTTTTTCTCGTAAGTGGATTGCGGTTACATATGGGTGAATATCGGTAACTATTTCACGAAGCTTCTCAATCGGCATTTTACCGTTTGAAATAATATGTAACTCTTTATCTTTTACACTAGTTAATATACAAGTCACCCCTTTAAGAAGATTCCGCTTTGTTCGATTGAAGTGAAAAACAAAAAAACCACTTTCTTTGATTAAGAAAGTGGTTGAAAATTTGAAATAAAAACATTTGATCTTCAAATATCATGGTTCCCACTTCCCTACGCTGGTATTACCCAGATCAGGTTCATAGAGTCCTGAAGTAGCACTTCAATCTCAGCCTTTTAAAAAGGCACCTCTAGCGGATAAACTTCACCTATTATGTTGTTATAATATCCTCACATGGTTAATGTTAACACCTTCATTAGAAATGTCAAATGGTTTTTTATTGCTCAAAATAGTAAAAAGAAAACCAACTTTATTTATTAGGAAAAGGTTACACTTTTTTTCTTTCATTCGGCGAACATGATTTTTATTTCATTTTCAGCCTCAATCATTCTTCCGAAGCGGTATCCTTCAACCAATACATGGCGCTCATGGTCATTTAAGCGCCGGTCCCATTTCGTTTCAAGATAAAGTATCACTTCGTTATAAAAAATGTCGGGATATTCAAAAGGTTCATTCATGAATGGATCACCTCACCGTCAAATAAACTTCATCCTCCACCATCCTGTCCAATTTTTTTCATTTTAATTACCGTTTTTTTCGACCTCTAATAGCGGTCGTTTTCTCAAAAATTAACCCCCTAGCGCTCCAGCAACATCATAGCTACTAAAGTCAATTTCTGTTTCTTTTCCTAACACTAGTTTTGCCAGTTCCGCACCGAGATAAGGGCCACTTGTTAACCCAGATGCCCCCAATCCATTTGCTAGAAAAATCCCTTCATAATTTGGCAAAGCTCCTGCCACTGGAAGAAAGTGCGGGGCAACCGGGCGGAAACCTACCCTTGTTTCAACAAAGGTGCTATTCGCTAAACCGGGAGCTGTTTCTAATACTTTGCCTAAAATCTCATTCACTCCGCCAGCGGTTACGCGGGGATCAAATCCAGCCTCGTTTTCGTGTGTTGAACCGACGATTACACGTCCATTGTCAAGTGTGAGCAGATATTGGTTATTAGGCGGCATGACAACCGGCCAAGAGCCAGTATCTGTTTCAGGCATTTCCAGATGAACAATTTGCGCTTTTTGCGGTTTTATTAAAAAATCAACACATAATGGCTGGAGAAGTTCATTTCCCCATGCCCCTGCGGTAACAATCACCTGATCAGCAAACAGCGTTTTATCCTCAAGTTTAATTCCAATCACACGATTTTGTTTAATAACAAGGGACGCATTCCCTTTCAGAAAAGTAACCCCATGCTTTATGGAGGCACGAATCAATGCTTTACACAATGCTCTTCCATTTACGCGTGCACCGCCGCTAACGTAAACAGAGCCAAATTCCTCCGATAACGGCGGAAAAAGTTCTTTTGTTTCTATAGGCGATAAAATCCTAATCTCGCCAATTTCAGTTGCATCCTCCCGACGGTTTCGTGCTCGTTCTGCCATTTGTTCTAGTTTATGAAAATCAGTATGAAGGCTTAACGCCCCTACCCGTTTATAACCTGTATCTTGTTCTCCGTTTGCTTCTAATTGCTCAATTAACTCCGGATAGTAACGAGCCCCGCCTTTTGCTAACCTGTACCATGCTTGATTTCGCCTCTGCGAAAGCCATGGACAAACAATTCCGGCAGCTGCAGCTGTAGCCTGTCCTATGTCCTCGCGATCCACTAAGATTACCTCAGCATTTTGTTTTGCAAGATGATAGGCCGTAGATGCACCGAGAATTCCTGCACCAATAATGATTATTTTTTGCATAGTACACCTATTTCCTTGTATAATAGACTCCACTTTTCACCTTCATCATATAATAAACCAGTTCTCTTCGCGAAAAAAATGATTCCATCTGTTTATTTTTATTCATTATAAGCATATTGCTTATACATTTTAACTAGATTGGTTACAATTCTAATAGAAATGGAGGAAACGGTTATGATGCGTTTTTTTTCAATCCTAGCATTATTGTTTATATTATATGTTTCTGGACCTTTTATTAAACAAAAGATAGAAAACTCCGATTACGGACCGGCAATTGGTCAAGTCGAATCTAAAATAAATGACGTCAAAGATAACCCAGAAGTTCTTGCTGCCATTAATACTTTATCTGAAAAAATTCAACAATTATGGGAACAGCTTAATCTTAAGTTAAAAGATTTACCGCAATCACAACAAAAGGAAAAACCGGCAGATAGAGAAAAATTAGCGTTAAAAACCCCGGTTGGACAAGTCTTTTCTATTCATAATGTTGAACTTGGTGAGACTAAAGAAAATATTGAACACAATTTAGGTCAGGCGAACCGTGCCTCCCTTAACGAATATGGGGCTAAATGGTATACCTACCACGACAATTATCGAGATTTTTTTATGGTAATGTATGATGAAAAAGGTAAAGCAGCAGGCCTTTACACAAACCAGGATTTAATTGCGTCTGCAAAGGGGATCAAGTTAGGAAGCTCGAAAGACAGTGTTCGAGCAACATTGGGGGAACCACTGACCAAAATTCAAAAAGGTTTGATGATCTATCAATTACAGGAAAATAGCGACAATGATGTGTTCTTGCTTGATGATGTTTATGTAACTATTTTTTACGATAAACACGAGAACAATACGGTTACAGCAATGCAATTAATCAATAAAGACACGGAACAAAAGAAACGTGAACTTTACACCGCGGCAAGTCCGGTTTTGAAAGAAGGATTTGAATACCAGTTATTCGATTTAACGAATGCTGCACGCGTTGAACACGGGCTCCCCATCCTAACATGGGATAACGATGTCAAAGAAACAGCCCGCAAACATAGCACGGATATGGCAGTCAATCAGTATTTTGATCATACAAATCGTAAAGGTCAATCACCATTTGATCGGATGAAAGAGGATCATATCATCTTTCATTTGGCCGGGGAGAACCTTGCTTATGGACAATTTAGCAGCATCTTTGCCCATGAAGGTTTAATGAACTCACTTGGCCACCGTGAAAATATATTGCGTGATGGATATAAATATTTAGGAGTAGGCGTTGCCTTTAATGATCAATCACAGCCCTACTATACAGAAAACTTTTATGCAAAATAAAAAGGTGCTAGGAACCATCCGAATGCTGGATAATTCCTGGCACTATTTTTTTAACATAATTTCTGCCATATTCTTGTGTGATCAGGGATGGAACTTAGTTCGACGATTGAGTAGGCGGCATTCGTAATTGCTTGTGCCAACGTCTCCCCAGTTGAACAAATATCATTAAAGCAAACCTTAGAAAACCCTTTAATTGTATAAGTAAATCCTAATTCTTCTAATCGCTCAACAATTAGCATTGCATGTTCAAGGTTTTTCTCTGGTTGAAACTCAGACTCATGAATGAAAATCCCCTTTTCATAATCATACCAACGATCCCATCTATTTAACTTCCAACCTAATATTCTCCGTGCAATCGAGTCGATTTTTATCATGCTCTCTTCTCCTTTATTTTATCATTTAGTAAATTCAAATTGTTATACAACAGATATATTATTATATCGCAATTATATAACAGTGTGATAAAAATTTCCAGTACTTTTTATTAAAATTTTTGAAATACAACCTGATTTACAGGATATCATTGACAAAAACGACTTTCACTGATATATGGCAGTTAGTAATTAAGGAGAGTTTTTTTATTCAAAAAAAAAACGCCATTTACTGACGTTTTTTTGGTACTTGGACTCTCACTCGGAATTTTTACTGCAGCGCTTGTCTGGCTGCTTGAATGGGGATTTCAATTGAAGCTGTAATAGATGTAATACATCTGAGGAGTTTCTGCTTATTTAAACATGGATATCGTTCCTATTGTTTTCCCCACTTTTTTCACTATGCTATTCAGTGTTAATTAGATGCTAGGAAAGCCCCAATGTTTTTTGAACTCTTAAGATACTTTTCTTATTATTCCATGTCTCTTCTTTTAATATTTCGATGCTGTCTTCTTGGTTCTTTAATTGTTCTTTCATTTCGCCAAAATCTTTAGCGTTTTGAAGTTTCATTTCACTTATTTCTGCCTTTAAAAATTCTTGTCCTGTTCTCAAGGCGCTTAAGATTCTACCATGTTCTTTAAAGGTTTCACTATGGCTATCTAAGATACCGCGATACGATTTCAAAATTTCACCATGGTCTTTCAAAATTTCGCCATGCTCTTTTAAAATTCCACTGTGCTCATTCAAAATTCCGCTGTGCTCATTCAAAATTCCACTGTGCTCATTCAAAATTCCGCTGTGCTCATTCAAAATTCCGCTGTGCTCATTTAACGTACCACCTAAACGATCTAGCTTATTATTCATTTCCTGTAATAGGGTAAAAATCTGCTTCTCCATTTATATCACCTCCGTTTCATTGCCAATATTATACCACTTAATATCAGTTTCTGCTTAATATATTATGAAATGTGTCGAAAGAGAAAAAAGTGTCAGATCGTGCATAAAACCTATTTGTCAATTTTAATATTTCCGACAAAATATAGTTTGCCGCCCTTCTTGTTCATTTTCCTCATAAAAAAGAACATTCCACTCTGCAAATTCGGCCAGCAGCTCTCCTGATTGTAGTTTATATTGATTGGATACTCCTTGATTTTCATGCTTTGGTGACATATAAAAGGTTTCCATGAAGAAATACCCATTCTCTTTAATAATCGACTTAACTAATGGAAATAGAGACCTATCAAGATAATTCGTGATAACAACTAAACTAATAGAATTCTTTTGCAAATTAAGGTTGGTTATTTCCGTAAGATCGCATAACTGAGGATAAATTGCGAGCTTTTGCTTTACTGCTATTTCCTTGAGATAGTTGACAGCCACATCAGATATATCGATTGCCCGCACTTGAAAGTTTAATCGTGCCAGGAACAGGCTGTTTCCACCAAGACCACAAGCAAGATCAACAGCTTGCCCTCCCGGCAAATAAGAAGAAAGGTTCTCTAATCTGGCATTCGGTGCAGGTTCTTCCAGTTGATTTATCCGTTCTTTGTGTTTTTGATTCCATTTAATTCTAGGATCCATTTGGACACCACTCCTGTAAATTAATAAAGGGAATCTCCTCTTAAAAAAAGAGATCCCCTTATTAAAATAATGTACCTCTTACTCGATTTGTTAAATGTAAGAAAGGTTGACGATATTCTTATTGTTGATTCATAAATGCTTCTATTTCTTCAACAGACCGGAAAATATCCTTGGAAAGTACCTCGTGGCCTTCTTCGGTGACTAACACATCATCTTCAATTCGGATTCCGATTCCTTCATCCTCAATATATAAGCCCGGCTCAACTGTTAACACCATTCCAGGTTGTAGGATTAAATCCTTATAGCTGCCAACATCGTGGGTATCTAACCCAAGAAAGTGGCTGACACCATGATAGTAATAATTTCCGATTTCACTTTCTTCCTTCATCAATCCAACTTTGATGCACTCTTCGGCTAAAACCTTCTTTGTCTGCTCATTCAGTTTTGCAAATGGGACACCCGGTTTTATCAGTGCTGTCGTTTCTCTGAGTGCTTTTAAAACAATGTTGTAGAATGTTTTTTGTTTTTCAGTAAACGTACCATTTGCCGGAAAGGTATAGCTTATATCCGCATTGTAATAGTTGTATTGGGCACCTAAATCAAGCAGAACAAGACTCTCTTCCTCAATTTTCGCATCATTTTTGTCATAATGAAGAATCGTCCCATTTTTCCCGCTTGCGACAATTGTTGGGAAAGCATAATGTTTTACACCTTCTGACTTAAGTGTAAAATCAAAATAAGCCTCAAGTTGATATTCTTTCGTTGCAGTTTTCGCATGACTCATAAGGTTTTTTATACCTTTATAGGTAATATCAATTGCTTTTTTGATCTTTTCGATTTCTTCTGGTGTTTTACAAACGCGCAGTTCACAAATTTCCGGATAAACATTTTTCATTTGCAGGTATGGGTAATTCGCCTGGATTTTAGTTGCAAATTGTTGTGCCTTCGTCGTTATTTGATCTAGCTCTCTTCTTTCAAGATCTAAATAGGTATTCGAAAGTGAATTAGTAAATAGGATTCGAGATAAAAATGGTTCAAATTGTTCGATAAATTGGATATTCCCGATCCCGGAAACTTCGGCAGCCTCTTCTTTTGAGATAGATTTACCAATCCATTTTTCTATTACAGGATCTGATTTTTCGATAAAAAGATATTCTTCTACCTGATTATTTGTTTTATAGGCTAAAAAGATAAGATTTGGTTCGTCAATTCCTGTTATGTAATAAAAATTTCGATTTGGCACAAATCCGTAGGCCTCATCTGCCGATTTTTGCGGAGCCTTTCCAGCAAACAAAACAAGCAGTGAACGGTCTTCAAGCTTCTCATATAAACGATTACGATTATTTACGTAAAAATCCTTACGCATTTCATTACCTCACTTCTAAATATTTTAAGTTACTGGTTTAACTATACTATACTATTAATCATCGAAATATTATAAATTTTTTTATCAAGCGATTGATCACAAAAAAAACCTCGCTACATTCAAATTTATGTATGCGAGGCTTTTTGCATGGTTATTTTGCTATTTGATATATTTGATAGACATCGGCCTCATATAACTTGATAAAGTTGCCTAATGGACCGTTTTCTGTTGCCTTTTTAGCCATTTCCTCTAGGTGTTCTTCACCAATTTCAGCCTCTTTAAGGGTAATCGGCATGCCAATTGACTTAAAGAATTCTTCTGTTTTCTTAATCCCGGCTAAGGCGGTTTTTTCTAAATTGTTCATATCAATTTCGATATTCCATACTCGGTTGGCAAATTGGACAAAACGATTGACGTCATGTTTATAAACATACTTCATCCACGCCGGAAAAATAATCGCTAAACCGGCTCCATGTGCAATATCGTAAATACCGCTTATTTCATGCTCGATATCGTGGCTTCCCCAATCACCAATTCTTCCAGTCCCTAACAAATCATTATGAGCAATTGTCCCAGACCACATAATCTCAGCTCTTGCATCATAATTTGTTGGCTCGTCTAAAACAGTATGGGCATTATGGATGATCGCTCTTAAAGCAGCTTCACATAAGCGGTCAGTTAGATCCACATTCTTTTCATTAGTAAAGTATCTTTCTAAAATATGTGCCATCATATCGGTAATACCACAGGCAGTTTGATAGGCAGGCAATGTATATGAAAGCTCCGGATTTAGGATGGCGAACTGAGGCCTCATTGTATTATGTCCTGATGATTTCTTATACCAGCCATCCTCGTTCGTAATAACAGTGCCTGAACTCGATTCACTGCCGGCCGCTGGGATCGTCAGCACCACACCAATTGGCAAACACTCGGTAACAGCTGCTTTCCCGGTAAAGAAGTCCCAAACATCCCCGTCATACTTTGTTCCGGCTGCAATCGCCTTGGCAGAATCAATCACACTCCCGCCGCCTATAGCGAGAATAAAGTTGATATCATGCTCCTTACAAAGGGCAATACCTTCTCGAACTAGGCTTACTCGAGGATTGGGCTGAACTCCGCCTAACTCAATGATTTCAATTCCCTGGTCCTGTAGTGACTTTACAACCGTGTCATATAAGCCGCTTTGTTTAATGCGGCCCCCGCCGTAATGCAGAAGAAGCTTTTTCCCGTAAACAACGGCTTCTTGCCCGACTAAATGCTCTTTTTCCTTGCCAAATATAATCTTTGTACTGTTTTGAAAAATAAAATCCTGCATACTAACACCCCCAATTCTATCTTAAACCATTATGCGAAAAAAAACACTATTCACTAGGCTTTGTGAGCATAGAATCTAGAGAATTTATTTTAGCTTTTTCTTACTATTCTTGCGGCTGCTCAAACACAAAAAAAGCCGGCTAAGGACCACCGACTTCTGTTCAAATATATTGAATACTCTCCTATTATTTCTCCATCATTAATTTTAAAATAAGATCATCCGTTTGCCTCGTTCCTTCATTTCCGAGTTTGCAGAAACTCTCGATGCTTTTTTCGACGTCGTCGTGGATAAAACCATCGGTTGATTTTATTTCTTGGTGGTTCAGAGCCAACAAAGCTGATTGTACGGCGACATTTGAACAAGTCGACACTTTCATGGCACAACCTGCCTTAGCCCCATCGCAAATCATACCGGATACGTTTCCGATTGTATTTTGAATCGCCGCTTTAACTTGCTGAAGACCCCCGTCAAGCAAATAAACAATCGCACCACTCGCACCCATCCCTGCTGCCGTAACACCGCATAACGCAGAGAGACGGCCAAATTTGGATTTGATATGAATGGTGATTAGATGACTTAAGGCAACCGCGCGAATCATCTTCTCCTCGGATACTTGCAGCTTTTCTGCCGCGGCGACAACAGGAAGTGTAACGGCAATACCCTGATTTCCACTCCCCGTATTCGCCATCACTGGGAGTGTCGAACCCGCCATTCTGGCATCAGAGCCAGCGGCAGCAAGTGACATGGCCACGGTGGCTAAATCATCGGATAGAATTCCTTTTTTCACATTTTCCTTAATCGTTTTACCAACATTTAGACCATAATTACCAGAAAGCCCTTCTAAGCCAATCCTTTTATTAAGTACGATACTCTTTTTTATAAGCGTTAAGTCGTTAAGATCCGCAGTTAAAACCCAATCATAGATTTCATCAATTGTAAGTGTTTCCAATTCCTCTTCATCTGTTTGGATTCCGATATTCTCACATCCGCCCAGGTATACTGCTTTCCCATCTACCTCGATTAAAGTGATATTGCTATGATTATCCGAGATCACTACTTTAGCAGTCTGCTGATCTGTTTCCACTATGACTTCAATATAAAGTCTTTTTGGTGAATCCGCTTGGCCGGCAGTTACCTTCCCCGCCTCAATTAACGTTAATGCCGACTGTTGATCCTCCATTGTGAGCCCATCTAAAATCTCTAATTTCTTTTCCGGGTTCCCAGCTGCCGCTCCGAGGGCAGCCGCGAATTCAAGACCCTTAGCCGACATGCCAGGAATTCCAACGGATTTTGCATTTTTAATGATATTTCCACTAGCTTTTACCGTTATTGCCTGTATTTGTCCATTTACATAGCTCTTTGCCGTTGCGGCAGCTAAGCAAATAGCTACTGGTTCAGTGCAGCCAAGGGCAACAACTAATTCTTTTTCCAAAACAGCTAATATTTTATGCTTCCCCATTTTATCCCCCTTGGTTAAGATAACTTTTCTAACATTTTATCACAATAGCACCAAAGGTCTTAAGTTATTTTCTTCCTATCTTTCGTAATTGGGCTCGAGATCACGGAGGTTGATAAGATTAAGAAGGTATTTTATCAAGGGGTGCATGTAATAGAGCGCGGATAATCTTCTTGAAATATTAAAAGAAGAAGGCAATCATTGAGATTCCCTTCTTCTCATTGGCCTGCTCTCAACCATTACGAATCCGATCGCTTTGGGCAGCTTTTAATAAATTCCGCAAACAAATTATTCATGGCCTGGTTTGTACTTGCCATCGATTCAGGATGCCACTGAACACCAATCATAAATGCGGCCGGATTGATATACTCTACAGCTTCTATGATCCCGTCGGATGACTGTGCGACGATTCGTAAATCGGATGCTACAGTATCAATTGCTTGATGATGCAGACTATTAACTCTTATTCGTTCAGAACCTACTATTTGAAATAGTTTGCTATCTTTGGTAATAGTCACCCAATGGGAATCCCTATATCTATCTATCTTCTGTGTGTGTTGGATGGAGTCTTTGACTTGACTCGGGATATCCTGGATCAATGTTCCACCTAGGGCTACATTCAATATTTGAATACCTCTGCAAATCGCAAGCAGTGGAATATTATTTTTTAGGGCGTATTCCACAATAGCTAACTCTGCAAAATCCCTCTCTAGAATGACCTGACCTAGCTGAGGGTGTGGATCCTGATAGAAAAATATTGGATCGACGTCCTCTCCCCCACTGAGGATAATTCCATCGCATATTGGTAGTGTTTCCAACGACATATCAGGGTTAATAAAAGGAAGGATAATTGGTATACCGCCATTAGCGGCAACACTTCGATGATAATCATGGTGCACATATACCCCTTCCATATTTTTGTTATGGCTTATATATGCACCTGTTATGCCAATAATTGGTTTCTTGTTCATCTTTCTTCCCCCTAAGGAATATTCCGTACCATTTTACTATAGGGGATAAAGTAACTTTTCACAATATTCCCTTAAATATTTTTCCGGGATAAAAAATACGCTTATTTCAGTGGCCAATTTATAGTTTATGCCATTACTTTTTTGGTCATCCTGAAAAAAAACCTCCATTTTTAGTTCAACTTCTATGTTAATTTATTTTGTAAGTTCCTTTTTCAAATCCTTAATAAAAGCGGCGACCATATCCTCTTTTGTTGCCCAAGAGGTTACAAGGCGAATCGCCGAGTGATCGGCATCAACTTGTTCCCAAACATGAAAGGAATATTTCCTTTGAAGTTCGATAATCAATGCATTCGGCAGGATTGGAAAGATTTGATTGGATGGTGATTCGGTCAGAAATAGAATTTTTGCTTCGCTTATTTCAGTCCTAAGCATTTCCGCCATCTTGTTTGCATGCGCAGCCAAGTCAAAGAACAAATTGTCGCGGAAAAGTTCAAGAAATTGTATCCCTAACAGTCTCCCTTTTGCAAGCAGGGCACCCTTTTGCTTTAAATGATAGCGAAAATCTTCTTTAAGAGCATCACGACAAATCACTAACGCTTCCCCTATGAGTGCTCCATTCTTGGTTCCGCCAATATAAAAAGCATCCACAAGTCCTGGGAGGTCACTTAGTAAAATGTCATTTTCTGCGGAACAAAGCGCTGATCCTAATCTCGCTCCATCCATATACAAAATAAGCTGGTTTTTGTCGCAGAAATTCCTTAATTGCACCAGTTCATCTTTCTTATAAATCGATCCTATTTCTGTCGAATTCGAAATGTAAACGAGCTTCGGCTTCACCATGTGCTCATCTGGATGTGCCTTGAGTACAGCTCGCAATTGTGCCGGAGTCAGTTTTCCATCTTCTGTTTCAATAGAAAGGATTTTATGTCCTGTTGCTTCGATTGCACCCGTTTCATGACCCAGAATATGGCCAGTACTTGCGGAAATCGCTGCTTCATGCGGTCTTAAGAAAGCTGAAATAGCGGTTAAATTCGTTTGTGTTCCGCCTGATAATATGTGGATATCAACATCAGTGCTCCCGATTTTTCCCTTTAAAAGTTCTACAGCTTTTCGGGTAAATCGGTCTTCGCCGTAGCCCTCCTCCTGCTCGAAGTTGGATTCCACTAAAGCATTCAATATTCTAGGATGTGCGCCTTCGCTATAATCATTCTTAAAGCTGTACATTAGAAATAGCCCCCCTTTTATTTTTTTACATTGTATCATTATTTTTATTAAAACATAGCTATCAACGACTCGGCGAATTTCTAGCGGCAGCATTGCAAAGTATGAATAATTACACTGTTTTGCAATCAAATAAAGAAGACACCATCCAATTTTATGGATAGTGCCCAATCCTGTTTCAAGTTGAACAATAATGTTCTAGAGATACCATCAACTGTTCTACTTATTTTTTGGTAATTTTGTAATTTTTATGGTTAACGATAGTCGTAAGTGGTTCATCTTTGGCTTTGGAAAAACCGTATTGAACTATTACGGAATTTTCCCTAATGCCTGAAACGACACCTTCGAGGGTTTTTCCCTCACGTTTAAACGAAATCACATCGCCAATTTTTGCCGTGGCCATCCCATCACCTCGCAATTATAATCTCCAAAAGGGCTTAAGAAATACAATGAATAGTAATCAGAAATTGTTTAAGAATTCTCTAACTTGATCTTGTGTTTTGGCGTTGGCACTATGTAAATGAGCTAATTTTTCGCCATTTTTAAATACTAATAAAGAAGGAATCCCCATGACATTTTGTTCCTCAGAAATTTCCGGAAACTCATCACGGTCAATTTTTATCCACTGTTTGTCTTGATTCTCTTCGATAACTTCATCGATGAACATCGCTAACCGTTTGCAGTCCGGACACCATGTGGTGGTAAAGATGCCTACTGTTAATTCATCGTTTGCGATTTGATCCCGATATTCTTGTTCTGTTTTGACTTCCCTCATATTCTATCTCTCCTGCTTCATGGTAGTGTTTTTATGCTCTGTCTTAGATTAAAATCATTTAACCTAGAAAGCAAGGAATTCATCCTTAATTTGAATAAGTATAATTATTTAATTAATCCCTCTTCTTGTAAAAATTGCTTGGCAACATCTTTGGCACTTTTATTGTTGACATTAACTTGATAATTCATCTCGCGCATTTGATCATCCGTTATTTTTCCCGCAAGCTTCTTTAAAGCAACTTCGATTTCCGGATATTTTTGCGCCGTTTCCATTCTTAATAAAGGTGCCCCTTGGTAAGGAGGAAAAAGATGCTTATCATCCTCTAAAACAATTAGGTTATATTGCCTTAATTCACTATCTGTTGAGTACGCATCAACCAAATCAATATCCCCTGATTTAATCGCATTGTAACGGAGTTTCGGCTCCATCGTAATGACGTTAGCAAATTCGATGCCATAAAGTTTTTGAATCCCGCGATACCCATCCTCACGATCGGCAAACTCCAAGGTAAAACCGGCCTTTATGTTGCTGCTCATTTTCTGCAAATCAGAAATTGTCGTTAATCCTTCCCTATCAGCCAAAGGCTTCGGGACAGCTAAGGCATACGTGTTGTTGTAACTCATTGGTTCTAACAATTCCATATCATATTTTTTTAACATGCCAGTTCGTGCTTGGTCATATACCTGGGCACTGTCCGTACTTACAGCCGTTTCTTTTAAAAATTCCGAAATCGCAGTTCCGGTAAATTCAGGGTACACATCAATGCTGCCTGACTTTAACGCATTAAAAACAAACGAAGTTTTGCCGAGACCAGGCTTAAGGTCGACCTTTAGGTCTGTATCTTCCTCGATAAGCAATTTATACATGTTTATCAAAATTTCCGGCTCTGAACCAAGTTTTCCGCCGATGACAATTTGTTTCTGGTCATGGTTGGTAATCGACGGAATCGCAATGGTCAGGAGGGCTGCCGCTCCTATAACGACAAAAGTAATCAAGGTCTTTTTGAAAGATATTCGTTCAAATTGGCGCAAGCATGTATCAATCAAAATGGCGAGAACGGCTGCTGGGATGGCACCAAGAATTATCAGTGCTGAATTATTTCTGTCAATCCCAAGAAGGATAATGTCCCCTAATCCTCCAGCGCCAATGAGGGCTGCCAATGTTGCTGTTCCGACAATTAACACCATTGCCGTTCGTATTCCCGCCATTATCACCGGCGTGGCGAGGGGGAGTTCAACTTTTACTAATCTTTGTCTACTGTTCATCCCCATCGCTCTTGCAGCTTCGATAAGCGAAGGATCTACCTCTTTGATGCCGGTATATGTATTTCTAAGAATGGGAAGCAGTGCATAGATCACTAAGGCAATGATGGCGGGCACTTTTCCGATGCCAAACAAAGGAATTAATAGACCTAATAGGGCTAATGATGGGATTGTTTGCAGGATGGCGGTAATGCCAATTATCCCTTCAGCAATCCTTTGCTTTTTTGTCAAATAAATCCCGAGTGGAATCGCAATAAGTATAGCAAAAAATAAGGCAATGAGGGAAAGTTCAATATGCTCGAGCAAGGCACTCCACAATTGCGATTGTCTTTCTTTAAAAACATCTGCAAATTTATCCATTGCCGATACCTACTTCCCGCAAACCTTCCGCCATATATTGTAAAGCTGTTTGCCTTGTGATTATTCCAACGATTTGCCCTTCTTTTGTCACTGACAAGCGTTCGTGCACGGTTAACAACATAAGTGCCTCTCTTAATGAGGCTGTTACTGGAATTATTACTGTGGAAGGTGCCGCGCTCTGGCTGGTCATGAGTTGCTCGATGATGTCTTCTAACCAGATATTCTCCTTAACTGCAGCTGAGTGCATCCCGACAAAATCTCGGACAAAATCATTGGCCGGGTTCTCGATAATCTCGTTTGGTGTTCCAACCTGAACGATTTCACCATCTTTCATGAGGCAAATTCGGTCTCCAAGCTTAATCGCTTCCTGCATATCATGAGTAACGAAAACAATCGTTTTATTAATTTTTCGCTGCAGTTCAAGGATGTCATCCTGTAATTTTTCCCTGCTAATCGGGTCAAGTGCACTGAATGGTTCATCCATTAATAATATTCCGGGATCCGAGGCTAGGGCACGTATCACGCCAATTCGCTGCTGCTCACCGCCAGAAAGTTCTTTCGGTTTCCGGCCCCGATATTTTTCCGGCGGCAGTCCAACCATTTCCAACAATTCATCGGTTCGATGCCGAATCTTCTCATTGTTCCATTTTTTTAATTCTGGAACTACCGCAATATTTTCTGCAATCGTCATATGAGGAAATAGCGCAATTTGCTGAAGGACATAGCCCATGTTCCAGCGAAGTTCGTGGATGTTATAGTCACTAATTTTTTTATCATCAACAAAAATGGTACCGTCAGTTAATTCAATTAGTCGGTTCATCATTTTGAGCAGCGTGGTTTTTCCGCAGCCGCTAGGACCAATAATGACAAAAAACTCCCCATCATTAATTTTCAGATCAAGGGACTTGATCGCAGCGTTGCCGTCTTGGTATCGCTTTGTTACCTTTTCAAATCGGATCATTCTCTCACTCCTTGTATTGACTTTTTAGGCTGGAATTCATCTCCATTCAGGGGAAATTTACTCTTTCTACTAAGATAACAGGGAATTGCTTGTTGGGCAAAAGAAAACGCATTTGAATAGTAATATTCAATCCTTCTGCAGCGGGAAAGAAATAAACAAAGCTACCGGAACCGCCGATAGCTTTGTTTATTAATATTTAATTCACTGCACTAACCGCATTAATTAATATTTATTTCAATGCACTAACCGCATTAATTAATCCCTGGCCAGATTTTTCATCGTAACCTGGTTTGAATACATCTTCAGCTGATTTCAAAATGATGTGTTTTACTTGAGCTGGATTCAGTTTATCCTTCCCGTGTTGGGCAATAATAACGCCGGCAAGTGCTGCTACTTTTGGAGCCGCCATTGATGTCCCAGCTTTATAACCGTAACCGCCAGGGACAGTTGCAAAACATAGGTACGAATTATCCCTTCCCTCTTTTGTTTCTGGGTTGTAGTTAGGACCTAAATCCCCGCCTGGAGCCATGACATCAATTTTTCCTACACCATAGTTTGAGTAGTATGCTAGATTCTTCAATTGTCCGCCAGCGGAAACCCTGATTAAGTTCTGATTGCTTGGGCTTCTGTGTGTAGCACCTTTATTATCACCTGAAAGTTTTCCTGGGCTGCTTATATCAACACCGTTATTTCCCGCAGACCCAACAACTGTAACACCTTTCTTTATGGCATAGTTAATGGCGCGATTAAACATTTGTACATCGGCTACAACATCTTTTGTCGCATAATCAGGATCCTGGAACCAATCGTAACCGCCTAAAGACATATTTACGACATCAACATTATCATCGGCAGCTGTCATTAATGCCTCCGCGATATTGGCTGTGGAAGCTTCTCCGGTTGGGCCAAAGACACGATAGGAAGCAACTTTAAGGTCGGGACCAACTCCCATTGTTCTTCCTTTAGCTGCAATTGAACCTGCTACATGTGTGCCATGACCATTTTCGTCCTTAGGGTCCGAATAGACCGGAACAAAGGATTTTCCGTAAGCATAATTTGCTTTTAAATCTGGGTGGGTATAGTCAATGCCTGTATCGATAACCGCAACGACAATATCTTCCCCTGAAACTGGCTTGCCTGTTCCCCCAGGAAGGGTCCATGATTCCCCATTATTTGTTACTTGTTTAATATCCCATTGATTTTGTTCATATAAATCTGGCTTAACAGATGTGGCTTCTTCATAGGAGAACGTTGCTTCAACAGATGGTGCCTCAGCATAAATTTTGTTCTCTGCTCCAGCTTCGGACACGATTGAAGACTTATTAACTTCCTTTAGAAAATTAGGATTACTGGAGGAGACCTCAACAGCACCTAGTTTTTCCAGCCTGTTTTGAATCTGGCCGCCAGCTTTTTTTACTAAATCCTCATAACCTGATGGCAGCTTAGCCTCATCTTTAAAAACTACTATGTATTTCTTTTCAACTGATTGTGCATGTCCTACACCTGCACCACTAGCAAAAACCGTGGATGCACATAACGATAAGCTAAGTGCACCTGCAAAAAATCCTTTTTTAATTGACATAAAAAAACCTCCTTTTTAATTTCTAATTTTCATTATATTGCAAATCAATTTTTCGACAATCTTCATTTTTCGACAGCAAAAAAACTACATAACCTACTTAAGGATTGTATAAAATGTATTTTTTTCCATTAATCTACGAAAATTTAGGATAAAGGAAATATACTTTCGGAGGGATTGCTTGCAGATTTTGTCGAAAGAATCAATCTAATTTCTTAGCTTATTCCCCCATGTTTAGAGGTACATAAAATAGTATAAAGATCCACAAACATTTAATTATAACCTCTTTCTGATAATTCATAAAAATTAATTTTGACAATTTTGTGAACAAGAGGAATAATATATAGAAAGGGGGATGAGAAAAGTGAAATTAAATGTAAAAATCTTGAATACTGTAAAGGTATCCGGAAGTATTTTACTAACACTTGGCATTTTAACTTTTTTCTATAGTTTCTTTGTAAACGATTACAGAAATTTAGCAGGCATTTCCATCGGGATCATAATGGGCGCCGTTTTCATCTTTCTCATGGGTGTGTTTTTCGTTGCAACAGAAGAAATGCTGAAAACATCAGATAAAGGCATTCATTTAGAACCAACTAAAAAAAATTAGGAGCGTCATGACAATGACGCTCCTTTTTCGTTGCTCTATTAAATATAACCCCAAATCATGCACAATAATGTACCAAAAACGGTGACCAAAGCAATAATAAGTCCGTAATAGACGTTTGTATATATAGCTCCCTTATCTTTCGTTTCACCAGCATGCATGAATACTACAAGCTGTACGGCAGCTTGAATGAAAGCAGTCACAAGGAGAATCGTCATCCCAGTTGTTATGGACATGTCTAAAAAATATACAGCCAGCGCGATTGTGGTAAGGAGGATTGAAAAGACAAACCCCATCACCTGCTTCATCGGGAATAATTCTTTCATGTTTACATCATTCCTTTCAGATAGACGAAGCTGAAAATAAAGATCCAAACAACATCTAAGAAATGCCAGTAAAGCGAAAAGATAAATGATTTATTCGCTGTCTCAGGGGTTAACCCGCGCTTTTTCACTTGCAAAATGATAAATAATCCCCAGAATAAGCCAAATGTCACGTGCGCTCCATGTGTGCCTAATGTCGTTAAGAGTGCAGCAGTGAAGGCACTGGTTTGCAGACCTGCCCCAATGTGCACATAATGAACAAACTCAAAAATTTCAAAACCCAAGAACCCAAGACCAAGGAGCAGTGTAACAGAAAAGAATGCCATCATCGCTTTCTTATTGCCTAGCCGCATTGCATGAATCCCAAGGCCAATCGTAAAACTACTTGTTAACAGCAGAAAGGTTTCAATTAGGACGGGAGTGATTTCGAAAATCTCTGCCCCTGTTGGGCCGGTTCCCGTACCGTGCATTAATGTGAAATAGGCTGAGAAAAGCGTTGCAAACAGCATAATTTCTGCTCCAAGGAAAATCCAAAAACCCAAGATTTTATTACTATTTTCTTCCGTACTATATTCAAGTGGCAGCGAGTTATCTATTTTCATTTGTTAAGCACCTCGCAAATTATTTTCTGTCTCTTCGATTTCATCAACGGAAATGTAATGGCCATGATCTTTTTCAAAAGAACGAAGTCCCATACATACAAAAATTCCGATAGTTGTCAAAATAAGTGGTATCCATAAGCTGAATACAAAGGAAAATCCCCAAACAAAGAAAATACAGCTCATGATAAACGGTACACCGCTATTATTTGGCATATGAATTTTTTCATATTCACCTGGAAACAATTCATGACCATGTTTCTTTGCATCCCATAATGCTTCAGATGAATTCACATGCGGCAAAATGGCAAAATTATATGAAGGGACTGGCGTATGTGTTGCCCATTCTAATGATCGTGCATCCCATGGATCTGCTGAAATATCCCTTGAAGCGTAGCGAGTGCTGTAGTAGATGTTGTATACGATTAACGCAAACCCTACTGCAAGTCCTGCTGCACCAATAAACGAAACCATATTCCACGGTCCAAATCCAGTTGATTCGGAATAAGTGTACATCCGGCGCGCCTGCCCATCCAAGCCAGAGAAAAACATTGGGATAAATGCCAATAAGGTACTCATGGAAATAATCCATGCAGACAACTTACCAATTTTTTCATTTAACATAAATCCAAACATTTTTGGCCAATAATACGTAAGACCCGCCAACATGGCAAATACAACACCAGGAATAATTACCATGTGGAAGTGAGCAACTAAGAACATTGTGTTATGGTACTGATAGTCTGCAGCAGACATACCAAGCATAACACCTGTTACCCCGCCGATTGTGAAGGTCGGGATAAATAGTAGTGAATATAGCATCGGAGTCGTAATCTCAATTTTACCTTTCCAAAGTGTAAACAGCCAGTTGAATATTTTTACACCTGTCGGAACAGCGATCGCCATAGTGGTAATCGAGAAGATACTATTTGTTAGTGCCCCTTGACCCATGGTAAAGAAATGGTGCGTCCAAACTAAGAATGATAATAGGGAAATGATCACCATTGAGCCGACCATTGATTTATATCCATAAAGATTTCTACGAGCAAAGGTTGAAATAACCTCACTGTAAATCCCGAATGCCGGTAAAATTAAGATATACACCTCGGGATGTCCCCAAACCCAGAAGAAGTTCGCCCAAAGCATATCCATGCCGCCATTCGTCGTGGTAAAGAAATGCGTTCCAAATAAACGATCCATGGTTCCCATTGCAAGTAATACGGTTAATACTGGGAACGCAAAAACGATGATCGCATTCGTTACTAATGAAGCCCACGTGAACATCGGCATTTTCATCAATGTCATCCCTGGTGCTCTCATTTTTAGAATGGTCGTGATAAAATTGATCCCAGTCATTAAGGTCCCGATACCGGCAATTTGAATTGCAATCATATAATAATTCGTCCCTACCGATTCACTAAAATCGGTACCTGCCAGCGGGAAATACGAAGTCCATCCGGCGTCAGGTGAGCCTCCGATAACAAAAGAAATGTTGAAGAGCATGGCACCCATAAAAAACAACCAGAAGCTTAAGGCATTTAAACGCGGGAACGCTACGTCGCGCGCCCCTATTTGTAATGGCACAACAAAGTTCATTAATGCCATAATAAATGGCATCGCCATAAAAATAATCATGACGACTCCGTGTGTAGTGAAAATTTCATTATAGTGCTGAGCATCTAGCAGTTTGTTATCAGGAACAGCCAGCTGTGCCCGCATCATAATTGCGTCCACCCCACCCCGGAATAACATTAGAAGTGCAGAGATTAAATACATAATCCCAATCCGTTTATGGTCAACTGTTGTTAACCATTCTTGCCATAGATAACCCCACTTTTTAAAATAAGTTATCCCGGCGATGATGGCGATAACTGTTAGACCAATAGCAACCATCGAGGCATAAATCACAGGACTTGGATTTGGGATGGCAAAGCGATCAAAGAAATCCATACTAATTTGACTCCTTTCAGGAGAATTTTTTTCCAAACGTTTCAAACTTTAAAACTATTAATGGTGATGATGTTCTGATTCTGAACTAGTTTCACTTGCTTTTTCATCTTTTTCCATGTTCATAGAATGACCTGAACCATGATTGTGTCCACCATGTTCACCTTCAGGCGGCGGCAAAAATCCTAAATGGGTTCCAGTGTACGTGGACTGCCCCAGGTGACCAGGTTTAAGTAATTCGGTAAATTTGTCTTCTGTCAGAGGTTTTGCGGTTTTCTTAACCTCTTTAACCCATTTATCAAATTCAGTCTCAGGCATTGCCTTTACATTAAATGTATTTTCAGCGAAGCCCTTCCCGCTAAAGTTCGCATTACGTCCCATGTATTCACCTGGAACATCCGCTGCTAAGTGCAGCGTGTTGACCATGTCAGACATGGCATATTTTTGTCCGCCAAGCTGTGGTATCCAGAAACTAGTGATGGGACCATATGAATAAAGTTTAAATTCAATTGGACGGTCTGTTGGAATATACAAATAATTAACTGTTTCAATGTTTTCTTCCGGATAACTAAAATGCCATTTCCAATTTGAGGAGGATGCGTAAATTATTAATGGTTCTTTATCACCATACCCCGCCGGTTTCGCTTCAACTTTATAGTTACTTTGAACAGATACAATTGAGAGGAAAATGACAATTAGTACTGGAATTCCCACACAAATGGTTTCAACCAGCAAACTCCCTTCAATATGGGGAGGCTCATAATCTTTACTTTGTTTCGATGCACGATATTTTGTCAGCATAAATATCAGGATACCAAAAACGGCCAGAACAATAATCGACATAATTCCGATTGACAGCATAATGTCCTTGGATTGTGTGGCTGCCTGCGGTCCTTTAGGGTCCAAAACCTTTAACGGTTCACAACCCGTTAGCACAGTGGCTATAGTAAAAAGAAGTGACAATAAAGCCCATTTCATTTTTTAGTAATTCCCCTTTCTATTATTCTAGAAAACCTTTTTTAGATTAATATGTGATATAAATCACACTCTTGAATATATCTTAATACCAAATCGTTAGAAAGGACACCTCCAAATGAAATGTGTCACTGAATGTTCATATTCACCTTTTCAGAATAGAATTATTGGGCAAATCATTAGCTTTTTGAATGAAAATTTACTATCATAGAGAGTTTTGGTATTCGATAAACTACGAAAAGGATGGCTAATATCAGGATAACAATAACAAAGGCACCATCCAATTTTCGGATGGTGCCTGACACTTTTTTCTCCTTCAACAGTGGGTAATTATTATTTCATCATTTTCCATCTACCACTTCTTTCAGAATTTCATACGAACGTTTTTGTTTATTAGGATCGTAAATATAGGACACAGCCATGATTTCATCTACGTTATATTTTTCTTGAAAACGGCTCAACTGTTGTTTGACTGTCTCTTTGCTTCCCAATAATGTCACACTTGACATCGATGCGGCCATTTCTTTTTCCATTGGATTCCAAAGCACATCCATGTTTTCAACGGGCGGCTGTAACGGATTCCGCGAACCACGTACCACATTCAGGAAAAATTGGTGCTTCGTTGTTGATAACCAATTGGCTTCTTCATCTGTTTCCGCTGCAATGACATTTAAACAAACCATCATATATGGTTTGTCCAAATACTCTGACGGCTGGAAGCGGTCACGATAAATCGAAATCGCTTCTTCCATGAATCTTGGTGCAAAATGGGCGGCAAATACATAGGGAAGACCCATTTTTGCTGCCAAATAAGCGGAATCCGTGGAAGATCCAAGGATATAAATCGGAATATTTGTGCCTGCACCTGGATAGGCTCTCACATAACTTTGCTGTTCTTCAGGACCAAAATAGGTAAGTAATGACTTAACATCATCTGGAAATGTATAAACAGAATCATTTTTCGAGCGTCTTAGGGCATTGGCTGTCATCATATCGGTGCCAGGTGCGCGGCCCAGACCTAGGTCCACGCGATTCGGATAAATCGTGGCCATCGTTCCGAATTGTTCAGCTACCACTAACGGAGAATGGTTAGGAAGCATAATCCCGCCAGATCCCACACGAATGTGATTGGTATGCTCTAATGTATGTTTAATCAAGATTGACGTTGCTGAACTGACGAGCGTCGGAGAGTTATGATGTTCCGCAATCCAATACCGTTGATACCCCATTTTTTCCGCTGCTTGCGCAAGCTCCACCATTGCCTCAATGGCTTGCTTAGAGGTCTGTCCCTCCCTTATCGGGGCTAGATTTAAGACAGATACTGGTATTTGAATGTTTGCCATTTAGATTTGTCCTTTCATAAAAAAGATTACTACTATCTATAGTATCAATTGAAATATAAGAAACAAACTTAAATGCTTAAATAAGCTAAATCATTTATCAAAACTGATACAATAGGAATATACAACCATCTTATGAGGTGTAATAAATGGAGAAGGAAAATAAGGATTATAACCAAGAACAGCTGGATGAAGAAATGGATTGGGAAGCCTTCTTTGCAGGTGAAGAGCCTCAAGAATGGGAGAAAGAAAAAGCA
The DNA here is from genome assembly GCF_042885335.1 of Neobacillus sp. NPDC058068. Classification (NCBI taxonomy): domain Bacteria; kingdom Bacillati; phylum Bacillota; class Bacilli; order Caryophanales; family Bacillaceae; genus Neobacillus; species Neobacillus sp. NPDC058068. Next base: position 10,791 of record NZ_JBHVSI010000001.1, on the reverse strand, counting down.
CAAAGAAAAAGGCGGAAAAGAGTAATCGCTAAAATAATTAGTTCACTACTCGTGTTTGCTTTATTAATAAGTGGATTAGGGATGTGGTTTGATGTCTTTAATCTCCCGGCAATCCGTTTTATTGAGGTGTCAAATAGGCTTTCGAAAAAAACAGAAGTAAGGGAATACAAGAAATCTGTTGTAACCCTTGAATGGAATGGGATAAAAGGCACAGGCTTTACTATCGCTTCCAATGGGTTAATCGTGACAAATGCACATGTGGTTGAAAATACAGAAAGAGTAAACGTACATTTAAGTACAGGGGAATCCTTTGTTGGAAAGGTCATCGCAAAACATCCAGAATTTGATCTTGCGATTGTTGATATCGAGGCGAAAAACCTCCCCGTTCTGCCGCTTGCCGTTGAAAAAGAGTGGGAGCAGCGGAAAGGCGAGAAAATTACCTTTATTGGCAACCCGCTAGCCTTTACCCAAATAGCGAATGAAGGCACGATTGTCGGTAAAGTCCTGTTAAAAGACTTGGATGCTCCGGTTATGATGATTAAGGCACCCATCTATAAAGGCAATAGTGGAAGTCCAGTAATAAATCAAAATGGAGAAGTAATTGGTGTCATCTTCGCCACGATACAGGACCCTAATATTGAAACAAAAGAAACTCTTGGGGCTGCAATACCTTCCTTTTACATACAGACAATCCTGGATGAAATCAACTGATGGAGGGGGACAGGCACCTTGTCCCCTCCTATCCATTGACATTAATCATAAACCATGATATTATTTATCTCGAATTAAAGATATTTGAAATCAAGGCAGTTGCTTATGCGAATTTATTAACTGCATTGGTCCTAGATTCCCTATTTCCTGAGTAGTGAACAGGCACAAATGGAATCATATAAATACACATAAATTGAGATTTGTTGGAGGAGATAAAATGAACGGACTAAAAGGAATTCACCATGTTACAGCGATTACCAGCAGCGCAGAAAAGAATTATCAATTTTTCACCTATGTTTTAGGGATGCGTTTAGTAAAGAAAACGGTCAATCAAGATGACATTCAGACCTATCATTTATTTTTTGCCGATGATGCTGGCAGCCCTGGTACTGATATGACTTTCTTTGATTTCCCCGGAATTCCTAAAGGTGTACATGGGACGAACGAGATTTCAAAAACTTCTTTCCGTGTACCAAGTGATGCTGCCATCGAATATTGGCTAAAACGCTTTGATCGTTTAGAAATCAAGCATACAGGTATCAAAGAACAATTTGGTAAAAAGACGCTGTCTTTTGTCGATTTTGATGACCAACAATACCAATTGATTTCAGATGAAAATAATCAAGGGGTTGTGAGCGGTACGCCATGGCAAAAAGGACCGATTCCATTAGAATTTGCAATAACTGGATTAGGACCCATCTTTGTTCGCGTGGCAAACTTTGATTACTTTAAAGAAATGATGGAAAAAGTTCTGTTATTTAAAGAAATTGGTCACGAAGGTTCTTTTCATTTATTTGAAGTCGGTGAAGGCGGCAATGGAGCCCAAGTAGTGGTCGAATATAATACGGTTCTTCCTCCCTCCCAACAAGGTTTTGGTACCGTTCACCATGCTGCCTTCCGTGTGGAAGACCGTACTGTTTTGGAAGAATGGATGAAACGGATTGAAGGCTTCGGGTTTGGTACCTCTGGATTTATTGACCGTTTCTTCTTCGGGTCATTATATGTTAGAGTGGCACCGCAAATTTTATTTGAATTTGCGACAGACGGACCCGGATTTATGGGAGATGAACCGTATGAAACACTCGGAGAAAAATTATCACTGCCTCCATTCTTAGAACCAAAACGAAATCAAATTGAGAAATTTGTTCGCCCGATTGATACCGTAAGAAGTACAAAAGAATTAGTGAAAGAATACAATTAACCTTTGTCAATCCAAATAAAAAAGCCCACTGGGCTTTTTTATTTTGTCTCCTCCCCCCTTTTTTCTTTGACATCCTTTTAAAAATAATGTACATTACCAATGTACGAACGTTTTTATTATAAATTACTTAAATATTCGTGTTTAGGGGTGCGATTTATGGAAAATGTATTTGATTACGAAGATATTCAGTTGATTCCAGCAAAATGTATAGTAAATAGCCGATCTGAGTGTGATACAACTGTAACATTGGGCGGCCATAAATTTAAATTACCCGTTGTGCCTGCCAATATGCAGACAATCATCGACGAAAAGATATCGGTTTATTTAGCGGAAAATGGCTACTTCTATGTGATGCATCGTTTTGAACCAGAAAAGCGCATAGCTTTTATTAAAGATATGAAATCCCGCGGATTAATTGCCTCGATAAGTGTTGGCGTCAAAGAGGAAGAATATCTATTCGTCCAGCAATTAGCAGAGGAACAACTTTCGCCTGAGTTCATTACCATTGATATCGCACATGGTCATTCCAACGCTGTGATTGAGATGATTAAGCATATTAAGAAGCATTTACCGCAAAGCTTTGTTATTGCTGGAAATGTCGGAACTCCTGAGGCAGTAAGAGAATTAGAACATGCCGGTGCAGATGCAACCAAAGTGGGCATTGGACCTGGAAAAGTATGTATCACCAAGATTAAAACTGGCTTTGGAACAGGCGGCTGGCAATTGGCAGCACTGCGTTGGTGTGCCAAGGCAGCAAGTAAGCCTGTTATTGCTGACGGCGGGATTCGGACCCATGGTGATATCGCTAAATCCGTCAGATTTGGTGCCGCGATGGTCATGATTGGATCCTTATTTGCTGGACATGAAGAGTCACCAGGAGAAACCGTTGAGAAAGATGGCAAGCTTTACAAAGAATACTTTGGTTCGGCATCGGAATTTCAAAAAGGTGAAAAGAAAAATGTTGAAGGCAAAAAAATGTTTGTCGAGTACAGGGGTTCTTTAATCGATACTTTGATTGAAATGGAACAAGATTTGCAATCCTCTATTTCTTATGCTGGAGGAAACAAATTAGAATCCATCCGTAATGTTGATTATGTCGTGGTAAAGAATTCCATCTTTAACGGGGATAAGATATATTAATAATCATAAATTTTAACTAGATGAGCGGTACTTTGGTACCTGCTCATCTTTTTGCTTTCTGAACAATACAGACGATATTCCATTTTAATCATAAATAGTGGAATTGATTTTTTTAAAAAGTTTGTTATAATTATAAGTTGTTAACTTTATTGAGGGGGAACAATAATAATATGTCAGTAGAAGTCGGCAGTAAAGTCCAAGGAAAAGTAACAGGAATCACTAATTTTGGAGCGTTCGTTGAATTACCAGGAGGCTCCACAGGTCTTGTCCATATCAGTGAGGTTGCAGAAAGCTATGTAAAAGATGTTAATGACCATCTCAAGATTGGCGATCTGATTGAAGTAAAGGTGATTAGTGAGAAAGACGGAAAAACTGCCTTATCGATAAAAAAAGCAATAGATCGACCAGAGGGACAACCCTCTTCTTATTCACAACGCCCGCCGCGGCAAGGAAGAGTGGATAGTCGTTCAAAAGACTTCCGTTCAAAAGGAAGTTTCAAACCAAAGGAAAATTTCGAAGATAAGATGGCTAAGTTTTTAAAAGCAAGTGAAGAAAATCTATCTAGCCTCAAGCGAAACACGGAAACAAAAAGAGGCGGTAGAGGCGGAAGACGCGGGTAACCCGTTCTAAAAGTTGAGGCATCTCGTCTCCTCTTTCATTCCTATTTAAGATACGAAAAAAGATCGCCTTTTGGCGATCTTTTTTTCTAACCTAATTCTTGACCGGTAACAATAATATAACCGATTAAAAATATATTCAATGCCACAATCACAACCGTACAAACCCATGCCAATATTTTTACTGGTAATTTATTGGCGAATTCACCCATTTTCTTTTTATCACTTGTAAATAACACTAAAGGGATAACGGCAAATGGAAGGGCCAAGCTTAATACTACTTGACTCCACAACAATAGTTCACCAGTTCCTTTTGATCCTGCCACCCATGTCACAATAAAGGCAGGAACGACTGCTAATAATCGGGTAATCAAGCGGCGAAGCCATGGTGAAATTCGTAATTGAATAAATCCTTCCATGACAATTTGCCCGCTTATCGTTCCAGTTATCGTCGCATTTTGCCCCGAAGCAAGTAATGCAACTGCAAATAACGTACTCGCAATCCCTACACCTAATGTTGGACTTAATAATTCATAGGCTGCTTCAATTTCTGATACATCTAGATTTGTTCCATAAAAGGCAGCTGCTCCAAGTATCAGAATAGCTGAATTAATGAAAAAAGCACCTGTTAAAGAAAATGTGGAATCAATTAACGAAAATTTAATTGCCTCTCTTTTTCCTTCGATTGTTCTTTTGTATTGTCTTGATTGAACAATGGAGGAATGCAAATATAAATTATGCGGCATGACCGTTGCTCCTAAAATCCCGAGTGAGATAAAGAGCATGCTTGGGTTTGTGACAATTTCCATTTTCGGAACAAATCCACCAAACAATGCCGAAATTTCCGGTTTAGAGACAATCACCTCAAAGACAAATACGACAAAAATAGTTACCATTAACACGATGACAATAGATTCAATTATGCGAAAGCTTTTCTTTTGTAAGTAAAGCAGGAGCAATACATCCAAGGTAGTAATCGCAATCCCTAATAATAAAGGAATACCGAACAATAAATTTAAGGCAATTGCAGAACCGATGACCTCTGCTAAGTCAGTTGCGATAATGGCAAGTTCCGTAAGGATCCAAAGGAAAAAGCCAGTTTTCTTTCCCGTTGCATCTCTTGTTGCCTGTGCCAAGTCCCTTCCCGTTACAATCCCAAGTTTTGCTGACAACGCCTGCAAAAGCATGGCAATTAAATTAGAAAGAAGAATGACAATCAACAGAGTGTAACCAAAACGTGCCCCTCCAGCAATCGATGTCGCCCAGTTTCCTGGATCAACATAGCCAACGGCAACTAGGGATCCTGGTCCGGCAAACGCCAAAAGCTTACGCCAAAAGCCGCCTTTGGTTGGAACACTCACGGTGCTATTAACCTCTTCTAAACTTTTATTTGAGCTTTTCTTTAGCCAACCCTGCTCTTCCATTGCAGGTTTTGTTTGCGTTTGAGTACTCATCAATCATTCCCCCTTTAAAAATTGCATCAAACTAAATCAGTTTCCTTAATGCAACTTTTTAAGAAATCTCGTTTACTCATTTATATATATGCAAGTATAGTAACATGGTTTCTTGTACTTGTAAATATTTTTTGCCTGCGCGCAACTTTTTGTTTTAAACGAAACTTTAAATGCAAAAAGTGTCAGGAACCATCCAAGTTTTTGGACGATGCCTGACACTTATTTATTGCTTTTCTTAAAAAGAATGAAGATGTTGCTTTTATTTTACTTTGTCAACGAATTTATTTGTATAGGTTTTGCTTAAGTCGATTTTCGCTTCTTTTAGTTTTGGCTTAAATGTAGTTAATATTTCGTACACTTTGTCCGGTCCATCGGCAGGCATTTTCCCATCAGGTGAAAACATCGACATGCTGGCTTCTAACGCCTTCAAATATAAATCCTTATCCCCTGCATAATATTCCTTTGGTAGTTGGTCAGCAATTTCTTCGGCGCTGTGTGAGTTGATATATTTCAACGTTTTTACAAAAGCGTTCGCTAACCGCTGCGCTACCTCTGGATTCTTTTGAACATAATCGCTGCTCATGTACAAACTTGAAGCTGGATAGGTGCCACCTAACGTCTCCTTTGTTCCATCAAGACTTTCCATATCCTTGAGAGAAGTAGCAAGACCTTTTGCTTCTAGCAAGGCAATCGTAGGCTGTGATGTAACGGCTAGTTGAATCGTCCCCTGCTCCATTGCCGCAATCAAGGGGCTGCCTGACCCTACAGGAACTGGGACGTAATCCTGTGGACTATTCCCGCCCTTTGTCACCAAATAACTTGCTAAAAAGTTTGTTGAAGCACCTAAACCTGTAACTCCAATATTTTTCCCTTTAAGATCTCCTAAGGATTTGATTTCATTCTTTATCTTATTCGAGACCATTAATCTTTGACCAGGAACTAGTCCAAATTGGACAACGGTTTGAATATATTTTCCTTGTGATTGAATATCGATGGTGTGATCATAATACCCTACTACACCTTGAACCTCACCAGCGATTAAGGCCTGCTCTGAATTGACTCCTGAGGCTGTACTCGATAGCTCCACATCAAGTCCTTCTTCTTTAAAATAACCCAAATTCTCCGTTAATTTAGCCGGGCTGTAAATGATTTTTTCCATACCGCCGACCATTATTTTCACTTTTGGAAGCTTTTCAGAAGAAGAATCGCCATTTTTTGATCCGGCTGTCTTTTCAGTATTACTGCAGCCAGCCAAATACAGCCCAAGGAGAAGGACAAAACAAGTTCCTAATAGTGTAAATTTTTTCATTAACATTTAACAATCCCCCATTTAATTAAAAGTTGTTTTCTAGTTTTACCTGCGGAATCACAAGTACAATAGCTTTAGGAATTTTCCATTATTGACGGACAAACCGCCAAGCAACAAACCGTTTCTCGAGTTTACCTACACCCCAAGTGGCTAGTAATGAAGTAATCGATAAAATCACCATTCCAGCGAAAACACCGGTTGTATTAAATGCACCTTGAGCTTGAGCAATAAGAAATCCCAACCCTTTTGTCGAACCGATAAATTCTCCGACAACAACACCCACAAGGGCGAAGCCAAAACTCGCATGGAGACTTGATAATATCCATGTCAATGCGGAAGGAATAATAACATGTTTGGCCAACTGCTTTTTGTTTGCCCCCAGTAAACGAGCATTATTTAGCAAGTTGCGATCGACCTCGCGTACTCCTTGAAAGGCATTGAAAAATACAATAAAAAAGGTAAGTGTTACGCCAAGCGCTATTTTCGAAGGCATTCCTAATCCAAACCAAATGATAAAGATCGGTGCTAAAACAACCCTTGGCAAGGCATTTAGCATTTGAATATAAGGTCCAAAGATAACAGCAAGAATATCATTGCTTCCTAACGCATAGCCTGCAAGTACCCCTAAAATCACACCGATTATAAAGGATAGAATCGTCTCTTCAAAGGTTACGACGAAATGTATATATAGCGGACCTTGGCTCGTTCCTTCGAAAATCCATTCTTTAATCTGATTTACAATCGCACCTGGACTGGAAAAAAAGAATGGATCAATGTATCGATTAGAGGCCAAAAACTCCCAAGAACCGAAAATAATCACTGCTACTGCAATTTGCAGGCTTAGGTTTCGTATCTTGATTTTTGCTGCTTTCATTTGTAATTCTTTTTTGCGAAGTAAAACTTCATCCTGTTTATTGTCAAGCATTGTTTGCGTGTGCATAGCTAATGAACACCTCATCTCGTAAATCATTCCAAATTTGCTCATGCAGTTTCATGAACTGTGGGTCAAAGCGAATTTCTGATACATTTCGCGGTCTTGCCAGATCGATACGATAATCCCCTTTTATCGTTGCCGCCGGGCCAGCTGTCAACACGATTACTCGATCACTTAGGGCAATCGCTTCTTCCAAATCGTGTGTGATGAAGATGACAGATGCTGAAGTTTCTTCCCAGATAGATAGGAGTTCATTTTCCATTAGCGCCCTCGTATGAACATCTAGAGCAGAGAAGGACTCGTCCATTAACAGGATTTCAGGCTGCGTGATTAAACATTGCGCCAAGGCAACCCTTTTTCTCATTCCTCCTGAGAGCTGGTGAGGATAATGTCCTTCGAAACCTTTAAGCCCCACCTTCTCAATCCATTTCCTTGCTTCGCTATAGGCCTCTTCTTTTTTGACACCATCTAATCTTAAACCGAGAGAAACATTGTCAATTACCGTTTTCCATGGAAAGGCATTCTCCGTTTGGAAGACGCATGCTGCATGTTTGTTGATTCCTTGCAGTTTTGTTCCTTGAATTTGAACCGTTCCTCTTGAAGGTTGTTCAAAACCAGCGATTAAATTTAATGTCGTTGATTTCCCACATCCTGTTGGCCCAACTATGGAACAAAACTCGCCTTTCCCTACTTTAAGATTAATATTGTTTAAGACCGTGTGGATCTCGCCAGAAGGCTTGATAAACTCCTTACTGGCCCCGATTAATTCAATCATTTTTTACCATTACCCCCTTTTTGATAGCGCTTACCAAAATATTATAAGAATTTTCAGAAAGGTGATATATTATGGTAAATAGTTCAATAAGAACGATTTTTACAGTTTTGGCGATATTGGCAGCGAAAAAGGCTTTGTGTGTTTACTTATTATTGTTAAACTGTTTGTATATTCTTTCTTTTTGAAAAATTATAAAAGGTGAATGGCATGCAGATTATAAAAAAAATGACACTAAGAAGTAAAATCAATTGGCTTGTTTCTTTCAATATTCTTTTCGTCCTGATTCTAGTCATTTCGGCCTTTTCCTATATGTTTGTTTCTAATAAATTTACAGAAACCGGCGAACGAGCCCTTACTTTAGCCAAAACAGTTGCCAGTTTACCACAAATTATTAATGCATTTGATGAACAACATCCATCTTTAGAAATTGAGCCAATTGTAGAGGCAATCCGCTTGAAAACCGGAGCAGAATTTATTGTTGTCGGAAATATGGAAACTCTTCGCTATAGCCACCCGAATCGGGCAAGAATTGGAGAATATATGGTGGGCGAAGACAACGATATTGTTCTTAAAGGCGGAGAAAGTATCACAAAAGCAAAAGGAACACTCGGATACTCGATACGGGGAAAAGCACCCATCTTTGACCAAAATCATCAACAAATTGGAATTGTCTCCGTCGGTTTTCTTGATAAAATTATTTGGCATCAACTATACCCGTTTTTAGGAAAATTCATCGGCATTGGGCTGATTACCCTACTTTTCGGTTTGACAGGTGCCTATTTCTTATCTGGCCATGTCAAAAAACAAATTTTTAATTTGGAACCTTATGAAATAGCCTTTGAAATGGAAAAGCAATCTGCCATTTTCGAGGCCATTCGTGAAGGAGTTATCGCAGTCAATAGTGATGGAATAATTGTTACATGCAATCGTGAAGCAAAAAAAATGCTTGGGATGGACGATAAGGAACTAATCGGAACCAAACTTGCAGCGATTTTACCGATGAGCAGTTTGCCTGATGTTCTCCAAAAAGGAATTCCTCAAAATGATCAGCCGATGATTGTCGGCAATTCGCTTGTCATTTCTAATTGGGTACCAGTCATAATGTCAGACAAAGTGATTGGTGCGGTCAGCACTTTTCGGGACAAGCTTCAACTTGAAAAAATCGACCAGCATTTGGACGATATTGGAAAATACGTTGATACATTACGGAGTCAAAGACATGAATACATGAACAAATTACATTTAATTTCAGGACTGATCCAAATGTCTGAATATGATTTGGCAGAATCGGTTATTAAACAAGAAAATGAAGACTATCAACATACAATCCAGTATTATTTGACAAAGGTCCGCGACCCGGCGATTGCTGGAATCTTAGTTGGTAAAGCACATCGAGCTCAGGAGCTTGGAATTCACTTAAATATTATTAACGAATCCTTTGTGTCTGAGAACTGCCCATATCGAGAGATTGTCATTACGATATTAGGGAACCTGGTCGAAAACGCGTTCGAAGCGATTCAACTATCCGGTTTTCAGCATGAACATAGTCTTGTGTCCATTTTTATTAAAGAAGAAATAAATAAACTAGAAATACATGTTAATGATAACGGACCCGGAATAGATTCAGCGATCAAAGATTCACTATTTAAAGATGGAATTACGACAAAAGGGAAAGGACGCGGATATGGTTTAGCATTTATTACTCGGTTAATATCAATTATTAATGGATTCATTACCTGCGAGAGTAGTTCAGAAGGAACAAACATGGTGGTAACATTGCCTGTAGGGGAGGAATTGAAATGAGTGGAGTACAGCAACGTGTATTAGTCATTGACGACGATTTCATGATCGCCAATCTTCATGGCAAATATATTAATCAACAGGAAGGATATAAGCTTATCGGGGTTGCCAAAAACTTTGAAGAAACGATGTCCCTTTCCAGCGAGCTCAATCCCGATTTACTCTTGCTTGATGTTTATTTGCCTGATCGTTCAGGTCTTGAAGTATTACGTGACATTCGCTCAAGGAACCTTCCTTGCGACGTCATTTTGATTACAGCCGCAACTGAAATCAATATTATTGAAGAGGCATTTAGATTAGGCATTTTTGATTATTTAATCAAACCATTTAGACTAGATTTATTGAAAGAGACGCTAAAGAAATACAGTCAGTATAAATTCCACTTGCTTTCTAGCAGCCAGCTAGACCAAAATTTTGTAGAAGGTCTGAAAAAATATCGAGCCCCAAAGTCTCATGCAGAGGAACAGATGCCCAAGGGTCTTGACCTCCGCACTTTAGAAAGGGTGAAACAATCCTTAATACAAGATTCTCAGCTGCGCAGTGCAGCCCAAATTGCCCAAATAGCCGGAGTTAGCCGCTCAACTGCTCGTGCTTATTTGGATTACCTAATCGAACAGGAAATTGCTGAGGAATTCCTGCAATATGGAACAGTCGGCCGTCCACAAAGACTTTTCCGCCTGAAATAGCAGTGTCAGGCACCATCCAACTATTGGACGGTGCCTGTCACTCATTTTTTATAATGGCTGTGTTAAAATACTTTGTTGATTTTGAGCACAATGTTGATTGGAGTGGAAGGCGCGAGACTCCTGCGGGAGCAGCGGGACAGGTGAGACCCCGCAGGCGCTTTAGC